>JAFGQY010000009.1 GCA_016935395.1 Parachlamydiales bacterium
AAAACAAAAAAAACAACCCAATAAATTGGGTTGTTTTAAGAAAATTAAAATTTTAATTTTAAAGAGAAGACGGCTCTTCTTCAGATGGAGAGAAAACACCAGTTTCAATATCTTTTTTCATTTTTTTACCTGGAGTAAATTTCACAGCTTTTCTTGCAGGAATTTTAATTGGAACTGAAGGATTTTTTGGATTTCTTCCAATTTTTTGTTTTCTTTCTACAACTTCAAAAACACCAAAATCTCTAAACTCTAATCTATCACCATGCACAAGCGATTCTGTCATCTCATCTAAAAAAGATTGAACAACAATTCTTACATCATTTGGATGTATTCCTTTTTTATGAGCAATCTTTTGAATGAGACTTTTTTTAGTAATTGTGCCCATCATATATCCCCTTTATTTTAACTCTTTACAGTTAGCTTTATTGTCTTATCTTATTAATTTTCAAGCAAGTACTTTTTTAAAAAAAGTTTTATTTTTCAATAACTTGCACTAAAATTTTCTTTTTTTTCCCTGATCCAAAAAGTAAAAATAGATCATCAATTAAATCTTTTTGGGTAATTTTTAAATTTGGATCCGTAACTTTATTGTTATTTAAGTAAGCGCCACCATTTTTTACAAGTCTTGTAGCCTCTGATTTACTAGAAGTAAGATTGATTTTCACGGATATATCAACAAATTTAACACCAATTATCTCATCTATTGTTAGATTGGCATTCGGCATATCGTTTGAAATAGCTATAAGAGCTTCTTTATCTAGTTTTGTTTCAGAGCCGGGAGCTGCTGTTTTAGTAACTTTTAAAGCAATATCAAGCCCCTCTTGTTTATGAACAATTCTTGTAACTTCATCTGCAAGTATTTTTTGAACAGTATTGGACTCATAGCTGCTACTATTCATCTCATTTTCTAAAGCTTCAATATCTTTTATGTCTAAAAAGGTAAGCATTTTTAAAATTTTAATCACATCACTATCAGGTAATCTTATAAAGTATTGATAGAATTGATAAAAAGATAATTTATCTTTATCAAGCCAAATTGCACCCTCTTCCGATTTTCCAAATTTTTTTCCGTCACTTCTTGTTAAAAGTGGAAAGGTCATTCCATAAGCTGTTTTATGTGTAAGTTTTCTTATTAATTCTATACCGGCGGTGATATTTCCCCATTGATCCGATCCACCCATTTGAAGAATTATATTACTATGTTTATGTAAATAATAAAAATCATAAGCCTGAAGGAGCTGATAAGAAAACTCAGTAAAACTCATACCAATTTCGCTTTCCATTCTCAGTTTTACGCTTTCTTTAGAAAGCATCGGTCCTATTCTAAATTGCTTTCCTATATCTCTTAAAAAATCTACAAAATTTATCTCTTTAAACCAGTCATTATTATTAATAACTTGGATATCATTTCCCAAAATGAATTTTAGCTGCTTTTCAATAGCTTTAATGTTATTTGAAATAATTTGATCATCTAAAAAAGGTCTTTCAAGACTTTTACCTGAAGGATCACCTATTCTACCAGTTGCACCTCCCACTAATGCATAAACATTATGACCAAATTTTTTGAACCAATAAAGAGCAATAATACCTACTAAATTTCCTATATGTAAACTATCTGCAGTTGGATCGAATCCGACATAAATACTAGTTGGGTTTTCTAGTAAATGCTTTATCTTATTATCACTAACTTGATCGATGAAGCCTCTTTTTTCTAAAACTTCAATGAGATTAGACATTTTTTTTAAGCCTTATTTAAACTTTTTATATTAAGAGTACTATGATTATATTTTTTTAAGCAAGTTTAGAAATTACAATTTGTTTTAAGAAATAACATCCAAAAAATTTAGCCCGTAAAGATTTTTGAATCAAAAATCGTTATTATCACTACATATTAACTAATTGACATCTTCTATAAGAGGCTCATCAAATGATACTTTATGTTTCATTTGAACATTTTTAGTTAAAGAGTCGCTATCTAAAATCTTTGAAAAAGACTCTTGCTTAATCTTTTCAAATACATGAATAATCTTTTTAGATAATTCTGCAGAATTTTGATTATTATCAAAAAGGCATATTGATTTATTTTTTAATGCTATTCTTGAAGGAGCGTGACGAGATATTCTATCATGAATATCAATAAGTTTTTTCTCTAAAGCATCAGGGGTCATTTTTTTTTCTATTGCTTCTAATTTTTTTAATAGCTTTTCTCTTGCTTGTTTTGTCTTTTCGCTTTCTTTTGCAAATTTATTATTATTTGAATTAGTCATTTGGCCTCCCCAAAAAATTTAGCCCATTAGATGTTAAGAATAGTTTAAAAAAAAATTTTTATCAATTAAAAAATTAAGAAATAATTTCAATTTTACTATCGGGATATCCAATGATGATATCATCAGCAAGATCAATAAAAAGACCTGTTTCAACTACACCAGGAATATTTTTTATTGTTTCATGATGAATTTGAGGATCATCTAACAGGTGAGTTAGTTTTACATCTAAAATATAATTGCCATTATCGGTTTTACTTTTCCTAAACTCACCAAAATACCCTAATTTCTCGAGTTTCATTTTAGTTAATTTACACCCAAATGGAACTATTTCAACTGGAAGAAGAACTTTGCCTAAATTTTTAACATATTTTGTATGATCTATAATAATAATAACTTTTTTGGAAAATGATGCTAAAATTTTTTCCCTAAGGAGTGCCGCACCTTTACCTTTGATCATATTTTTTGAAAAATCTACTTCATCTGCTCCATCAACATAGACATCAATATGATCTACATCATTTTCATTTTTGACATCAATATTTAATTTTTTTGCCAATTTAAAAGATTCCTCAGAACTAGAAACAGCTACTATATTCAGATTTTTTTGACACCTTTTTGCTAAAGCTTCTATAAAGTATTTTGTTGTTGTACCCGTACCAAGACCAACAATAGAATTGTTTTCAATCAAATTTGAAGCTGCAATACCTAAATTTCTCTTTATATTTTCCATAGGTTAATACTTAATGTTGAAGTTGTTATTTGCAAGGTTTACAATTGTATCAACTGCTTTTTCAGCATCCTCTCCATCTGCCTCAATTGTTATTTTCGAACCTTTTGAAGCTGCAAGCATCAAAATACCTAAAAGAGATTTAGCATTAACATGATAATTTTTATAAATAAGTGATATTGTACTATTGAAAGAAGAAGAACATTTTACAAGCTCAGTTGAAGGCCTTGTGTGAAGACCTTTAACATTTTTTACAATAAAAGAAGCTTTTTTGATATTCTTTTTCTGCTCTTGCATAGATTTATATATAATGTTGTCATTTTCACAATATGAAAACATATAATTAAATTAAATATAATATTTTATAAATGATCAACTTTATCTAAAAGATCATCAAAATAATCAAATAAATTTTCAATAATCTGTGGTTTTTTTAAATCTACGTTAGCACTTTTTAAAATATTTAAAGGATAATCAGATCCTCCTTTTTTCAAAAAACCAAGATATTTTTCTTTATGAGAAGGATCATCATTTATCATTTTATGAAAATAAAAAGCTGAAGCAATGCCTATTGCATATTGATATACATAAAAACTGGAATAAAAATGAGGTATTCTTAAAAATTCGACTTTTAAAGAATCGTCAACATAAAAATCTTCACCATAGTAAAGTTTATACAAGTCACCATAAGTTGTTTTTAAAAGATTGGGTGTGATCGGAATATTATCTTGTTCAAATTTGTGAATTTTATATTCAAACTCTGCAAAAAGAGTCTGTCTAAAAAAAGTTGCATGAATAGAATCTAATTGATAACAAAGCAAATACTTTTTTTCTTCTTCTTTTTTACAACTTTTAAATAGATTGTCCATTAAAAGTTTTTCATTAAATGTTGATGCTATTTCTGCTAAAAAAATAGGATAGCTAGCATATTGATACAGTTGATTTTGATTGGCTAATAAACTATGCATACTATGACCGCACTCGTGAGCGAGCGTTAAAACATCATTTAAAGAGTTTTCATAGTTCATTAAAATATATGGATAGCTTTCATAAAACCCTGAAGAATATGCTCCGGATTTTTTATTTTTGGTTTCAAAAAAATCGACCCACCTTTCTTCTGTTAATCCTTTCTTTAAAGCATTTTGATATTCAGATCCAAGTGGCTTAACAGAGTCAATGACCATATTTACCGCTTTATCTTTTTCAAAGTTAAAGGAAACATCTTTAACAACTGAAGCGTATACATCATAAAAATGGAGTTTATCCAACCCTAATTTTTCTTTTTTAAATTTTACAAATTTATGAAGTGAATCAATCTTCTTATGTACAGTCTCAATTAAATTTAAATAAACCTCTTCATCAATATTTTTTGGAAATAAAGAAGCTTGAAGTGAACTATTATAGTTTCTGGTTTCTGATATAAAGGATGAATTTTTGACACTTCCCGCTAACAGCTCTGTAATTGTATTTTCATATTTTGAAAACTGTTTATGAAGTTTTTCAAAAGCATCTTTTCTAAGAGTTCTATCTTTTGACCTTAGATATGTTAAATAAGTAGCGTGAGAAAGAATTTTCTCTTCCCCTTTTGAATTTTTTACATTTTCAAATTTAAAATCAGCATTATTTAACATACTAAATGCTAATGAAGGTGTATTTAAACATTTTTCAGATTTAGCTAAAATCTTTTCCTGATCGGATGTAAGTGTGTGGGGTTTTAATCTATATAATTTTTCTAAATAAAAACGAAAATCTTTTAAAGACTCTTCTTTCAAAAATTTTTGAAAAGTTTTTTCTTCTATTTTTAAAATTTCAGGCTCTATCCAAGATGTTTCTGCTGCAAATAAGTTATATAAGGAGCTGATCATTCCAAAAAGCGTCTTAGCTTCATCATTTGAAAGATCCTGATCTAAATATAAGTGTGCATATATATAAAGTTTTTCAATTTTTTTTGATAATTCAAAATAATTATTTAAACATTTTAAAATATTATCTGAGGATTTTTGTAAAATATCTTTGTACTTGTTAACTTCTAAAAAAGCGTTTTTTTTATCTTTTGGATTGATCTTTTCAAAAAACTCTTTCCAAGCTTGTACTGATGAAAAAATCTTTTCTATATCCCATTTATCCTCTTTTGAAACATCATTTCTTAGTCTAACCATTTTGTCCTCAATTATATTTTAAATTATAAATACTTAACTTATCTTAAGGACAATAAAATATTCAAAAGTTTTTTTTTAAATTTTTATCTTTCTTTTACTATAAAAAAAGAAATTTTATTAGCACTCCTGGGTTTTATTTGCTAAACCCTTGCCTGAAAATATCTATTAGTGCTATGATTTTAGAATCGTGAAATATTACAAATTTATGGAGGTCATAAAAATGCCTGAGACTAAAGAAAAAATTTCAATCAAACCTTTAGCAGACAGAGTTGTTGCAAAGAGATTAGAAGCGGAAGAAACAGTAAAAGGAGGAATTATAATTCCTGATTCAGCTAAAAAAAAGCAAGAAATGGCAAAAGTAATTGCAGTAGGACCTGGGAAAGTAACAGATGAGAATAAAACTCTTCCTATGCCTGTAAAAGTGGGTGATGTAATTTTAATGGATAAATATGCTGGTCAAGAAATTACAATTGATGATGAAGAATATATAATTGTTAAAGCAGACGACATAGTTGCAACAGTCCAAGAATAAAAAAAAATAGGAGATAAAAGTATGGCTGCAAAGAAAATAAAATTTAGAGAAGAAGCAAGACAGAAAATCTTAAAAGGTGTTCAAATCCTTGCATCAGCAGTAAAAGTAACGTTAGGACCTAAAGGAAGAAACGTTGTTATAGACAAATCTTATGGTTCACCTCAAATTACAAAAGATGGTGTAACGGTAGCAAAAGAGATTGAATTGGAAGATAAACACGAAAATATGGGCGCTCAAATGGTAAAAGAAGTAGCAAACAAAACCGCTGATAAAGCCGGTGATGGAACTACAACTGCAACTATTTTAGCAGAAGCCATCTATTCAGAAGGCCTTAGAAACGTTACAGCTGGTGCTAATCCTATGGAATTAAAAAAAGGTATAGACAAAGCTGTAATCACTGTAATTGAAGAATTAAAAAATTTAACAAAACCTGTAAAAAATACACTCGAAATTACTCAAGTTGCAACAATTTCAGCTAATGGAGATAAAGAAATTGGTGAAATCATAGCAAAAGCTATGGAAAGCGTTGGTAAAGATGGAACTATCACAGTTGAAGAAGCAAAAGGATTTGAGACAACTCTAGAAGTTGTAAAAGGCATGAATTTCGATAGAGGATATTTATCTTCTTATTTCATGACAAATCCCGATAAATTAGAAGCAGAACTTGATGATGCTTTTGTTCTAATTTATGAAAAGAAAATCTCTTCAATGAAAGAATTCCTACCAGTTTTACAAGCTGCTGCTGAAACAGGAAAACCTTTATTAATTATCGCTGAAGATATTGAAGGTGAAGCTTTAGCAACATTAGTTGTAAATAGAATCAGAGCTGGCTTAAAAGTATGTGCTGTAAAAGCTCCAGGATTTGGTGATAGAAGAAAAGCTATGCTTGAAGATATCGCTATTGTAACTGGTGGTCAGTTCATTTCAGAAGATCTAGGTATCAAACTAGAAAATGTAACACTTGAAAATCTTGGAAAAGTAAAAAAAGCAATCATTAGAAAAGATGATACAATTTTAGTTGATGGTGCAGGATCTAAAGAAGAAATTCAAAAAAGAATTGATAATATCAAAGCTCAAATTGAAAATTCAGATTCTGATTATGATAAAGAAAAGCTTCAAGAAAGACTTGCAAAACTATCAGGTGGCGTTGCTGTAATCCAAGTTGGTGGAGCTACTGAACTTGAAGTTAAAGAGAAAAAAGATAGAGTTGATGATGCTCAGCATGCTACTAAAGCTGCAGTTGAAGAAGGAATTTTACCTGGTGGTGGAATTGCTCTTATAAGAACTGGTAAAGCTTTAGATAAACTAATTGATTCTTTAACCGGCGATATAAAAA
The DNA here is from genome assembly GCA_016935395.1 of Parachlamydiales bacterium. Classification (GTDB taxonomy): domain Bacteria; phylum Chlamydiota; class Chlamydiia; order Chlamydiales; family SM23-39; genus JAFGQY01. Next base: position 7,022 of record JAFGQY010000009.1, read on the forward strand.
TCGGCGCTGGAATTATTAAAAAATCTTTATCTTATCCACTTCGTCAGATTGCAGAAAATGCTGGTGTAGAAGGCTCAGTTATTGTTCAAAAAGTACTTACTTTAAAAACAAATGAAGGATATGACGCTTTAAACGATGAGTTTGTTGACATGTTCGCAAATGGTATCGTTGATCCTACAAAAGTTGTTAGATCTACACTTCAATTTGCAGCTTCAATAGCATCACTTCTTTTAACAACAGAAGCGATTATTACTGAAGAAGTAGATGAAAAAGAAGCAGCTCCTTCAATGGGCGGTGGAATGCCCCCTATGGGATACTAATTCTTTTAAAGAAGATAATTTTAAATAAAAAAGGCATCCAAAATTGGATGCCTTTTTCTTATCCCTAATTTTTTTTTAAAAAAATCTAAAGAGATTTCAAGCTTTCTTCAAATGAATTATCTTCATTTTTTTGCATTGTGAATGGTATTTTAAATTTTTCTAAAACTTTTGGTAGATCCAAAATCCCCTTTAAATAATCTTGAAGATCCGCAGATTTAAATATAGCCTTGATTAACTGTTGAGTTGGGAAACCTTGTTTGCTTGAGATGTTTTTAAATGTTAAATTAGACTTGTGAATATTTTTTTTCTTTGTAAAATCAAGTCCAAGTCCCATAACCTCAACATCTAAATTTTGCAGTGTTAAAGTAGAAACAATCACCTCTTTTCCTTCTTTTTTAGATTTTTCCATTTTAGAAATGTTCTTAGCAATTATAGTCCAATTATTTTGAGTGCAAAGCGGGTTTGAGCATTCAATATTTAACTGAGAGTCTTCAACAACTATTGAATCAATGATAGAGGGAGAGGAAAAAAGTTTTTTTAATGAATAATTAACAATGATTTGTTTTGTAGTTAAAGCATATTTATTTTTTGATCCTCTTGGATTAAATATCTTCAATCCCCCAATTGTCATTTTACTTGAAGATAGCTTTACAGAAGAAAAACTACCATTAGCTTTTAATTTTGATGAAAGATATGCGCTCATAATTGGAGCTTTTATAATCCATAAAAATAAAATTAGTGCTACTACAATAATCACTGGCAGAAGCCATGCTTTATGCTTTTTCATATGTCCCTCTTTTTTTTATCTTTATCTTTTATATGAACTATTTGTCTTTTTTTTTAAATAATTATAACATGAAAAAAAAACAATTAAGGTAATTTTTTATGAAAAAGATCATAATTCCAATTTTATCATTAATATTTTTGATAGTAATATTATTGGTAATAATATGGTTTAACATTCCTAATATCGTCTCTAAAAAGCTATCCCAAAACTTTGGAGTACCGGTTAGTATTGAAAATATTACCTTTTCAAAAGGCAATGCAAAAATAAAAAACTTAGTAGTTGGAAATCCAAAAGAATCTAAAACATCGGTTTCATTTTCCACGAAAGTAATTGATATCAATTCAACAATAAAAGATATGACTGGAAAAGTTTTGACAATAGATTCAATTGTATTTGATAACATTTTTATAGGCATTGAATTTTACAATAAGGATGGCTCATCTAATAATTGGGCAACGATTATGAAAAATAAACCCAAAGAATCAAAAAAGAATAAAACACCAAGAAAATACCTAATCAAGACTTTAACATTAAACAATATCTCGGTAGCTCTTACAAAAACAGATGGAATAAGACAAACTTTCCCTTCTTTGTCAAAATTGGAATTTTACAACATTACAGATGAAACAGGCTTTCCGATAGATGAAATAGAAAAAGCTATAGCTAATGCAATATTAAGATCAATATTTCAAAAGTATGCTTTAGAGCAGCTACTAAAGACAATATCTCCATCAAACTTTATGGATAGGGTTATTCCTTTTCCATTTTTTAGGTAACAAATTATGATAAAAAAAGAAACGCTCGATGAACTTGAAAGAAGAATGAAAGAGCTTGGTATTTTAGAAGCTGATATTGTTGAGAAATTCATTCTAGGCTCCGGAAGAGGCGGACAAAAAATTCAAAAAACACACAGCTGTGTATACTTGAAACATATACCTACCGGCATAGAAATAAAATGTCAAAAAGAAAGATCCCGAGAACTTAATAGATTTTATGCAAGAAGACTTTTAGTAAAAAAAATCGAAAACTTACTTTTTAAAGAAAAATCTGAAGAGCAAAAAAAGATCTTCAAAATAAGAAAACAGAAAA
>JAFGQY010000100.1 GCA_016935395.1 Parachlamydiales bacterium
ATATTAAAAAATATTTTTTATGGAGCTGCAAGCTTGATAGTATTTTGAACTATGTTTAGCCAGTTTATAGCTTCTTTAGACATTTGCTGCATAATAAAGTACCATGCAGCAGCAAGAAGGGCTAATCCTACCCAGGATTTTAAAGAGATACCTAAAAATACTATTTGAACTTGAGGGGCTAATCTATTTGCAATACCTAAAAACATTTCAGCCATCAAAATACCTATCAAAGTAGGTGCAGCTAGTTGTATTGCCATAGCAAGGACATAATTTAAAAGTCCTACAATTAATGTCCAAAAAGGCACTTTCATAGATAAAAGCGCAGGGTTAATTAAGCTTGTTACCGGTATTAGATTAAATGATTTATTTAAAGCATCTATAAGAATAAAAGGGCCGCCTATGAAGAAAAAAATAGTTATCAATACATAATTATAAAGAATACCAATAGGTCCAGTTTGTGAACTTGTAGTCGGATCTGTTACTTGCAGAGATTGAGCTCCTCTCATGTGATCTGTTAAACTTCCTGCCGATTGAGCAATATTAAAAGGAATAGCAACTAAAAACCCTAATAAAAAACCTATCAATAATTCTTTTAAAAAAAATACTGCATAGTTTAGATCTAAGGGAATTTCTTGTTTTACTGAAAATAAAATACCGGGCAGTAATATGGCAATAATAGCTACGCTGAACATTATCCTGATTGATCCAGGTACTATTTTAGCTCCAAAAAAAGGTGCAAAGACCATTATAGGAATAATTCTTGCCATACTTAAAAAAAAGACGGCTAAAACTGTATTAGCTGAAACATTTAAAGATAAGACTAAATTTAAATAATCATCAATAGAAGTGATCGTGTCCATTTAATTGTTCCATGAAGGAAAGGCTTTAAATATTGTGTTTGCAAAAGTAACTATTTGAGCTCCAAGCCATCCACCTAACATAATTAATGTTATTACTACTGCAAAAAGTTTTACTGTGAAGGATAAAGTTTGTTCCTGAATTTGTGTTGCAGCCTGAAATATGGCAACTAAAAGTCCTAATACCATACTTATGATGATAGGGGGACCGGATAGTATAAGAATCAGTATCAATGCTTGATAAGTAAGTTGATAAATCTCATTTTGAAACATTTTTTTACCTTATTTAAATGTCATTACCAGTCCTTGAACCAGTATTGTCCATCCATCAATCATCACTAATAATAATAGCTTGATAGGTAGGGCAATCGTCAAAGGCGATAACATCATCATTCCCATAGCAAGTAATATATTTGACGTGACGATATCAATAACAAAAAATGGAAGATATATCAATACTCCAATTTCAAATGCAGCTTTGAGCTGGGAAGTTATAAAAGATGGAATCAATATTATAAAATCATTAGCTTTCAATTTTGATTTGTAAGGCTCTGGAAAAATTTTATATGCTAAAGCATAAAAACTTTTCATATGCTTATATCCAGCATTTTTTTGTAAAAAAATCCTGAGTGGTTCTTTTGCTTTATCAACAACGTCAATTATATATTGAGCTGTTTGTCCTGAAAAAAGCTCTTGGGGATTTTGAGATTTTATTACACTTTCAGAAGCGCTATACATCGCAAGTCCAGTTGGGAACATTACATATATCGTTAATAATAGCGCCATGCCATTTAATACCTGATTCGGAGGCGTTTGTTGTACACCTAAAGCATTTCGAAGTAAAGACAGTACTACAATGATCTTTACAAAAGAGGTGAGCAGCATTATCGCAAAAGGAAGTACAGCCACTGCTGCTAAAACTGCCATTCTTGTTAAAATAGCCGGCTGCATTGCAGTATCTAATGGTTGTTGTGCAAATACGTTAACTAAAAAAAGTGAAAATAAAACTGTTAAAAAAAGTGTCTTTTTTCCATTCATAATTTTTTATTTTTTCATAAATTTTTCAAAAGCAGCTTCTATTGCTCTAAATTGATTTTCCAGTTGAGCATTTATTATACCAGCTTCCGTTTCTATTATGCAACCACCGGGTTCAATATCATCTCTTGGCTCTAGAGAAAATGTTTTAACCTGTTTTAATACTTCTTTAATTTTTTCTTTTTCATTTTCAATCATAAGAAAATCATTTCTGTTTACAAAGATTTTGATCATGTGATGTTCTATTACAGGTCTAAGGGCTTGTAATATTACCTGTTTTATTCTTTCAGGATGTAATTTTAACTCTTCAGAGACAATTTTTTTTGCAGCTTTTAAAGCTATTGGAAGTATTTTGCTTTCATATTCCTGATTTAGCTTTTCAATAGCTTCATCTAATTTTATAATTTTTTCATTTAGCTTTTCTAATCCCTCATCAAAGCCTTTTTTTTCAGCTTCCTTTTTTAAATTCTCACACTCTTCAAGGGTTTTTTCTTTTTGAGCGATAATATCTTCATTTGCTTTTTCTAAAAGATTTTCAATTTCAATAATTTTTGAAAAATCTTCTTTCTTTATTACTTTATCACCTGGAGATGGATGGATTTCTTCTTTTAAAAATGAAAAAAACTTCATAACTTTTCTAGCTTGTTAAAAAATTCAAGATTTTCAAAATTTGCATTTTAATTTCTTTTGCATAATTTTTATTTGCTTTCGTTTTGCACTCTTTAAATATAAATGTGCCTCTTCCAATGTCTAGATAATGGCATACATACCAAATGAGATCAATACTTTCTAAGCTTAAAGCCATAGATAATCTTATAAGACCCCTTTTATGTAGGATGCTTTTTAATAGGTTTTTGTCTTCAGAATATTTTTCTATCAAAATCTTTTGCGTTGAAAAAGGTTCGTTGTATTGAATAATTGTTTTTAAATAATTTTTTTCTTCTTTAGATAAATAAGAGTATATTTTTTTTATTTTAGAAGTTTCAACTATGCCTTTAATTTCCTTTTTTAAATCATACATAGATAAAAGATCTATTACTTTTACAAGCATATTTTTGGGTATTTTTAAAAGCTGATTTAATTCAGAGGTAGGTAAATATTCAATAGGTAAGACCTCTTGGTCTTTTTTAATAATGCTTTGCTTTAACAATGTCCTTAGAAAAGATCTCATTGAAGGATATAAGCTGTCTGAAAAGGGCTTAAGTTCAAGTATTTTTCTTAAACTTTCTTGTGAGGTTTTATTCAAGGCTAGTATAAATAGCGCAGCTTCTTCTTTATTATAAATGTTCAAAAGTGGAATAAACCAGGAATAATGAATGGTATCAATAATTCCATCTTGATAAAAAACTTTTGGATCAATTTCAAATGATGCGGATAAAGAAGATTGTAATTTTTGAATTTCACTGTCAGTTAAATATGAAAAAAGCCTTTTCGCATTTTTATCATTACTTAAAAGTGCTTTAAAAATGATAATTTTATTCATTATCTTTTGGTTTTGTTTTTTTCGCTTTTAGCTGCTCTTTTAATTGAGGGTAAAACTTGTAAATCATATAGCCCATTGCTGCTGCAAATATGAGAACTACAAAAATCATCAAAAAGAAAATTACTCTAAAATTTGAAGCTGATTTTTTCGTCATGGTTATAGACCATATTTTTACATACTCTTTTTCTAGAGCTTTTGGTCCAATCATCTTTGAATCTTGCGGGAATTTGATGTCTGTTAATCTAGATCTATCGGATATCACTGAAACGTCATCAAAACCAAGACCTTCAATACTGCCTGATACAAATCTTTTGATCTTACTTTCCAGGTGTTGGTTTGGATCATCTAATATTCCTTGATGTTTTACATATACTGCAGCTTTTATTTTTGAAGCTTCTGCTCCAGCACCAGGTATCGCTTCAGTAGTTGATGGGAACGAAATCATTACATTAGCATCCAATACACCATCAATTTTCATAATAGTATTTTTAAGTTCTTCTTCAAGGCCTGCCTGATATCTAATCGTCTCTTCTTTGTCTGTTGTCATAAGACCCCCTCCTGCAAAAAGCTGCAAAAGATTGGTTCCTTTCATTCTTGGTAGTCCATTTTGATTTAAAATAGACATTGCCTGTATCGATTTGTCTTTATCAACATAAATGTCATACATGGCTGAAGCTGAGGTTCCAGCTCCAACTCCAGCGGATGCCGTAGAAGCTATTTTTTGAGCTGCTATCCCTTTGGACGCTAAAAACACAACAATTTCATTAGCTTGTTTTTCATCTACACTACTTACGATCGATTGATTTGATTCACATCCAACTAAAAAAATTGAAAGAATAAGGAAAACTAAAAGTTTCTTCATATAGCCATCATAATATATTTAACCTACTATTAACCTTTATAACATCTTTTAAGTTTTTGAGAAAACAAGCTTTTTTATTTTAATTTTTTTTTTATAAAAAAAATAATTTTAAAAAAACCTCATCATCTCATTTGTTATGAAATTTTTTTCATCAATAATATCTAAAATATCTCTTTTGAATTCCAAATTTTCAAAGATCTCTTGGGTAATAAATACATGCTTATTTTCTTTTGAAAGATAATTTTTTATTTCCTGCAAAGTGAGTTGAATTTCGTAGTTTTTTATCAATGATGATATAAAAACCAATATGTAATTACTTCTTTGTTTTATTTTAATGTCATTTATTGAATAAATTAATTCTCCTTCTAAATAGGGAAATATGCTTATAATTTTTTTAGCTGTATTTATGCATTCAATTTTATTTAGCAAAATATCATCTTTTTCAGCGTAAAATAAAAGTGTAGTTTCTTTTTCAGATAATTTATTTTCTAAAAGGCACTTTTTTATATTTTTTTGATGAGCTTTTATAAAAGAGGGACTTATGTGATAAGATTTGACAAAAAGCATTTTTTTCATAATCTCTTCAGAAAATATTTTGCTAAAATGATTAGCTAAATTGGCTGTTTTTATGCTGATTTGTGGGTAAAATGGAAAAATATAAAAATATTCACTTTTGCTTTTTTTTATATCATTATAAAAATTTTCATAAAGATCTGTTTTTTGATCTAAACAAAAACTCAAGCAGTGATGTGGCGTATACTTAGATATATAATTTGTAAATTCATCTAATTTGTTTTTAATAACATCTTTTTTTATCTTAACTATACTTTTATTAGAGTGATTTTTAAAAATGTTTGTAATTTTTTTGAAAAAATTGATTTTTTGTTTATTTTTGACTGTCTTTTCTTTGAAGTAGATAAAAATATAAGAAATTTTTTTATTTTCAAACATAATTAGTTTTGATATTTTGAAGATTTATTTTTTCATTTTTGTTTAATATTTTCAATTAAATTGTCTTTGGTTATTATTAAAGAAAAAGGAATCAAATGAAAAAAAGTCTGCTTTTTTTGTTTTTAATAGTGTTTTTAGTTTCTTGTGGCAAAGTGCAGCATAGAAATTCAATCGCTAAAGATAGCTATTGGTATGGGATCGCTTTAAATGGACAAACAAATTTAGTAAATGGCTTTATTAATGATGTTTTAATAGAAATCTCAAAAATAAAAAATATTGAAATTGAAATTGTTGAAGTCAATTGGAATAATATTATTTGGGAACTTGAAAGTCAAAATGTCGCTGCTGCTTTTACTTCTATGGATAAATTTAATTTCAATTTAGATAAATATGATTTTTCAAATGATATTTTAAAAACAGGCTATTCATTAATCCAAAGAAAAAATACCAACTTCCAATCTTTAAATGAGATGAAAAATAAACATGTCGGTTACATAAGAGGGGAAAGATCAGAGTTTTTAATAGATCAGACGCAGGATGTATATGGTGAAGTATATGATTTTATTCCTGATATGTTAAAAGATCTTGAAAATGATAGAATAGAAGCTGCCATTTTATCTGTTATCCCCGCTTATAAATATGTAAGTGATTTATATGAAGAAACTTTGAAAATTAACTTTTCAGATCCTATCACAGATCAATCAATAAAAATTATGACCTTAAAAAATCAAAATAATGAGTTTTTAAAAATTTTAAATAGCGGCCTTGAAGATTTGGAAAAATCTGGCAAGCTTAAAGACTTAAAAATCAAATGGGGCCTTCCCAACTAAATTAATTTTTTCTTTAAAAAAAAATACTTTTGTTATTTAATTTTTTCAGTTTTTTAAAAATTGGAGAGTTCTATGTCTCGTTGGATACAGTTATTTAATTATAATTATTATAATGTTCAGGCTGAATTGATTAATGTTACTATGCCTGATTTTAACAAAGCATTAGACTTAGCGCATGTTTCAACTACTTTTTTGGGAAAAAAAGAAGTAACTCTAGATTTTTCTCAAAATCAAAATTGTCCAATCAGGACAACTGTTGACGATTTAATGCAGAAAGTTAAAGCCGATTTGCCCATTCCTATCGAAAAAATGATATTTAACCGCAGAAGCGAATGGAAATTATACAAAGAAGAAATAGACAGCTCTAATAAAGCTATTCAAAAAATACAAAGTCTTAAAAGAAAATCAGAAGATCTTGTGAAAAATGCTAATATTATTACCCGAATTTTTGCTTTTATTAGAGATTATTTCTATAGCAATTATCAAAATCTTTTAAAAATGTGTAATAGTAGTTTGCGCATAAGTGAAAAAAACTATGAAAGTAATAAACCGGCATCTGAATTTTTAAGATTTTTTAAAATTACTTTAAAAGATATTTTAGCGGCTTCTGTTAAATTTGGGTTTATTTATGCAGCTTATAAAGTTTCTTTTGAACTAATAAATGTGAAATATCCAAAGATTAATCAGAGTTTACAATAAATTTTAATTTTTTTTTACTCATCTTTTCTGCAGACGAAACATGTAGTAGTTTCTTCATATTCTCTTTTCACGCTATCCAAAATATATGGTTCTAGTGGACAAGGCTCAATCTCCCATACCGATTTTGCATAGTTGTTAATAACTTCATCGGATGAAAATCTGGACATACCACCGATATTATGAATAGCAAACTTTGCCCATTTTTCCTTATCTAGATATAGTTGTTCCACTCTTTTTTGTGTTTCATAGAAGCTAAATAGATCCTTTAATACAAAATATTTATCAGGATTATCCCCTGAAACAAGTAGGTTATAAATCTCTGAAAGAGCTTGATTTTCAGCATCATTTCTAGCTAAAGATCCATCTTTTAATCTATCAACTGCTTTTCTAATATGTTCGTGCTGTTTATAAAAATCCAAAGCATTGTAGCTTTTTTCATTTTTCATTTTTTTTATTTCTTCTAATGTCGAACCAAAAGAAAATGGCCACCATTCATCTGTTATTGCCTGTCTCATTTCAATGTTAGCTCCATCTTCGGTTCCAATGGTCAGAGCTCCGTTTATTGAAAGTTTCATATTACCTGTGCCGGAAGCTTCATAACCAGCTGTTGAAATTTGTTCAGAGAGATCTGATGCAGGAATTATTATCTGAGCTTTTGATACATTATAGTTTTCTATTAAAACTACTTTTAAAACTTTTTGTACTTCAGGATCGTTATTGATTTTTATAGCTATTAAAAAAAACAGCAAAATTATTTTTTTAGCAAGGTCATATCCGGGAGCTGCTTTTCCTGCCATCAATACCAACCTTTTTATTTTTCTAGAAGTTGGATCTTTTTTTATTTCATCATATAAAATTAAAAGATGTAAGCAGTTCATTAACTGTCTTTTGTATTCATGTAGTCTTTTTATTTGCACATCAACCAAAACATCTTCACTGTCTTCAAATATAGGATAGTGATCAACTATTTTACCTTTAAAGTCTCTGATTGGATTTTCTTTTTTTATGTAATCAAAAAGCCTTTTTTTGTTTTCATTTTTTATTCTAATAAATTCATTGATCGTTTCTTTATCGTCAGCAAAATCTTTTATTTTATGAATATCATGAAAATCCGTTATCCATTTATTTGTAATTCTTTTTGTTAAAAATTCAGCTAATAAAGGGTTGGATTCAAGAAGCCATCTTCTTTGAGTTATGCCATTTGTGATGGGAATAAATTTTTCCGGGAACATTTCATTAAAATCTTTAAAAATTTCTTTTTTTAAAATTTCTGTATGAAGATAAGCAACGCCATTTACTTTTTTAGATCCCAAAATAGCTAAATGAGCCATTCTTATTTGACCATTGTGAATTATGCTCATTCTATTGATTTTCTCTTCATCATTGGGGAATTGTTTTCTAATATTATTACAAAAATCATTGTTGATCTTTTGAATGATTTTATAATGCCTTGGAAGAAGCGACTGCACTCTCATTTCATTCCATTCTTCAAGAGCCTCTCTCATGATAGTATGATTGGTGTAATTACATACATTTTTCGTTATTTCAAAAGCATCTTTAAAAGAAACGTCATGGTTTTTAACAAGTCTTTTAATTAGCTCCGCTACAACTAATGCTGGGTGAGTATCATTAATTTGAATTTGTACTTTATCAGCTAAATTCATGATTTCCCCATGAATTCTAAGATGCTGATGTAAAATGTCTTGAAGTGATGCACTTACTAAAATAAACTCTTGCTTTAATCTTATTTTTTTCCCAAGCTCGTGGTTGTCATTTGGATACAAAACATCGGTTAGGGCGGTGTTTTCTCCAGCTTCTTGCATTTGACCTGCGTTATACCTTTGAAGCTCAAAGTTTCTAGGAGATTCTTTTGTAGACCACAGCCTTAGAGTTGAAACTGTAAATTCTTTTTGTTTATCAGGATAACCGATTATCGGAATATCATATGGAAGAGCTCTGACTTCTTCATAATCTTCTAGATCAAATACTTCATCTCCATGTCTGTTGATTGCAGGTATTAAATTTCCACCGAATTTTATATTTTGAGCATGAGTATCTTTTCTAAACTCCCAAGGAAATTGATTTAAAAGCCAGCATTCAGGTCTTTCTATTTGATATCCATTCCAAATCTCTTGCTCGAAAATACCATATTGATATCTAAGTCCATATGCCCACGATGGATATTTTTGCGTTGCTAGTGAATCTAAAAAACAAGATGCTAATCTTCCAAGTCCACCATTACCAAGTCCGGGATCTACATCAAAAAAAAGAAGATCTTTTAGATTTCTTCCCATCTTTTTTAAAACTATAGAAACTAATTCGGTTGAATTTAGATTTGTAATATTATTAGATAAAAATTTACCAGGAAGATATTCCATGCAAAGATAATAAAGAGTTCTAGCTCCAGCTTCATTATGTGAATGCTCAGTAGTCGTCCAGTTCACCATTATTTTTTCTCTTAAAGCTATGCAAAAAGCTAAATAAAATTCTTCTGTGGAAGCAACATTTTCAACTTTTCCAAGATTGGTAATCAAAAAATGTTTGATTTTTTGAATTAATTCATTAGCTTCAAATTCAATATTATTATTCACGCAACCTCTTTCCATGTATATTTTACATATATTAGAAAATACTTTTTAAATAAAAGAAATTCTTTTTAAAAAGAGATTAGAATTGTATTATTATTTTTTTTAAAAGGAGATATAAAAAAATGGTAGCTAGATTAGGAGATGGATATTTAAATCCAAAAGCTTCATCTGTCATGGAAATTACACCAAGAACAATGGAAGTATATCCTCAAAAAGAATTAGCTATGCGATTAGAAGATTTTGCACATAAAATTGGCAGAGAAAATTTAAATCAAATAATTATAAGATGTAATTTCATTTTTGTAAAAAACATGAGATATCTTTTAGAAGTTGTTTTAACTTTTAAAGAGTGTGACTTAAAAATTGCTATTGATTTTAAGGATATTTCTGAAAGAGATCAACAATGTTTAGTATTACATGAATTTATTGTTAAAATAGATGGGAACACCGATAGAGCATCTCGTCTGCTTGAAATAAAATCTTCTCAAGGAGAGGAAGATTTTATTGTTCTTTAAAAAATAATCAAGAAAAAATCAGTTTGATTATATAAAAAGTCAAAATAGTGAAAATTGCACAAATAGGAATTGTGACAACCCAAGATAAAACAACATCTCTAAGAGTTTTTAGATTTAAAGCTGAAAGACCTTTTGCAAGGCCAACTCCAAGTACAGCTCCGACAAGCGCATGAGTTGTAGAAATGGGCATTCCAAATTTTGAAGCTAATAAAATGGTTGTAGCTGCTGCAAATTCTGCAGAAAAACCCCTAGTCGGTGTTAAAACTGTAATTTTATGTCCTATGGTTTCAACAACTCTCCATCCCCAGGTTGCAAGACCGGCAACAATACCCGCACCACCTAAAAATAATATCCATGGAGAAATGTTAGTCGAAAAAATTACACTTTTTGAAAAAATAGTTTGAATAACCGCTGCCACTGGTCCGATTGCATTTGCAACGTCATTTGATCCATGTGCAAAAGCTACCAAACAAAGGCTTACTACTTGTAAATATCCAAAAGACTTTTCAACTTGATAGTATTCAGAGGATTCTTCCGAGAATATTGTTTTGCTTTTAATCTCGTCTAGCATATCACCTACATCTTCTAAAAGCTTTGATGTTCTGTCAAATGTATCTCCTTTGGAATTAAGTCTTGTTCTTTCTAAATGCATTTTTGCTTTTTCTAGAGAAATAAGTTGATTTGGATGGTGGTATACAACTGTGCAAGATGTAATTTTTATTCTTTTTACTAAAAAATATGAAACAGTTGAAAAAATAGCTGCAATAAAAATTGAAATTAAAAATGAATATAATGTGTTAAATCTAAGCTGGATTTCTGTAAGTTTTGTTGAAATTAAACTAAATGAAAATACAAAAATTGAAAAAAATACCAATAATGGGATGTATTTTTTTGTTGCATCAATTGGAGATAATGCATAAAGAATTTTTTTCTGCAAAAGAGAAAATACAAAATAAGATATAAGTCCGCTTAAAAATGGAGTTATAATCCAACTAATAGCTATAGATCCCACAAGAGACCAGTGAACTGCATGCATTCCACCTATTATGGCGCCAAATCCCAATACAGCTCCAACGATTGCGTGAGTTGTAGATACCGGAAGTTTAAAATATGATGCAATATTAAGCCAAATGCCGGTTGCTAATAAAGAGGCTATCATTCCATAAATAAATATCAAATAATTGTGCTCGAAAACTTGTGGATTTACAATGCCTGATTGAATTGTTTGAGATACTTTTCCCCCAAGTAAAAATGCACCTAAAAACTCTAAAATAGCAGCTATAATAATTGCTTTTTTTAAATGGAGTGCTTTTGATCCTACAGATGTAGAAATAGCATTTGCAACATCATTAGCCCCGATGTTCCATGCCATATAAAAGCCAATTAACAAAGTTAAATATTCTAAAATTTTAAGAGTCGTCATAAAATTTAGGCACAGGAAACCGCGGTGGCTTGCCCCATGGAGGAATGTGCCTCCCTCCTTTCTGTTAAAGTTGTGGTTCTTGCATTCAGCCTAATACAGTTTTTCTTTACATTTACTGACGGACTAATGATATTACAATCTAAATCTGATATGGCGAAAAATCCTGTACTACGTTTGCCTTTTACAAAGCCTGTACCTTTCGGTGTCTGTATATAATCAAATTTTCTAAATCCAAAAAGTTTTTTAGCTGGCATTTTTTTCTCCGAGCGACTGCCCTTTCGTTTGTTGGTAATCGCCCTTAGAAACATGTTTTTTAAAGTAAACAGTTGACGACACATCAACAATTTCACCTACCCCGCAACAAATAGCCACAGCATCGTGGTAATGAGTTTTAGATAATTGTAATATTTGTTCTCTTTTAAATTTCGTTTCATATCCAAATGTCTCTTCAAAATCACCAAACTGCTTTTTTAATTGGGATTTTACAATTCCTATTTCTGTTGCATGTTTGGTTTTACTTCTGCTACCTTTGATTTCAAACTTGCCTTCGTGAAGTTTGTCGTGACAGGATTCACACAGTGTGATTAGATTACTTGGGGCGTTCGTTCCTCCATTACTTCTAAACACAATATGATGAACGTGGAGTTTTGTGTTCTTTGCTTTACACTTTTGACACCGGTGTTTATCTCTATGAAGAATATAAGCCTTTATTTTGTAAAAATCTTTTTGATTGCCATTTTGATAATCCCATATACCAACCACGGGATTGGAAATTTTGTGAATGTCAAAAGAGGCGGTTTCTACTTTCCATTTTGATATAGGTAAAATTGATTCTACAAATTTCTTCTCTCTAAGATGAGAATCAATCTTAGATTTAATACTTGGTGCTAAACGCCCTTCTTTTTTAATAGAAGCCCGATTCTGACAACGAGCTTTTCTGTATCTTGTTTTTCTGCCACGTCTATTCCTACGGTACATTCTACGTTGTTCCATTTTCTTTGAAACATCTTGCCTGATTTTAGCTTCAGACTGATAAACGACGTTGCCGTTTACTGTAACAGCGCAACCAATCATCGTACTGCCTGTATCCATTCCGGCAATTACTTCTTGTGTATTTTCTTCACAATCAAAAAGTAATTTAATTGTAAAAGGATTTCTTCTAACTACTTTTGCTTTCCCGCTCCTAAGAAGTTTTCTTGCTTTTGATTCTTTACAGGGCATTAAGGGATTTCCTTTTCTTGAAATTACATATGCATACATGTCTTTAAGACCCCTGCATATTAGAGTTATGCGTATCAATTATATTGGAGTTATAATTGAATCCGTCTTCACCTCGCAAAGATATCCCAGAGTTTAACGATACAGACACTATCTCTACCACACAAGATTGTTTAATCTGCATCCAAAGAGGGAAGTACCGGTGCGATATACTTCCGTTCCTAATTTTCTGAGTATCGTTTACTAACAACTTTTACCTCCTGTTAGTCTGCTGGTAACCTTGTGGCTTTCTTTCAAAAGCCACGGGGCTTGCCCCATGGTAGGTTACTTTAACTCTAGAATCATTCTAATTCTATTTCCTAAATTTTCTGCAATATTGGAGATCTCTCCAATTTCTTTTAATATTAAATTCCAAAGATGGAAACTAGAATAAGGCATTTTATCAGTTATTGAATATAAATTTTTTAATAATTTGTGACTCATTATATCTATTTCATGTTCCATATATGCTAAATGCTCTGTCATCTCTTTGACTTTTCTAGCTTCAATACCCCCAAAAGAGGATTCTATTAAATTATCAAATTCCTTAATCACCAGAAAAGCTAAATCAAAGGTTTCTAAGGTCTTTTTAATAAATTCATCCAAACCTTCAAGCTCATTGTAGTCAATTTCTTTCAAAGATACTATAATAGCAATATCTTCTGCCTTGTCAGCGAAAGCATCTTGAAGATGTAAAATATCCAAAAATGAAAAGCGATCAATCGGCATGAAAAGTGATTTGGGAAGATGATTTCTAATATCATTTTTTGTAAGATCTGCATCATGTTCTTTTTTGGAAATTTTTTTTTGAATTTCACTTATTTTTTCATAATGCTTATCTTTTAAAGCGTCAAACAGATCATCCAATAAATGCACACATTCAGAAACCTTTTCCATATGGGTCTGAAGCGGTGCAAATGGAGATTTTCCAAAAAGTTTTGCTATTGTTAACATAATCAGTTTTACCTTTTTTCTTAAGTTATATAATAAAAGCTATTATTTAAAAAACATTTAATATTAATAAATTATTGTTATATATATCAAAAAAGTAGGAGTTAGAATTATTTTATGCGCTACTGCACGTTCACAAAAATCATCATTTTATTTTCACTAATAGTTAGCGCTCAAATATTTGCGCATAAATATGATGATGAAAACTCTTATCCATGCAGAGATGAATATCCATATTTCACTGATTTTTCTCATAAAGAAGGAAGGGGTATTGGTTTTAAAAAAGGATATACAACTGCCGAACTTTTTTTTAGAAAAAAATATGAAAATATTAACTTTTTTCCATTTTTTAATATACGAGGTCATATTTTTAATGATGGAAGATATGCAACTAATTTAGGAATCGGTGGCAGATATATAAATACAAAAAACAGAGCGATTATTGGATTAAATACTTTTTACGACTTTAGAAGTAAAGATAAGAAAAATTATCATCAGTTTGGGTTTGGTTGGGAGATTTTAAAAAATAGATGGAGCTTGCATAATAATTTCTACCTTCCTGTTGCATCTAAAAAGAAACTACATAATTATTCATTCAACAGCTTTGAAGGATATTCACTTTTTTATAATGAAAACTTTTTAGCTACCATGTGGGGGGTAGATCTTCTTTTAGGTTTGAATACAAAAAACTACGATCATTTGGTTTTATCAACAGATTTAGGTCCCTATTTTTACAAAGGCCACTTAGAAAAAAAAGCCTATGGTATAAAAGCTAATGCAAAAATTACAGTCTTTGAAAGTCTTTACCTTCAAGTAGGAGGTTTTTATGATAAGGTGTTTAATGCTCACATAAGAGCTGAAGCAGGATTTAAAATAGCTTTTGGTAATAAAAGAGTTTCTAAAAATAATAAAAAATGTAAAAGATTAGATCTTTGCTGCTTGAAACAATCGCTTAAGAAAAAAATATCTTCAAAAGTTTTAAGACATGAGATAATTGTTTTATCTGATCAATCAAAAAAAGAAATTGCTAAAAGCCCAATTTCAAATCAGCCATATGCAGTATATCATGTCAACAATTCTCGAGGTGCTGTTGGAGGAAAGGGAACTTATGAAGATCCGTTTTACGATTTAGCATCTGCTCAAAGTGCATCTAATATAAATGATATTATCTATGTTAATCGAGGAGACGGGACTACAGCAGGTATGGATCTTGGAATTATTCTAAAAAATAATCAGCAGTTTTTAGGGTCCGGAACAGATCAGATTATAGATAGCGCCAATGCAATATTTTCAATTCCAGCTCTAACCAACGGCAATCCTAGAATTACTAATACGATTATAGCGCCAACTCCTGGTGTAACATTAGCTGATAATAATGTTGTTTCAGGTTTTAGTATTCAAACAACTTCAGGCGACGGTATTTTTGCTAGCGGAATAACTAAAGCATCGAAAATTTTAAATAATAGTATTATAGATACTGGCATAGGGACTGGTACTCAATCAAGTATTGCAATCCAAATTTCTCCGGGGGTAAATATTGCTGGGGTATTGGAAATTAAAAATAATGTTATCAATAGTGTAAATGCTGGTAATGCTGGTATTTCAATAACTGACACTGCTGCAGGTGCGGTAGCGGACTATGGCATTAATATTGATATATCTAACAATTCCATAATTGGAAATACTACTGATGGTATCAATATTACAAGAACAGATAATAATGCGATTGAATTTAAAGTCAATGGTATTATTAATAACAATATAATTAGTGGACAAGCATTGGATGGATTATTTATTAATTCAGGTACGTTTGGAGTTGTACAAAATTCAATAATTTTAGATCTTACAGTTTCAAATAATGAGTTTGTTGGAAATAACTCTCAAGGTGCTTATGTTTTTAGAGCTAGAGGTAATTTGGATATTTTATATAACCAAGCTGTTAGAAACGCTGGAGAAGGAATATATGTTTATATTTTTGAGCCTGATAGTTTGAATTCAAAAATTATTGGCAATGCAACTTCTAACCAAGGAGCTTCTCAAGGTATGGAATTATATTTTAATAGTACTTCTGGTGATTTCAATTTAGAGTTAATTGATAATGTATTCGGTTTTGATGATGAGCTGTTTTTTACCATTGTACCTGCTCTCAATCTTCCAAGAGTTAAAATGATTGGCAATAGAGGTAGAATCGATATTAATGGCGATATAATATCTGTCCCTTAAAATGATTAGTTTAACGTTTTTTTAACCGGATGATTTCATCATCAATAACTTTTTCAAGTGTAGTTAAAGGCAACGCCCCGTTTTTTAAAACAATATCATGAAATATTTTGATATCAAAATTTTTTCCAAGCTCTTTTTTCATTTTTTCTCTAAGTTCTAAAATTTTCATCATTCCAATTTTGTAAGAGCATGCTTGGCCGGGAAGTACTATGTAGCGCTCAATTTCAGCAACAACATCTGCTTTTGGCATGCCTGTATTTTCAAGCATATAATCAATAGCTTTTTGTCTAGACCATTTTTTATAATGAATGCCGGTATCAACAACTAGCCTTACAGCTCTAAAAAGCTCCATCTGAAGTCTTCCTAAATTAGCATAAGGATCATCTGTAAAGTTATATTCAAAAGCTAGCTGCTCAGTATAAAGAGCCCACCCTTCAATATAAGATGTAAAGTTAACAACTTTCCTAAGAGTTGGAATATCTTTTAGCTCCAGAGCTATTGTTACCTGAAAGTGGTGGCCAGGAATTCCTTCATGATAGGCCAAAGTAGGCATCGTGAATTTTGTAACGTTATTTATATCATAGGTGTTTACAAAAAACATGCCCGGTCTTTTCCCGTCCATCGAAGGAGATTGATAGTATGCGGGGGGAGCGGTTTTAGCTTTGAAGTCGGGAATTGCTACTATTATTAACTCTTTTTTAGGAAGAGTTAAAAATAAAGAGGGCACTTTATCTTTTATGTCAGCAAAAATTTTTTCGTAGGTTTCGATTATTTCTTTTTTAGGATCTTTGCTATCTAAAAATAAAAATTTTGGATTTTTAGCTAGATCTTTCATAAGATCAGCTGCGCTTTTTCCAGTATATCCAAGGGAAGTTAATATTTTTTGCATCTCTTGTTGTATTCTATAAACTTCTTTAATTCCAATTTGATGGATTTCTTCAGGAGTTAAATCAGTTGTTGTATGAACTTTTAGACAAAACTCATAAAATTTATCACCATTTTTAAATTTCCAAACGCCATCTTCATCTGTAGCAATATTTTTTTCTTTTTCTAAAAATGCTATCAATTTTTCATAAGATGGATAAACACTTTTTTCTATTGCAGTTAGAGCTTGTTGTTTTAGTTTTTCATTTTCTTTTTCATCAGGATTTTTGAATGTTTGTAACTTTTCTACTAAATGTGTATATAAGAAATGTTTTTCAGGGGGATAAGAGATAAATTCTTTTAATTCTATTAAAACCTTTTCAATTGCAAATTTAGGAAGAATTACACTGTTTTTCTCTCTTAATTCAAGTTCTTTAATTACTTGGTCCATTTTTTTATTAAATTTTAAAAGCCTTGAAATATAGTGTTTAGCGCTTTTAATATTTTTGATCTGATGCGATACAAGCATAAACTCAGGCAGACCATTTTGGATCCCAAAGCTTTGATTTACAGGGTAGGGAGTAAAAATTTCTAAAAAATTACCATATCCAAAAGAGTGAAGCATTAATATGTCATTCAAATATTGATCCAATATCTCATAACTAATTTTCTCTTGATATGTTAGCTTATTATAATTGTAAGAATGTAAAATTTTTAAATCTCTTTTGGTTTCTTTTAAAGTTTTTAAAAAATGTTTTTCTGATTGATCGGTAAGCTTATTGCTATGAAAATCATAAATAGTATTATCAATAGAGCCTAATTGAGTTAAGCTTTCAGGATCAGATAAAAGGCTTTTATAAAATACTCTTTGGACAAAGTGATTGAATTTGAGCGGTTTGCCAAATAAAAGTTTATATGAGAAAACAGCAATTAATAAAACTGCTATAGATAAAATTGTAAACATAATTTTTTTAAATATTTTCATTAGGTTTCTTTTTTATAAAAAAATAGCATATTTTCAGCTTTAGAAGAAGAGCTGATTTTTATTCTAGATAAAAAAGTATACTTTATACTAATGATTTTCTAAAAAAAACTAGAAAATCATTAGCATATGCTTAAAAAAGCTAGTAAGCTTTTCTCGCAGGTTTTTTTCTTTTAAAAGATTTTTGATTTTTATCAAATCTGTTTCTAAAATTTTTCTTTGCTTTTATAAATGTTTGTTTTCGAGGCTCAAGTCCTTCGATTGTTAAAACATCAATTTTTTGACCAGAAAATTCCTCAATTTTTTTAACAAATTCATTTTCTTTGTTTGCTGCTAGAGAAATAGCTATACCATGAGCATTGGCTCTTCCGGTTCTTCCAATTCTATGAATATAATCTTCTTTTGTTCTAGGTAGATCAAAGTTAATTACAAAAGAAACGTTTGGAATATTTAGCCCCCTAGCTGCTACATCAGTTGCTACTAAAAATTGAAGTTTTTTAGCATGGAACTTTTGTAAAATTTTTGTTCTTTTAAATTGTTTCATATCTCCATGCAATGCTGAAGCATTGTATCCTTTCTCTTTAAGATCATCTTCTAAAGTATCAGCATAAGCTTTTGTTGAAGTAAAAATAATTGCTTGATTAGCTTCAGTTTGTTCCAAAAGCTTTTCTAAAATTCTATGCTTATGTGATAGATCATCCACTTTATAGATTTGATGCTTAATATTTTTAGGTTTCATTGAACCTGATTCAGGCTGTATTGATATTGGATCGTTTAAAAGATTTTCAGCTAATTTTAAAATAGATTTAGAGAGTGTAGCTGAAAATAAAAGTGTTTGATGTTCTTTAGGTGTAAAAGATGCTATTTTTTCAACATCTTGAATAAATCCCATATCTAACATTCTGTCTGCTTCATCCAAAACAAGCATTTCTAGTCTTGAAAATTTTATTTTTCCTCTTTCTATGTGATCTATTAATCTTCCAGGTGTTGCTACTAGAATTTCATATTTTTTTGAAAGCTCTCTTTTCTGAATTGGATAAGGTACTCCACCATAAATACAAACAGTTTTAATTTTTAAAAGATTTCTTGAATAGTTTATTGAATCTTTCGCTACTTGCTCAGCTAGCTCTCTTGTAGGAACTAGAATCAGAACTCTAGGACCGTTGCCTTTGCAAGTTGGTTCATCTAACATTTTTTTTAGTGCGGGAAGTAAAAAAGCTGCAGTTTTACCTGTACCTGTATGAGCGCAAGCTAAAACATCTTTTCCTTCTAATATTTTTGGTATGGCAAGCTTTTGTATTGGCGTAGGAGTTTTATAGCCTTTTTGCTCAATAGTTCTTAAAAGCTCTTCTTGTAAATTTAAATCTTTAAATGACATTGTTTTATATCTTCTTTTTAAATTGTTTATGTGTTTTTTTTCATTAAGTTAAGAATATATACAGTCATATTAAAAGAAAAAGTTGTGCTACTTGGGAAAAATAGCTTCAAGATCTTTTAAAGAAACCTTTTTATATTCTCCTACGGGAATTTTTCCAAGATGCAAGTTACCGATTCTAACTCTTTTAAGCTCTTTTAAAGGCAGGTTTGCTTTTTTTATAAAGGCTTTAACTTCTCTTTTTTTCCCTTCTTTGACTATAATTTTTATAGTCCCTTTTCTAACTTTAAATACTTTTTTGGGTTTAACAAATCTATTTTCAACAAAAGCACCCTTAGATATTTTGATAAGTTCTTCATGTGTAACTTCAGCCGTTACTTTTGCAATATATTCTTTTTCGATGTTTGAAGATGGATGAATAATTTTATTTGCTAAGTCTCCATCATTTGTAACTATGACAAGACCTATTGTATCTCTATCCAATCTTCCAACTGTAAATAGTTTATATGGGTGGCTTTTAAAAATATCTATAACAAGTCTTTCCCTTGTTTTTCTAACATTTGAACAAACAAATCCTTTTGGTTTGTTTAAAATGAAATACTGTTTTGTTTCTTGCTTAACCTCTTTTCCGTCTACAAATACTTGATCCTTTTCAATATCAACTTGGAATCCTGGTTCATCAATAATTTCATTATTTACTTTCACTCTTCTAGTGATAATAAGCTCTTCTACTTTTCTTCTAGAATCTATACCGGCATGAGCTAGAAATTTATTTAGTCTTTTAGTTTCCATTAGAGTACTCATCAATAATTTTGATTTCAAAAAAGTTTAAAAAGGAATAAACATCAGGAGCATTGAATTTAGCATCTTTGATAGTGTTGTTTCTAGGATCGATTAAATAGTTTTTTGCATTCAAAAAATTTGCATTTGTTAAAACTGAATGGTGGAAAGTTGTTTTTTCAAAAGTAACATCTTGAAAGCTGGAATCTTTTAAATTAGCTGCGGTAAAATCAGATCTTTTAATTGTTGATTTATTAAAAGAAAAGCCTTTTAAGTTCATGTCGGAAAAATTACAAGTATCAATAATGCAATTTTCAAAAGTAAATGACAGAAGAGTTTTTTCTAATTTAAAAAAATGAGCTCCAATAATTTTGCTATCTAAAAACCTGCAATCGTAAATTCTTGCTTTTTCAAAATCTGTATTAGAAAAATTACATTTATCAAAAATGCAGTTAACATATTTGCTATTTGATAAATTTGCAGTTGTATAATTGCAAGATA
>JAFGQY010000101.1 GCA_016935395.1 Parachlamydiales bacterium
AATTAATATTAATAACTATTAATTAGGAATAATTAAAAAATGTTATCATTTATAGCAAGAAACGTTATTTTGCCGGGGCAAGGTGTTTCCAGGTATTACAGAAAAGAACTGGATGAAGCTAGGGGAGCTCTTTTAGAAAGCGGGGCGAAGGAAGTAACTTTGGAAACTAAAGATAAAACCGCATTAAATGGTATCTATATATCTAAGGATAAGTCGCTTATAGATTATTTTAAAAAAAGGCAGTTATTTGTCTATTTCTCGGGAAATGCCGGATGTTATGAATTTTTGGGGATGGCTAAAGAAAATATTAAGCAAATTCAGGATCTTGGATTTGATATTTTAGTATTTAATTATAGAGGAGTTGCAAAAAGCAAAGGGAGCCCTACTCCAAAAAACCTTGTTAGCGATGCTAAAGAGATCATAAAATATGCTAAAGATGAACTGAAATTTAAGGATAAAGACATCTTTGTTATGGGGCAATCTTTGGGTGGAGCGATTGCTACAAAAGCTGTAGCTGAGAGTAAAGAAAAGGTTTATTTAATAGCAGATAGAACTTTTTCCTCTTTAAAAAATGTAATCAGAAGTTTTAAAATCCCATCTATTTTTATAAGATTTTTAATATTTCTTTTAGATTTTGCTAATTGGGATATTGATATCACTGAGGATTGGAAAAAAATTAAAGATAGAAAATGCATGATTTATGCACCTAATGATGAAATCATAGAAAAAAAAGCTTCGTTGTATTCTACAATAGAAGGTTCTGATGAAGAAAAAAGGGTTTTAAAACTTCCGAAATTTTTTAGACATAATGATTTTTTACAAGAAAAACATCTAAGACAAGTAGACAAACTTCTGGATTAATTTAGAACTCAAATAAAATTATTGAAATATTAGCTAGTAGCAAATTCTCAGATATAAATTTACCTATCTGATTCAAACTAATTAAATCTCAAACTTTTTAATGTAAGTAGGGTTCTGAAAATTTTCTGACATTTTTTGCCATCCTAACAATTTTAGAAAAAGTTGCCATTGTAACTTTATATTTAAAAAATCAAAAAAAATATTTTAAAATTAAAAAAAATATATTAATTTTTTTATTTATACCAAAAAATTAAGGTAATAAATGGATGAAAAATTAACAGATACTATTACTAAAGAACTTATTCCTCTTGGATATAAAGAATTTTTGAATGATTTAAAAGAAATGGGAAAAAAAGCTCAAATAAAAGCTGTAATTAATGTAAATCGGGAACTTATATTGGGATATTGGAAGGAGTATTGTAAATATTCAAAAAAGATGAATTTTTATTTATTTGCAATAGATGACTTAGTAAAACAAGATACTGATAATCCTTCTATTAAAGAATTAGAAGCTGAATTTTTTAAAAAATAAATATTTTAATATTACAACTTCTAATTTGAGAAAATTAAATCCACTTTTGACTGTCTTCCGTGTGTGATTAAAAATTTGGCAAACTTTTCTCTACGACTTATTTTTGATCCAGCTTTTCGAGTTTTTCCCATGCAGCTTCCCATTTTTTATGGGTTAAATAGCCATTGTTGACTAACAAGAAATATAAGGCAACTTTGGGAAAGTGCAAAAGAATTTCTAATCGTTTTAGAGTTTCGACACCCTTTCTTCTTCCCCTCTCGATAGCATTTAATGAACTCTGAGAAAATTCAAAAACAGATGCAAATTCACGAGTAGTAAGCCCCAACATATTTCTGAATTCAATGATGTCTTTGGGATATACGCCTCGCTTAAAAATAGGATAAAAAACAAAAGAAGATGGACCTTTACTTCCAATTGTGGATAAAAGAATAAGAGGATCTTGTTCTTTAGGATCAATTCCCATAGCTATACAATATTCCGGGTAAGCAGGATTTTGAACAGATGGAATACGATCTTCAAGAGATGGAAATAATTTGTCAGAAGAATGTTCTTTTTGGGTTAATGGAAATTCTGGGCCAAGAGCAATACTATTTCTAGCGTTGAGATAAGAATCTTCATAGGTAAAAACAAATTTTTGATCGATTTTGTATAATCTTCCAACGAGTGTTTGGGTTTTTCTTTTTTTTAAAAATATAAATAAGCCAATGATTTTTAATGGTTTCATAGTTCCTCTATTCTTTTTAAAATAAGACTTAACAAAGCTTGTTTTCTTTTTTCGCTTAAGTGACTTTTTTGTATCAAGTTTTTAATCGTTCTAAGACACAGGTTTTTCTTAAAACGCTGAACAATATCGTTAAAACCCAAACGATTCCATTCCCAAACATAGTCCTTCATTGTTGGCTTGTTAGAGTCTTTTGTAAAAATCGCCCCCCTTGGTTGTAAATCAGCTCCTAATAATGATGAGTCTTCCAAAGCAAGCGCAGATGGATTATCATAGAAAGGGGAAAGCCAGATTCCTTTAGGAGATCGAATAAAAGCTAAATTACGGCCATGGCGGTCATGGTTGCCGATTAGACTATCTGCTAAAGTAAGGAGGACAAATTTTTCCTGTTCTCTTCTTCTTTGAGTTTTCTCTCCAATAATTTCAATGAGACTTTCACAATCATATTTTTTATCGTCAGTTACAAAATGATAGATATGATCGAGAGTAGAAGAGTCTAGATTTGATATAAAATTTTTCGTAACGAAACAGAGCTTGTCTTCCGGAAATTTAATTAAATAATGATCTGGGACTGGAATGTTTAGACTGCTAAAGATTTGATTGGACAAAAATTCTGTTGCAGGTAATTCAGGATATTCTTTCTGTTGCACTTTTAAGATGTAATTTGTTTTTCCTAGTCGTGCAGAATACTTACGATATGCTCCATGAAAAAAGCTGATATTTCCTCTACCTTGGCTTTCAAGCCTAGGTGGGGCAGATTGAGAACGAGCTATAAGATCAACAAAGTCCTCACAAGACCCAAAACATTCCTTAAAACAATTTTCATGCAATCCATATACACAGACATCTTTATCAGAGAGTGTTTGACAACAATGACAGCAAATAGATAGCTCCATATTAATTTCCTTTTTTTCTTATTATACAATTGACTCAATATTGAGTCAATATAAAAACGACGCATTATTGAGTCAATATTAAATTCAAGTCTTTTTAATTTAAATATAAGCAATTGATGATTAACTAGTTGTAATTTATAAAAAAAGACAAGAATTCTCAAAAACCATATTTACTCAGGCAGGTCTTGAACTTGCGAATGAAAGATTATGAGAAATAATCCCCCTTAGCCGGTTCAAGTTAATTCAATCTTAAATATTTTAATACAAGTCATTTAATTAATTTTATAAAACTGAATTAACTTAAATTAATGCTACTTTGGCCCTGACAATTTTATGTAATATGAAGTTTAGTGAACTAACAAAATTTTAACTTTTTTTTACAGATAAAATATTTGAAAAATTGTAGAAAAATTTTGAATCATTCTTCTGTAGCTCACTTCTTTTTATCAAGCAGAAGATGTTTTTTAGTATAGAAGTTCGTTTTCTTGATGAAAATTGTGGTTGACTAAAGCTTAGATCTTTGAGTTATTTGTTAAAGATAAAAGAACTATTTCTGGCCATATCCAGAATATTTTTAATCAAGAGAACTAATTGGTACCATTATTTATTTAAAATTAACAAAACAGATCAAATCCAAGATATTTTTGGAGTTCGTTAAAACCATTTATCCAATTTTTGGCAAAGGGATCATTTTCAAAAGATTTTTCTTGAAAAGTCTTAAAGTGTTTTTTGAAAATTGAAAAATAAATATTTTGAAGATTCCAAAGAGGAATTTGCAGTGAGAAGGGAGAGAAAAGTTCAAAAAGATCGTTTAACATTTTCAAAATTTCAACTTGAAAAATATTATTTTTAAAATCGTGGCTTAATTTTTCGATTATTTTTTTTAATAGATAGGTAACATTTTCTTTATCAATATCAAATTCCCATTTAGTTATTTCATGAACTATTTTTTGAATTTTTGTAAAATTTTGATCATAATTTTTTAATTGATTAATCAATTTATCATTTAGCATCACTTCTATACTTTTTAAAAGTAGAGAAGAAAGATGCATTCTTTTTTCATGAATTTTTTGTATTAAGGCATAATGAATATCATAACCCTTTTCTATAGAGTGTCCGATATTATTTATTGAATCATTCAATATTTTATCTAAAATTCTTAATTGGTCATCGATAAGCAGATCCCAAAAAGAAAAATCATGTATTTCAAAATAATCGAATATAATTTTTTTTGTTTGAGAAATGTTTTCTGAAAAAAATATTTTTTTTAGATATTCAAAATCAATATTTTTATTTTCTGATATTCCAACAACCAGGTTTTGATCTTCAAAGTGCAAAGCTGCAAAGTAAATAAATATTTTTTCTTTAGTAATTTTAGAAGTGATTGTAGCTTTTCCAAAAGACAGATTTTTTGTTTTGGAATAAATAACATTATGATCTTCAGTCTCAATGTCGAAACAATAAAAAGTAGTATTTTTTTCATATTTTTCAAAAAGTGAAGATATTGCAAACAGGACAGCAATTTTTTTAAGATCCAGTATTTTAGGTTTTATAAGCTGGTCGTATATCTCTCTTCCGTTTTCACCCTCATTGCTTTTAGCTAACTCTAAAATCTTTTTATAATCTTCTTCTAAATCAACATTAGAAACTTCTTTTGCTAGCTGAATAGCTCTGGCAGCATAGGTGAGGATTTGCAGGGTTTCAATTCTTTTAAGATCGTCGAAAAACCAGCCGCAACTTGTAAAAATACTCATTGCAAATCTTTGCATCTCTAAAAGTTTTAAAAATTCAATTGTTTCATTTTCATTAAGAGTTTTTTTTGTATGCTGAAGAGTAAATTTATCTATATTCTCTTTGGATCTATCAAGAATAATATCAATATAATTATTTCTGGTTAAAACAGGATCTTCAACATATTTTAAAATATTTTTTTCATATATCTCATAAAGTCTGTCTCTTAGAAAGTCCATCGCCTGTCTGAGGTATTTTCTCCATTTTTGGTTCCAGTTCGGCCTATTTTCCAAATTGCATCCGCAATCTTCACTCCATCTGCCTACTTTGTGAGCGCAGCTCCATGAGGAATTTTCAATAATTTCTACTTCATACTGCAAAGTGCATTTGGATAAAAAATGATCATATGTAATCAAACTTACCGAAGGATCTTTTTTTATTCTTTCAATGCAGTAGGCAAGGGCCATATCTGCAAACTTTTTATGATGGCCGTAAGTTTCTCCATCTGTTGCAACATTTATAAGCTGAGGCTGCTTTGCATTATTGGGAAATGCACTATAAATGCGTTTAAAAAAAGTTTCTCCGTTACTTAAAATATTTTTAAATGCCATATCATTGGATAAAGCTCCATCATAGAAAAAAACTACAATGCTATTATTAGATGGAAGTTTCAAAAGATAGGGAATTTTAGTGTCAATTGCAGAGTATTTTTCAATCCAGTTTGTTTGATTTTTTTTTCTAACTCTAAAAGCTTGAAATGGAGAGAGAATTGTGAAAAGAATGCCGTTTTTTTGCATAATATCTAAAGTTTTTAAATCTACAGCCGTTTCAGGAAGCCACATGCCTTTAGGTTTTCTTTTAAATCTATATTCAAAATCTTTTATTCCCCAGAGAATTTGAGTTTCTTTATCTTTTTCATTTGCTAGCGGCATGATTATGTGATTATAGCATTGAGCTATAGCTGAATTTTCCGTAAGGGGATTTTGATCATTTTTCTTGTCAGATTTTATAATTTCTTCGTAGATATCTTTTTCATTTTTTTCCATCCAAGAAAGCAGGGTGGGTCCAAAGTTATAACTGATATTTCTATAATTATTTATTATATTAATAATATTGTTGTTATTGTTCACGAGCCTTGCTGCGCAGTTTGGCCCATAACATTCTGAAGTTATTCTTTCGTTCCAATCATGATAAGGTTTTGCACTTTCTTGCAACTCTATTCCCTCAAGCCAGGGATTTTCTCTCGGAGGCTGATAAAAATGTCCGTGGATACAGATAAATTTATTTATTAAATTTTCATCTTTCATGTTTTAAAACTATCATTCCTAGTGGTGGGATTTTTAAAGTTAAACTGTATTCTCTTCCGTGATGAGGTTTTTTTTGAGCGTGAAATTCAGTATTATCGCAATAACCGCTGCCTCCGTATTTCAAATTATCGGAATCGAAAACTTTTTTCCATTTTCCCTCAAAAGGAACGCCTATTTTATAATTTTGATAAGCTTGAGGAGTAAAATTGCCAATAATGCAGGTTACATGTTTATTCGAAGTCCCATATCTTAAAAAACTGATAATGCTTTTTTCGTAGTCGTTGTAATCAATCCATTCAAAACCGCTAGGTTCAAAATCATTTTCAAATAGTGTAGTTTCGTTTTTATAAAGTAAATTCAAATCTTTTACCATTTGTTGTATTTGGCTGTGACTTTGATACTCTAATAGGTGCCAATCTAGGCTATAGTCATGATTCCATTCATTTCTTTGAGCAAATTCCGCTCCCATAAAGAGCAGTTTTTTTCCTGGGTGAGTATACATGTAGCCAAGAAGCAGACGTAGATTTGCAAATTTTTGCCAATCATCACCAACCATTTTTTCGAGTAGTGACTGTTTTCCGTGGACAACTTCATCATGAGAAAGAGAGAGTAAAAAGTTTTCATTGAAAGCATATATAAGGCTAAAAGTTAAGTCATTTTGGTGATATTTTCTATAAATAGGGTCTTTTGAAAAATATCTTAAAACATCATGCATCCATCCCATATTCCATTTTAAACCGAAGCCAAGTCCTCCTGTATAAGAAGGTCTTGTAACCATTGGCCAGGCTGTTGATTCCTCAGCTATTACTTGAACGTCAGGAAAATTTGAAAAAACTGCGTTATTTAATTTTTGTAGAAAATCAATGGCTTCAAGATTTTCGTTTCCTCCATTTATATTCGGTATCCATTCGCCTCCTTTTCTTGAGTAGTCAAGATAAAGCATTGAAGCTACGCCATCGATTCTTAGACCATCTATATGGAATTTATCAAACCAGAAAAGAGCTGAATTTATTAAAAATTCATTAACTTCTACTCTGCCATAATTAAAAATATAACTTTTCCAGTCAGGATGAAATCCTTTTCTAGGATCGGCATGTTCGAATAAATTAGTTCCGTCAAAATAAGCAAGTCCGTGACCGTCTGAGGGGAAATGGGAGGGGACCCAATCAAAAATAACACCTATTCCGCTTTTATGAAATCTGTCTACCAGATACATCAATTCTTGTGGAGTGCCGTATCGGCTGGTAGGATTGAAATATCCTGTTGTTTGATATCCCCATGAGCCGTTAAACGGATGTTCCATAATTGGCATAAACTCTACAAATGTGAATCCCATTTCAAGAACATAATTAACAAGATCATCTCCCAATTCTTTGTAAGTAAGCGATCGGCCATCTTTTTTTTTCCAAGATCCCAAATGTACTTCGTAAATTGAAAATGAGGCATTTAAAGAATTGTATTTTTTTCTAACTCGCATCCATTCTTGATCATTCCATTCATAATTCAAATCCCAAACAATAGAGGCCGTTTTCGGAGAGACTTCAGAATAATTTGCAAAAGGATCTGATTTCTCAAATGATTGTTGGTTATATTTTGAAATAATATGATATTTATATTTATCACTATTTTTCAAATTGGGAATAAATCCTTCCCATATTCCTGAACTATCCCACCTAGGCTTCAAAGGATGTGATTTTTTATTCCAATTATTAAAATCCCCAATTACAAACACTCCCTTGGCATTAGGAGCCCATACTGCGAAAAAAACTCCATCAACATTATTTACGCTCATTAAGTGAGAACCCAGTTTTTCATAGAGCTTGGTATGGGTTCCTTCCTTAAAAAAGTAAATGTCTTCTTCTGTAAGAAGACTGTGTCCATATATAACGTTGTTTTTTTTCATTTCTTCCTCTTGCTCTTTATATATATATTTCTTAAATAAAAAATCCAGAGTTAATTATTATAATTGTTTAAATATTGGAATGTTTAATTAAATTTTAATTAAATAATAAAATATATTAAGTTAATTATTAATGAGTTGAGCGAATTTATAAAAGATTAAGACTTTTTTTAATTATAATCTTCTCTTTTCATGCAAAAATAAGCAAATGGATTAAAATTTTTAAAAAGATCTATTTTTAACTAGACAATATAGCTAAAGCCTCATCAGGTCTTATTCTTTCCTCAGGGTTTATTTTTAAAGCCCCTATAATGACTCTTCTTATTCTTTCATCAAGTATAGTTTTTTCCGGATCATAAGGATCAAAGCTGTATAGTTCATTTTCCGCCTGAAGATAATCACATAATCCTGATTTTTGTTGTAATTTAGCATCTGTAATACTAAGTGTGACGGCTGTTTCTGGTTCTTCCGATGTGTATGCGGCGGGATTTATTAAACTATATATTTTTTTGTGTCAGGGCTAAATAGAAATGTCACACCTTCTGGCTAATTAGAAATGTCACATTTAGGTCTTCTTGGTTGATTCATATTAT
>JAFGQY010000102.1 GCA_016935395.1 Parachlamydiales bacterium
ATCCTTTATTATTATTTATTATATCAATAATTGCTATATAATTAAAGTCTTAAATAAAAAATAACTATAATATAACTCATTCGTTATCAGCGATTTGAGTTAAAAGATTTTTTGTTATACCAAAAATTTTGAGTTTTTTAAGTTTTGAGGTATGACCGCTAATGATTTCTATATAATAGGGTGGAATGGCAAGAGTCTTGGAGAGGAATTTTATTAGGACCTTATTGGCTTTTCCTTTCTCGGGAGGGGCTTTAATTCTGATTTTCAAAATATTCTCATTTTCAAAACCAACTATTTTATTAACTGAGGAGTTTGGGATTATTTTGACATTGATGATGATAAAATTTTCCATAAAAAGTTGTAAAAAAAACCATTTTTGTTAATATTGTTTGTATTAAATTTTACACATATTTTAAAGATGTATCAATTGTTTTTAAAAAAAAGTTCTATAATTTTTAGTCATTTCCATCATAGCCTGCTAGGCTATATTAATTAATTTTCTTATCCAAAAAAAATTTAAAATATTATTATAAAACAAAAGGAAAGTAAAAATGACTAAACAATTAAAAAAAATTAAAGATGTTTTTTCCGGAACTCTTTTGATAGCGGGGACTACTATTGGAGCCGGTATGCTTGCCATCCCGCTTGTTACCGCATCATCCGGGTTTTTACCTGCATTAATAGTTACATTTATAGTATGGGTATTTATGTATCTGACGGGTTTATTATTTTTGGAAGCTACACTTTGGATGCATAAAGATGCAAATATTCTATCTATGTCTAAAAGATTTTTAGGGAGAAAAGGCAAATATATTGCCGGATCTACATTTGTATTTTTATATTACTGTTTGATGGTAGCCTATTATGCCGCCGGAGCTCCTTTATTGGCGTCATTTATAGATGCTATTTTTCAAATTACTCTCGAAGGTTGGATCGTCTATGCTATTTTTGGAATTTTATTTGGATCTATTGTTGCTGTTGGGATCAAATTTGTCGATAGAGTAAATTACATTTTGATGACAGCTCTTTTTGTATCTTACATAGCTTTAGTCGGAGCCGGAAATAAGGTAGTAGAAATTGAAAGGTTATTTTTCCAAAATTGGAAAAATGTTTTTTTTGCAGCACCAATTTTATTTTCTTCATTTGGTTACCACAATGTAATCCCATCGCTTACTTTTCACTTTAAAGAAAATGCAAAAACAATGAAGCTATCGATTTTATTAGGTAGTTTAATACCATTTGTTATCTATGTTGTTTGGCAATATTTGATAATAGGGGCTCTTCCATTAGAAGTTGTTCAATTTGCCCTTAAAAAGGGTCTTCCGATTACTGAATCCTTGCAATCCTTAACAGGGATTGGCTGGGTTAAAGCAATGGGTAGAATTTTTGGTCTATTTGCAATAATAACTTCTATGCTTGGAGTTTCCTTTTCCGTTGTAGATTTTTTAGGTGATGGTCTTAAATTAAAAAGAAAAGGGAAAGATAGATTTTTTCTCTGTCTTTTAACTTTTGTTCCTCCTTTTATTTTGGTCTCTTTAAATCCTTCTATCTTTGTTTTGGCTATAGGAATAGCCGGAGGCTTTGGAGAAGCTTTTTTAAATGGTATTTTACCGGCTCTTCTTGTATGGGTGGGAAGATATAAGGATAAATTAAGATCTACCTTTTCTCTATTCGGCGGAAGAATTACTTTAGGGATTTTATTATTAATAGGTGTTTTAGTAATGATCTTGGAAATTGTTTACATTATAAAAAATTATTTTTAAAAATTAAAATAATTTTTAGTATTGTTATTTATTCCAAATAATTTTACCTTTTTTTATCCAAAAAATTTTATGGTGAAAAAATGAGTATTCAAGCTTTAGGACAAAGAGTAATAAATGCAATCCCGGATGATACTAAAAAATTAGCGTCAGATGTAAAAAGAAAAGTTATTGAACTTGCAAAGATAGTTTATGATTTTATTATCGATAATAGATCTAAGATATTTTTTTCTGTAACAACTCTTTTGTGTTATGTTAATGCACCATTGGCAGCTTTTGGATATTTGAAATATTTTGGATACTCTTTAGGCGAATTATATGTACAAGGGTTTGCTACGGGAGCGGCGCTTTTAGCTTTAGGCAACATGTTTGGAATGAAGCATATTAATGAAAAAGCTGATGAAAGAATAAATTATCTAGCTGGAATCACAAACATTTGTCAAAGTCTTTTATCACCAACTCACGGTCTTATTACTAGTTCAGTAACAGCAGGTATAGTTTTAGCTAAATCAACCTATAGATATATTTTTGACTGTACTGAGCCCGTTCGATTGGCTTATGCAGAAGATAGCAAAGGAAGACCTCTTATTTTTGAAAAAGGATGAAAATTTTAATTCCTTTTAATTTTTTATTCGTTTAATATTTTTTTAAAAAGTCTTGAAAAAATGTATCGTTTACTAATTTTATTATTTTTATCATTTTCTTTGTCTTCCTGCTCTTTAAAAAAGCAAGCTTATCAAGAAGTTAAAAGTGAGCAGGAAATTTCTTTTAAAAATTGGCAAAGCAATTATCAGCAGGTTAATGAATATGAAAAAGATTTAACTTTAAAAAAAGCCATTCAATTTGCATTTCAATACAATAAAGAACTAAATGCAAACCTTCAGAAAAAAGATTTTGCCAAAGGTAAAATTTTAGAGTCTTTTTCTCATTTCTTACCAAAAATTTCAGCTGTCGGCGCTTATACCTATTTAGAAGATCATACTAAAATCGGTCCGTCTAATGAAAGAATACCTGTAAGTAAACATGATAACTCTTCTTTAACTTTTCAAGCTATTCAGCCGATATTTCATGCAGGTAGCATAAGATCTGGATACAAAGCATCGAAATATTTATCTTTTATTACAGATGAAGCAATTAACTTACAGTTTCAAAAGCTTTTTTTTGATGTTTCCAAATCCTACTTTGATGTTCTTTTAGCAGAAAAACTTCTTTTAGTACAAACTCAAGCTTATGAGACTGCCCAAAAACATTTTGAAGAGGTTAAACATAAAAAAGAACAAGGATTGGCGTCTGAGTATGATTTACTAAGAGCTGAAGTCAATGTTACCAATTTTGAAGCAGAAAAAATTAAACAAAAAAATAAAATAGCTGTTTTTAGAACAATACTTTTAAAGTTAATGGGACTTTCTCAAGATTATGAATTTGATATGACAAGCGGCTTGGTATATGACTCTTACGATATTGATGTTGAAAAAGCTGTTGAAATCGCCTATTTAAATAGACCTGATATTAAAATGAAAAGTTTTGATGTTAAAATGCAGGATCAAATTGTCAACATTGCCAAAAGTGATTTTTATCCAAAAGTAAATAGTTTTTTTGCTCATAGATGGGGTACTGAAGCTTCAAATATTACAACTCCGGATAAATGGGCTAGAGACTGGAACGTTAGAATTCAACTGGATTGGTCACTTTTTGATTTTGGTTTGAAAAGAGGAAAACTAAAACAACAAAAAGCTAGCTTAAAAGAAAAAAAATATTTTTTAAGCGATGCTAAACAGTCAGTTGTTTTAGAAGTGCAACAAGCTATCTTTAATTTAAATGATGCAAAAGAGTTTGTTAAATCTCAAAAATTAGATCTAGATAGAGCTCAAAAAGCGTTAGATCTAGCTCAAGTAGGATATAATGAAGGCCTTAAAACAGAAACAGATGTTGCTGACGCTTTGACTTCACTAACAAGGTCTCAAAGTTTATTTTATCAATCACTATACCAATACAATTTAGCAAAAATCTCTTTGAAACTTGCAATGGGAGTCGTGCTGGAGGATTTTAGTTTATGAAAATTTTATTAAAAAGTTTTGTCTGTTTATTTTTAGCTATTTCAGTTTTTTCATGTAAAAAAGAAAAAAAAGAAGATAAGAAATATATAAAAGTTAAAACAGAACTTGTTGAAAAAAAACAGTTTGAAAAAAGTATTAATTTAACCGGTGAAATAGAGGCTGTAAATAGCGTTGATGTTTTTGCAAACATTCCTTCAAAGCTTCTTTCTTATCAATTTGAAGACGGTAAAAAAACTTCTGAAAATACTTATGTTGAAAAAGATCAGATTTTTGCATATCTCGATAACGATGATCTAAAAATTGCTTTAGACCAAGCAAAGACAAATGTTTTAGCGACAGAAAGCAATTTGCAAATTGCTACAATCGGATTTAATAATTCCGAAAAAGATCTAAATAGACAAAAATCTCTTTTTGAAAAAGGAGCTATCACTGAAAAACAAAAAGAACTTGCTGAAAGTGATTTTGAAAGGCAATCGGCTATTTTAAACCAAGCAAATGCAAATCTTGAAAATGCAAAATTAGTTGTAAAAAAAATGCAAAAGAACTTCGATGATAGTTTTGTGAAATCACCGATATCTGGTGTTATCGCAAAAAGATATGTTTCAGAAAATAATTTAGCACATCCGACATCTCCGATAGCAAAAATTGTAGATATAAATAATCTTAAAATTATTTTAGGAATACCGGATAAAATTTTGTCTAATATCAATGAAAAAACTACAAAAGTAGAAGTAAAAATTGATAGCGTTGGTGATAAAATTTTTGAAACTTCAATATACAAAATTTACCCAACAATAGACCCACAGACTCGAATGGCTACAATTGAACTTAGATTGAAAAATGAAAATAATTTAATAAAGCCGGGTTCATTTGCTAAAGTAAATTTAATCTTTTCTAAAGATGAAAAAACCATAAAAGTTCCATTTTCTTCCTTGATATATCACTCTGGTTCGTATCAAGCATTTATATTTAAAGATAATAAGGCCTATTTAAAAAAACTTAAAATTGGTGACAGATCTGATGACTATGTAGAAATATTAGAGGGTCTTAATGAAGGTGATCAGCTAATTATTATGGGACAAAAAAAGGTGACTGATCAAATTGATGTAAAAACTATAACTGATTTAGAGGAAAAATTTTAAATGAGATCGTTAACAAAATTTGCAGTTGAAAGACCTATCACAACGCTAATGATTTTTATTTCCTTTTTACTCTTCGGAATTGTTGCCTTTACAAAACTTCCTATTGATTTTATGCCAAAAATGGAAGCGCCTGCTATTTCTGTTTTAACTTTTTGGCCGGGATCATCAACTGAAGATATTGAAAACAAGGTTACTAAACTAATAGAAAATAACTTAGGGATTATCAATAACATTGAAGAGATTAAATCTCAGTCTAAAGAAGGGATTTCTATTGTTAACTGTATTTTTTCCCAATCAACAGATCTTCAAGAAGCGTCGAATGATATAAGGGATAGATTGGAATTTGCAAAAGCTTATATGCCGCCTGATGTAACAAACCCGATTTTATTTAAGTTTAATACTGCAATGATGCCAATTGTTTTTTATGGTATTACCGCAAAAGAAAGTTTAGAAAATCTTTATGATATTGCAGATGAAAAACTTGCAAGACCATTAAAAAGACTTTCAGGAGTCGGTGCTGTTCAGGTAATTGGGGGAATGCAGAGGCAGATAAATGTAAAATTAGACAGAGATAAACTTGCAGCTCAAAAAATTTCAATTTTTGATGTGGAAAGAGCTCTAAAGTCTCAAAATGCTTCTTTGCCTTTAGGCTTGATGAACGTTTCAAATATGGAATATCTGGTAAGAGTTCCGGCTGAGTATAAATCTTTATACGATATTGAAAATGTAATTTTGAAAAAGATTGATAATAATGTTGTTCGCATATCAGATGTTGCTACAGTTGAAGATAATTTTAAAGATCAAAAATATCATGTAAAAATTAACTCTAAAGACAGCTTAATGCTGATGATACAAAAAAGAGCTGAGGCCAATACAGCAAAAGTTGCTTCTTTAGTTCGAAATGAAATGAAAAAATTAACTCCCGACTTGCCATTGGACGTTGAAGCAAATCTTATTATGGATTCATCTGAATTTATTGATCTGGCTGTGAAAAACTTGAAAATGACCTCTTTTTGGGCAGTTTTGTTTGTAGGTCTTATAACTTATCTTTTTTTTAGAAGCAAAAGACTTTCGTTAATAATCATTTTAAGTATTCCATTTTCAATTATTATTACATTTACTTTTATGTACATCCAAGGCTGGACCATAAATATTATGAGTTTAGCTGCAATAACCATTGCTATTGGAATGGTTGTGGATAACTCTGTTGTAATTTTAGATAATATTATGAACCATCTTGAGAATAAACAGAGTTTGAAAAATGCCTGTATATTAGCATCTCAAGAAGTTGGTCTTGCTATTACTGCATCAACACTTACTACAATTGTTATCTTTCTTCCTTTGATATTCTCAAATGGAATTGTTGGAATTATGTTCAAACAGTTAGGTGGAGTGATAACAATCACGTTAATCGGCTCTTTGATTTGCGCTTTGATGTTAATTCCTATGCTTGCAACTAAACTGGTAAAAGAAAAAAATATTTCAGAATTAAAGAAAGCCAAAATTTTTGAAAAGGTAGAAAATTTTTATCTAAAGATTTTATCTTATTCTCTAACAAACAGAAAAAAAATTATTCTTGGGTCAGTTTCTATTTTTGTAGTATCTCTTTTTGCATTTCCATTTATCGGAACAGAATTTATGCCCGAGGAAGATAGCGGTGATATTACAATTAGCATGAGCATGCCTGTTGGTACAAATGTTGAAACTACTTCAGTAGTTTGTCAAAAAATAGAAGATCAATCTAAAAAAATTATTGGGGATAAATATTTAGTTCATTCATATTATCGATGTGGAGCTCAAGACTCTGGTATAGGTGCTGCCTTTAATAGAGATGAAGGATCACATGTTGGTCAAATTGGTTTTAAATTAGTAAAACAAAAGCACAGAAAATTTTCTTCTAAAGATGCCAGTAAAAAGATCTCTGATTTTTTAAGCACTTTAGATTCAATAGATAAATTCGATGTAGATGCTTCCGATCCAATGGGAAAACATATGTTTGGAGGATCAAAGCCAATTTCAATAGAAATTTTAGGGCACGATCTTAAAAAAACAGAACAAATAGCTAATGAAATAAAAAGAATTTCTGAAAATGTCAAAGGGACAAAAGATATTATAATTTCAAGAGATCTTGGAAAGCCGGAGCTTGCAATAAATGTAGATAGAAACAAGGCCAGTTCACTTGGTTTTGATATGGCAACTATTGCTAACAGTTTAAGAACTATGTTTCATGGGAAAAACACAGCCAGTTTTTCAGATAATGCAAATGATTATGATATCAATATAAGGCTGGATTCCACTCAAAGAAATGGAATATCCGATATTTTATCAACAAAAATATCAAACGGTTTTTCGCCTCCGATATTTTTGTCTTCTATTGCAAATATTGAAGAAAAATTGGGTCCTGTTGAAATTGAAAGAATAAATTCTCAAAGAGTTGTTAAAGTTGAAATGGATACTTACAAAAGATCTCCAGGTGAAATTATTAAAGATCTTAAATCCGGAATCGATAAAAACATAGTTTTACCATCGGATATTTCAATTAACTATGGCGGTATGACAAAAGAAACAAAAAAAGCATTTGCAAACTTAATGCTGATGGTTTTACTTGGAATTATCTTGGTATACATGGTTATGGCATCTCAATTTGAATCATTAAAACATCCATTTATAATCATGTTTTCAATCCCTTTTGCTTTAGTAGGTGTCTTTTTAGCGCTTTTTGTAACAAATACCGCTTTATCGAGCATTTCATTTATTGGACTTGTTATGCTGGTTGGTATTGTTGTGAATAACGCAATAGTTTTAATAGATTATATTAATAAACTAAAAAATGATGAGACTGATCTAATCGAAACCATCAAACTTGCTTGTCAAAAAAGAATACGTCCTATTTTGATAACAACCCTTACAACTGTTTTTGGTATGTTTGCTTTAGTGATTTCCTCCGGAGAGGGCTCTGAAGTATGGAAACCTTTGGGCATTAGTGTAATGGGAGGACTTTTGGTTTCAACACTTGTAACTTTAGTTTTAATCCCAACCCTTTACTTTATTTTTGAAAAGAAGAAGTATCAAAAAGCTCAGTAGAATTCCTGTCCATTTATAAAATTTTTCAAATATCTCTGTACACGACAAAAAATAATTTCATAGGCATCCTCCTATGGGATTTAAGGGTATGAAATAGTTCAACAGTGATAAATAGGGATC
>JAFGQY010000103.1 GCA_016935395.1 Parachlamydiales bacterium
GCAACTGCTAATAAGTAACTTAAGGAATGTAAATAAAAATATCTACTAAGTTATTGCATCAAAGAGGCTTAATATAAGCGTCTAAATATCTTCATGATATGGTTTTTTCTGACTTAGCGTTTCAATACATAAAATTTTGGTTAATCTTAAAATAGCCATGTCAAAAGAACTTAGGTTTTTAAAAAAAGATTCTAATCATTTCTTGTAAATTTTATTTTTTTTTATTAAATTATTATTTTTTCTATAATTTTACCCCGTAAAAAAAGTGGATTTAACAAAAGTTTTAGGATCTTATAGCGAATATCAAAAGTTCATGAAAGGTGAAGAGCCAATAGCTCAGTTTAAAGAAAATGGGAAAAAAAATATTGAATATTTGGGATATAATTCAAATTTTTATAAAAGAGCTAAAAATATTTCCCGTTTAAGTTTAACAATTTTTAAAGAATACTTCTTAACAATGATTACTACATATCACTATTTTCCTGAGATAAATCCTCATTTTATTAAAGCGATGGAATCATCGCATGAATTAAAACAGGTCTATGAACTTGGAAGCAGGTTTTTAGTTCCTAGTAAAAATTGTTTATCTGAAGATGAAAGTCAAAGATCTGTGCCTTTAAAGCTAATTGATCCTAAATTGAAAAAACACCTTTTTGTAAATGAAGAAAACGAAAAAGTTTTGAATTTGTCAGATAAAGATGGAATGTGCAGGGGAATGTCGGAGTGGTTTATTTATTTATATCTCAATACTTATAAAGATTTTAAAAATAGAGAAAGTCACATTATTGCAATAGCAAATTTATTTAAAAAAGGATCTCCTGTTGAAGGAGTTTTGTCTCAAAAGTTTTATAGAGTTAGCAATTTTTATACACCACTTGCTATGGAATCTATTTATACACTTTCGATATTTGATCTTCCCCATACTAAAACTAATGCAATCAAATCACTCAAACTTTTGCCAAATGGTATTTACAAAACTTCTCATGATGTAAGAAATGCAAATCCACATGCAGCAGTTTTGATAAAATTATCTGATAAATGTGTATATTTTTGGGATCCGAATATTGGACTAATTAAAGAAGATGGGAAAAATATTGAAAACAGAATTATTAAATATCATGAAAATATATGTAGAAACAAACTATCTAGGCTAGATTTAACTAAAATTGATAATGTGATGAATGATAATTTTTTTGCTATTGTTTTGGAAAAATACCCACATATTTTTACATTCAAAGGATCAAAATTTTCTAGATACAATCCATTAAACTGGATTAATAATACATTGCATTTTATGCATCTTATTGCAACTTATGGTGTATATTGTGTTTTTTTCCCGGTTTTATTTGTTTTTTATTTTTTAAAAGTTTTTTTTGAAGATCAAAAATTCACTAAA
Source organism: Parachlamydiales bacterium (assembly GCA_016935395.1). Classification (GTDB taxonomy): domain Bacteria; phylum Chlamydiota; class Chlamydiia; order Chlamydiales; family SM23-39; genus JAFGQY01. Next base: position 1,397 of record JAFGQY010000103.1, read on the forward strand.
TCATTTCACGATCTTCTTGACGATGCAAAAAAACAGATGAGAGCTGTTTTTTTGCCTGCTTTTTTTAGATATTCCGAAAAGATGAAAGAATATTAAAAAAGAAAAATTCTTGTTAATATTTTTATAAGTGAATATAAATCTTATATATGTGCATAAGTTAAGTAAGGGTTTAAAAAATTGGCAACTAAAAAAATATCTAACAAAGAAAGATACAGAATTAAAAAACTAAAAGAAGCTGAAAAAGAACTTAAAGAAAAGGGATTTTTAAAAATAGCCGGAATAGATGAAGTGGGAATAGGCCCACTTGCCGGTCCTGTAGTTGCTGCAGCTTGTATTTTGCCTGATAGATTTTTGATAAAAGGAATAAATGATTCAAAAAAGCTTACCGAAGAAGCTAGAAATCGGATATATGATGAGCTGGTTAATACTAAAGAGGTGATCTATTCAATTGCAATAGTTGAAAACACTATTATAGATCAAATAAACATCCATCAAGCTACTCTACTTGCTATGAAAAAAGCAATTCAATCTTTAAAAGTTGAGCCTGATTTTTTACTTTTTGATGGAAACAAACATCCTGTTTGTTCAATTCCACATGAAGCTATTGTAGGTGGGGATCATTTATGTATTTCTATATGTGCTGCATCAATTATCGCGAAGGTCACAAGAGATCGGATAATGGATGAGCTTCACATTAAATATCCAGAATATGGATTCAATTCACATAAAGGATATGCAACTGTTCACCACAGAAAAGCTTTAATTGAAAAGGGACCTTGTGAAATTCATAGAAAATCATTTGATCCAGTCAAAGCTCTTTATGGCTAGTTTTTACTTGGCTTTAAATCCAAAAGAATATGACAAAAATCAGCTAAGAAAATACCAAAAAAACCGTATATAAATTTTTCATTTTTTATAAGAGAGTAAATATCGTTTTGTTTAGGTGTTGATCTATTTATCAGAAAAAGTATTAAAAATAAAATAGCTGCAAGCCATAAAACTCTAGATATTGTTCCTAAAAATATACTATGGGATATGCCTCTATGTCTAAATATCATTGAATAAGATCTAAAAGGTATTGATAAAAGACCTCTTATTGAAAAAAACTTAATCTTATTTGCTATATCTAAATCTGGGTTCATAAAAAGTGTAGCATATATGTAGCAACCTATAAAAATTATAAGTAAGTTTAAAGCTGGATGAAAAAAATAAATCATGCCCCAAATAATAGCCGGAAGAGCTAGCAATATGTTAAAAGATGCATGAGTTTTATATTGAGCCATAAAATATCCTCATTTTTTTAAAAAAAATGTTTTATCAGAATTTTTTTTAAAAAACTACACCTTTGAAAAAACTTTATCAAAAACTTTTCATGGTTAATAATATTTTTTTAATTTTTTAGTAAGGGGTTGTTTTTTTTATGATAATATCTTGGGTTGCTGCCATAAGAGATGGATTACCATTAGAATCTAAATGTAAAAATGAATCAAGTCTAACGTCTATTAAACGTAGATTCCAATTGGAATATGAGATTGGACTAAAAGAAATTACATTTGTAATATCATCTATTTTTCATTATATAATTTCTCTTTTTCAGAAGATATATCATACAACTCCAGTTGAACCTGAAATTATCAAAAAAAAAACAAAGATTATTATTTTTACTCATGGTTTAGGTGGAGGTTCTTTTAATTTTTATACTATTGCTAAAAAACTTAAGAAGGTTGGAATTAATAATTTATACGCTATTGATTACTCAAGGAGAAAAGATGATCTTATTCCTACAAAGATTTTGGATGATATGATTTTAACAATTGCTAAAAAATGCTTTGAAAAGGGAGCTGAAAATGTTGAGTTTGTTCTTATTGGACATTCACTTGGAGCTTTGATTTCCCATAAATATATTTTGAAGATAGCATCTTGTAAAAACTTTGATAAACGAATAAAAATATCAAAGGTTATCTCAATTGCAGGGCTTCTTAAGTATACAACATCAAAATTCAGTTGGTTTTATAAAAATCTTCAACCTCAATTGGATGAGCTATATGAAGCTTATAAGAAAAATCCTCCCAAAACAGATTATTACACTATAAGAGGGGAGTTAGATGAACTAATACCACAAGAATTGGTTCATATACAAGGTGATAAAAATAGACAATATACAATAAGTAATATTGGACATGGTGGTGTTGTTACTTCAGATTTGACTCATAAGAAAATTATAGAAATAGTGAAAACATAAAAAAAATCCGATTTTTAAAAAAGCATCAAATGGAAGATTGCAAATAGCTTTTTTTATATGATTTTTTTAAATTATGCAAATATTATTAAAAAATATATTTTCTATAAAAAAACTTCTAAATATTCCGTCAATTTAGTTATTATATTAATTAGATAATGAAAATATTTAGGATTTAAATATGCTTAAAAGCATGACAGGTTTTGCAAGAGCTAGCATATCTTCAAAATTAGGAAGATTGAACGTAGAAATTAGCGCTGTAAATAGAAGGTTTTTAGAAGTTAGTCTATCTATACCAAAAACATTTTTCTTCTTGGAAAATGAAATAAGAAAGTTGATTGAAAAAAATATTTCAAGGGGAAATGTTTTTATAAAATTTGAATTTTTTCCAAATGAAAAAAATATTTTTTCTCTTTTGCCAAATGCTTCTTACATGAAAAATTTAAAAAAGGCATGGGAAAAGCTGTCAAAAGACTTGGGATATAAAAAATGTGAGATTGACTTAGAATTTATTGTTCAGCAAGCAAAATATATACCTGAAGAAAAAATTATTGATGAAGAATCTTATAAGACTTTATTTTTGAACTTAACGAAAAAGGCACTTTTTAATTTAAATAAGATGAAAATTAAAGAGGGCGAGCACTTGCATATTGATATTGAAAAAAGAATAATGAAAATAAAATCGGTGCTTACATTGATCAAAAAAAGAGCTCCGCTTGCTAAAAAGGTATATGAAGAAAAACTCAAAGACAAATTAAAAAATTTTATAAAAGAATCGAAGTTTGAAGAAAGGATGTTAACAGAAGTTGCAATATTTGCAGAAAAAGGGGATATTACAGAGGAAATTACTAGATTGGACTCTCATTTAAAACAGTTTTTGGAATTTATTAAATTGTCAAAAGAAGCTATTGGTAGAAAATTAGATTTTTTGCTTCAAGAGGCTTTAAGAGAATCTAATACTATTGCTTCAAAATCTCAAGATATACAAATATCTTCAAAAGTAGTTGAGATAAAATCAGAAATTGAAAAAATTAAAGAACAGATTCAAAACATAGAGTAGATTATGCAAAAACCACTTGGAAATTTAAAAAAAGGACTTTTTTTTATTGTAAGTGCACCATCTGGATGTGGAAAAACCACTCTTGTTAGAAAATTAACAAAAGAGTTTGATTGCGTAATTGAGAGCGTATCTTATACAACTAGAAAACCAAGAATTAATGAAGTTAATGGAAAAGATTATTTTTTTATAAGCGAAGAAGAATTTGAGAAAAAAATTCAAAAAGAGGACTTTTTAGAATATGCAAAAGTTTTTGATAATTTTTATGGGACAGATAAGAAATTAGTTGAAAAATTGCTTTTAGATAAGAAGCATGTAGTTTTAGTGATAGATGTTCAAGGAGCTATGAAATTAAAATCAAAAATTGATGCCGTATATATTTTCATTTCTCCACCTTCTATTCAAGAGCTTAGAAATAGAATGAACGTCAGATGTATGGATGATTCAATAGAAATTGAAAAAAGGCTTAAAATTGCCAAAAAAGAGTTAAAACAAATTCCCAATTATGACTATAATATTGTGAATCAAGATCTTGAAGTATCATATGATATTTTAAAATCAATTTTAATAGCTGAAGAACATAAGGTAACAAATTTAGGTAATTATGAATAAAAATCACTATCTTACAAATGAAAGGTTAAAAAATAAATTTAAAAGCTTTTTTGATCTCGTTAATTATGGAATAGATGTAGCAAAACAGATGATGGCTCGAGAAGAAAAAGTTAATCTTAAAATTATGATTGATTTATTAACTGAATTGCCTGATCAGGAACCAATTATTAAGGCATGAGAAAGAAAATTTTGATTACATCTGCTCTCCCTTATGCTAATGGGCCCATCCATTTTGGTCACATTGCAGGGGCTTATCTTCCTGCAGATGTATATTCAAGATTTGAAAGACTTAGAAAAAATGATGTTGTTTATATCTGTGGGTCTGATGAATATGGTGTAGCCATCACTATGAGCGCTGAATTAGCTCATAGAACGCCGCAAGAGCATGTAGATTTTTTTCATAACATTAACAAAGAACTTTTTGCCAAGTTAAATATTTTATTTGATAATTATTCAAGAACTACATGGTGTGGACATACAAAACTAGCTCAATCATTTTTTTTAGATCTTTATCACAAGGGTTTTATAGAAGCTAAAGTTGAAGATCATCTCTTTTCAGAAGAAGAGAATAAATTTTTGGCAGATAGATATGTTGTTGGAACTTGTCCAAAATGTTCATTTGAAAATGCGAGAGGAGACGAATGTCAAAAATGCGCGGCTTCCTATGAAGCTAAAGATTTGATAAACCCTAGATCAAAACTTACAAATTCACCACTAATTTTAAGGCCGTCAAAACATTGGTATCTAAGGTTTGATAAATTTAAAGATAAGCTATCAAATTGGATAAAAAACAAAAAGTTTAAATCAAATGTTTTGAATTTTGCTAATGAGTACATAAAAGAGTTAAAACCTCGAGCGATTACAAGAGATTCATCATGGGGAGTGCCTGTTCCCTTGGATGAAGCTAAAGATAAGGTGCTTTATGTCTGGTTTGATGCACCGATAGGCTATATTTCAGCTACTATCGAATGGGCTGAAATGATTAACGATCCTGAAAAGTGGAAAAGTTATTGGCTTGATGAAAAAACCAAACTTGTAAATTTTATAGGAAAGGATAATATCCCTTTTCATGCAGTTTTTTTTCCTGCTATGATTATGGGACAAAATGTTGCATATAAACTTGTAGATGATATTCCTGCAAATGAATTTTTAATGTTAGAAGGTCGTCAATTTTCTAAATCTGATGATTGGTATATAGATTTGGAAACTTTTTTTGAAAAGTTTTCAGAAGATCAAATTAGATTTCATTTAGCTTTTATTGCTCCTGAAAATCATGATTCTGATTTTACATATAAAGAGTTTCAATCTACATGTAACAAAGAGTTAGTTGGAAAATTTGGCAATTTTATTCATAGAACTTTGAGCTTTTTGCAAAATTATTTAGATGGCGAAATTGTTGAATCGAATGATTTAGATGATGTGGATAAAAAATTTTTAGGTGATATTGATTTTTGTATTTCTGAAATTGAAAAGGCGTATGAAAGCTATAAATTAAGAAAAGCATCCCAGATTATTTTAGAGCTTGCAGCTAAAGCTAACGTTTATTTTGATTATAAAAAACCTTGGGCTCTTAAAAAAGATCCAAGCAAACTAAATGAGCTTAAAACGACAATGAATTTATGTTTAAAATGCATTAAAGCTCTAGCTTTTATTTCATTTCCGATTATTCCCAAAAGCGCTCAAAAAATCTGGTCGTTGCTGAATGAGGGAAAAAAATTAGAAGATTTTGATTTTGATACAATCAAAAAACTTCAATTATCCATAGGTAAAAAAATCAACCCACCTGAAGTTATTTTTAAAAAGGTAGAAGATAAATTGATAGAAGAAGAAGAGTTAAAATTAAAAGGCAGTAAAAAAGATGAAAATTTGCCAATAGTTTCACATAAAGCTATAAAAGATCAAATCAGTTTTAAAGATTTTGATAAAATTGATATGAGAGTCGCTGTTATTGAAAGAGCTGAAAAAGTGCCAAATTCTGATAAGCTTATAAAAATTGAGGTGAGTTTAGGCTTTGAGAAAAGACAGATAGTATCAGGTATTTTAAAATCAGTATCTTTGGATCAGCTCATTGGGAAAAAGGTTATTGTAATTGCAAATTTAAAACCTGCAAAAATTATGGGAATTGAAAGTCAGGGTATGATTTTAGCAGCCGGCGAAGATGATGATAAATTAGAGCTTCCATTCATTCAAAGTTTAGAACCTGGTAGTATAGTTTGCTAAATGAGTATTTTTCAACCGTATCAAGCCTTTTCTGATTGGCTAGTTTATGATTTTTTAAAAATTTCAAAAAATACCCTACTAGGCAGTTCTTTAGACTTTTTTATTTTTGATTGTCTTAAAATATTTACTCTGATTTTTGTCTTAATTTTTCTAGTTGCAATGCTTAGAACTTATATTCCTACAGATAAAATTAAAAAAACCTTAACACATAAACGGATATATTTTGGTAATATTTTAGCATCTTTATTAGGGATAGTAACTCCTTTTTGTACATGCAGTGCAATCCCTATGTTTTTAAGCTTTTTGGAAGCGGGCATTCCTTTGGGAATAACCTTTTCTTTTTTAATAGCCTCACCTTTGATCAATGAAGTTGCTTTGATTTTGCTACTTGGAATGTTTGGATGGAAAATAGCAGTTCTTTATATATTTTGTGGTTTATTGATAAGTGTTTTTGCGGGACTTTTATTGGGAAATTTAAACCTTCAAAAGATGTTGATATCAATTTCATTAACAAAAGATCAAAAATGCGTCTGCTCACATAAAAAAATTAAATATACCTTCAAAAAACGATTAAGTTATTCAAAAAACTATACTTTAACGATTTTAAAAAAGATTTGGATTTATATTTTTATAGGTATTGGAATAGGAGCTTGGATTCATGGATATGTACCTCAAGATTTTTTAGCAAAATATGCATCATCCGGAAAATGGTATTCAGTGCCTTTAGCTGTGATAATTGGCATGCCTCTATATTCCAATGCAGCTGGGGTTATACCTCTTGTGAGCACGCTTGTGGAAAAAGGTCTTGGAATGGGGACAGTTTTAGCATTTATGATGTCTGTAACCGGATTATCACTTCCTGAATTTTTGATCTTAAAAAGAATTATGAAATTGAAACTACTTTTTATATTTGCTTCGATTGTTGGTGTCGGAATTATTCTCGTTGGGTATATATTTAATTTATTACTGGGTTAAAAGTAAAAAAACTGCCATTTTATCAATTATATTTTCATATTTTTTTAGATATAATTTTGATTTTCTTCAAAGTAAAATTTAATAAATCAAAGATTTTTATTCTTGATAAATAAAAATTTTTAAAATCATTAGAGAAATTAGATTAAATATCAAAAAGATAAGTTTTTTGAGATGGTTTATCTATTTTTGTAATGGCATTTTTTAAACCGGTATATCTTTTAAGAACCTCTTTATTTTTTACGGCAATTGCAATAGCTTTTGTGGTTCCAAGCAATATAACAAGTTTTTTACCTCTGGTTATTGCAGTATACAAAAGATTTTTATATAGAAGCTTAAAATGCGAGGTGTGTACCGGAACAATTATGCAAGGACATTCACTCCCTTGATATTTGTGGACAGAAACAGCATATGCTAGATTAACTTCATCAAGTTCAGAAAAATCGTAACTTACTTTTTTGTCATCAAATTGAATTGTTACAATGTGTTCCACATTATCGATATTCAAAATAATTCCAATATCGCCATTAAAAACGTTTTTTTGGTAATTATTTTTTATTTGCATCACTTTATCTTTTACGTGAAATCTTTGTCCTGCTCTAAAAAGAGGTTTTGAAGAAGGATTTAAAACGCTTTGCAAAACTATATTTAAATTTTCAATACCAATTTTACCTTTTCTCATTGGAGATAAAACCTGAATATCTTTAAAAGGATCTAAATTCTTTTTATTGGGAAGCTCTTTTTCGACTAAATTGACTATCATCTTTTCAATTTCTTCCGTGTCATCTAACGCAAAAAATCTAAAATCAGATTTTTCGTCATTATTTATATCCGGAAACTTGCTTTCATTTATCTTGTGAGCATTTGAAATGATTTTGGAATGTTTTGCCTGTCTGAAAATCTCTTTTAAATAAACAGCAGGTATTTTTTCTGATTTAATCAAATCATTTAAAACATACCCGGCTCCCACAGAAGGGAGCTGATCGATATCTCCAATAAAAATAACTTTGGTAGAAGATGAAATAGCTTTTAACAGATGATTCATTAGGAAGGTATCGATCATTGAAGCTTCATCAATTATGATTAAAGAGCTTTTAATTGGGTTATTTTCGTTTTTCTTAAAGCCACTTGAGGTAAAGTCCATTTCAAGAAGAGAATGGATCGTTGAGGCGTAAAAGTTGGTTATTTGAGATAGCCTTTTTGCAGCTCTACCGGTTGGCGCACAAAGAATTATTTTTTTCGTTACCTGTTTTAAAATTGTCAAAATTACTTTTGTAATAGTACTTTTGCCGGTACCGGGTCCTCCGGTAATTATCTGCACTTTATTTGCTAGAGCCTGTTTAATAGCTTCTATCTGTTTTTCAGCAAGTTCTATTTTAAGCTCTTTTTGTGCCCATATAATTGCTTTATCAATATCGATTTTTCTAATGGAAGAATCGGAATTTTTTATTCTATTTAATTCCTCGGCAATATTTTTTTCAAAATTATAAAAGGTTTTAAGCCATAAAAATGAAGTTTTTTCTCCATCAATTTCTAAATCGTCTTTAATAAGCTCATTTTTTAAAATTAGGGTTTTGATTTCATTTTCAATCAAGCTTGAATCTACTTCTAAAATTCTTTCTGCTATTGGTAAAAACTTTTCTTTAGGATAGCAGGTATGACCTTGATTTGTAAGCTCCATCAAAACATATTCGATTCCAGATAAAATTCTTAAATGTGATGTTTTTTCAAATCCAAGTTTTTCAGCAACTAAGTCTGCCTTTTTAAATCCAATTCCATGTATGTCTTTAGCTAAAATATAAGGATTTTCTTTGACTTTTCTAATGCTGGCTTCACCATATAGTTTATAGATCTTTTGAGCAAATGTTGGGGTAATATCATATGATTTTAAAAAAATTATAACCTCTCTAATAACCTTTTGATCCTGCCAATTTTTGATGATCATATCAATTCTTTTGGGACCTATGCCATTTATTTCATTCAATCTATAGGGCGTATTATCGATAATATCTAAAGTTTTAATCCCAAACTTTTTCACTATTTTTTCTGCATAGACAGGACCGATGCCTTTAATCAAACCTGATTCTAAATATTTTTGTATTCCAACTAGATCGGATGGGAATTTTACCTTATAGGACTCTATTTCAAATTGAGATCCAAACTTTTGATGAATTTTCCAATTACCTTGAATTTCAAGTGTTTCCCCGGGTCTGACAGAGGGCATTACACCAATTATTGTTATTAGATCTTTTTTTGTATCTGATTTGAATTTAGCGATTGTAAATCCATTTTCCTGATTAGCAAAAGAGATATGCTCAATATACCCTTGATATGTATCCATAAAATACTTTTTTTAATTATTAGCTTAGCATTTATGTCATAAAGAGAAAACGGGAAATATAGGAATTGCTTGCCCCCCTAAACAAATTAATTTTTTATTATAAGCTTTTCTGAACTCAAA
>JAFGQY010000104.1 GCA_016935395.1 Parachlamydiales bacterium
AACTACTTAAAAAACTTTAAAAAAGCATCAGAGTTTTTTACTTGATCAAAATAATTTTCCTGAATAATCTTTTCTAGATCCAACGAGCCGAATTCACTAGCAGTTTTAAGCCAGCCGCCAGATAGTTGTGGTTGATTTAAAAAGCCGAAAGATCTTGCATTCATCAAAGCTACATCTTTGGTTGGATTTAATTTATAAGCTTCAGCTGAAAGCTCTGATGTTAGTTTAAAGTTTTTTTGTTCAAAAGCTAGCTTTTGTAAAAGAGGAACAGCCTCATCTTGAAGATCATCTTTAACTTTTACTAAAAGATCGTAGGCTTTTTTATATTCCTTTCTTTCGTTATTGATAAAAGCTAAGTAGTGGCTAGCAGCTACAAAGATAAGTCCATTTTTAGTTTTTCCCAAAAGATCCTCAAAAAGCTTTTCAGCCTCTTTTTTTTGGCCTGCAGCAAAAAGAGCTTCTGCTTTTTGAAGTTCATCTGCAAATTTTTGATCTCTATCTGATTTAGTAATGTGTTTTGATTTTCGATACATGTCAAAACTTTGAAAGGCGAATAAGAAAAACAAAGCTCCTAAAAGATAATATCTTATAGCAAATGATCCTAAAGCTAAAACTCCGGCAATAATGCAGCCTAAAAGTAAGGAAAGCCTAAATCCTTTTACACCAAAAAAACCTTCAAGGGCTATTCTAAGAAGTTGCCCTCCATCTAAAGGCAGAACAGGAAGTAAATTCACAATAGACCAAAAAAGGTTAACAACTTGTAAAATCTTAAAAGTTCCAACAACTACAGGATTGTGAAAAATGTTTAAATATAAGACTAAAGTAGCAAACCCAAATAATAGAACGCCAAAAAGAGGACCGAATAAGGCTATTAAAAACTGCTGCCAGTATTTTAAGTTTTTACCTTCATAAGAGGTTACTCCACCTAAAGCAACCAGCTGAATTCTTGGACTTTGTTTAAATACTACAGCCATTATGGCGTGACCGAATTCATGTACTAAAACAGAAACTAAAATGATCACTATCCACATAATTGATCCCATTAAAGATCCGCTCATTAAAAAGCCGATCAATGCTGCAAATATCCAAAAAAATGGATGAATGGATAGAGTAATTCTTGGATGTGGTCTCATATTAAAATCCTTCTTTTAATTATTTTTATGTGCTAGAATGACTTTCTAATCAAGGATAATTTTAAAAAATGTTTAAATTCATCAAAAGAAAAATAACATCTATTTTTTCAAAATTCTCAATAGGAAAAAAATTAAAAAATCTTTTTTCCAGAAAAATTGATGATAGTTTGTTTGAGGATTTGGAAAAGCTTTTTTATGAATCCGATCTAGGTGTAAGACTATCTGTTGATTTAACAGAAAAAATAAAAGCTATTTTAAAAAAAGATCCGGATTTAAAAATCGATGAAATTTTAAACATTTTAAAAAATGAGCTTAAAAAAGAAAAAGTTGAATTCAAAGATGTTGAAATGAAAAAGCCCCATGTAATAATGATTGTAGGGGTAAATGGAGGGGGCAAAACAACTTCAATTGCAAAGCTGGCTCATTACTATAAAAAGCAAAACAAAAAAGTACTTTTAATAGCAGCTGACACTTTTAGAGCAGCTGCAGTGGATCAACTATCCAACTGGGCTAAAAAAGTTGATGTAGACATTATAAAATCTCAAATAGGCGCCGATCCTTCCGCTGTAGTATTCGATGGATTAAAAGCAGCTCTATCTAGAGATATTGATATAGTTTTAATAGATACGGCAGGAAGGCTTCATACAAAAACAGATCTTATGCAAGAACTTGAAAAAATAAAAAAAGTGTCTTCAAAAGTAGTAGAAAATTCGCCTCATGAGACAATTTTGATAGTTGATGCTACAACTGGTCAAAATGCAATCGACCAGGCTAGGATTTTCAATAGCTACACACCTATTACATCAATCTTTTTAACAAAGTTAGATGGCTCAGCTAAAGGAGGAATAGTTCTTTCAATACAAAAACAGATCAATGCTTCAGTTAAGTGGATTGGAACAGGTGAAAAAATGGAAGATATTTCAAAATTCTCTTTTGATATTTTTATAGATGATCTACTTTCTTTAGAATAGAGATTTTTTTTATTTCAGCTTTTGGTATAAAAAATATAAAAAAACTTAAAAAAAAATGCCCGTATCAGACAAAAAATATCAAGATCTAATAAAAGATACAGTTGACTACTTAAAAGAGTTAGATACAGACAGTATTTATGTTGAAAACATTGATTTTTTAGAGTTAGAAGCTAAAAGCTCATTTTCAAAGAAAGTAAATCCAGCTAATAGCTCAAATGAAACTTTTAAAAAACCTAACATTCAACAACCTATAAAAAATAAGCCCTTTGAAGAAAAAATCACTTCAGTGCCTTTTACCAAAAAACCAACAATTCAAGAAAAACCGCTACCCGCTTTAGAAAAACCATTTAGAAATGAAATAATCCCCCCAAACCCAATAATTGCATCTTCTATTGAGATTAAAAATAACAAAAAAAATGAAGATCAAAAACAAAATGTTTTAAATAAAAAAACTTTTGAAAAATCCTTAACTCCCCAAACTCCGGAGCAAAATTTATCAGACATTGAAAAAATACTTTTGAAAATAGATTCAAGTATTGAAATTAGTGAAAAACCCTTGGATGACAAAATTGCAAAAAAAGTGGCTCAGAAATACAAATTTAAAAATATGTCCGCCAACATCACAATTTTGGCATATAAAGAAAATGAAAAGGCTTTTAATTTTCTAAATAAGATGAGACTTGCTTTAGAAAACACCTTTCTTCCTACAAAAGTTGTATCTGCATATGTAATAGAAAAATCAAACAGCTGGGATACATTTTTAAATAAAGAAGACATAAACCTAATAATCTCTTCCGACTATACAGTTTTTGAGTTAAATCAATTAAAAAGTTTTTATGTAGAGATTCCGGCAAAAAATGAAAAATTTTTAAAAGATATCCCCTTACTTCTTCTTCCTGATATAAATTTATATTTAAAAGAGCCCATGTTAAAACCTTCTTTATACAAAACTTTAAAATTAAAAATCGAAAGTCTTCAAAATGTCTAAAAAGTATGCATCTATTGTTTTAGAAACAAACATTGAAAAGCCTTTAGACTATTTAGTGCCAAGTGAATTGATAGATGAAATAAAAGAGGGCATGTTAGTCGAAGTCCCTCTTAGAAATTCTTATAAAAAAGGCTACATAGTCTCTCTTAAAGATCACACAGATATTGGAAAAGTTTTACCTATTAAAAGAATAGCTAAAAATGAGGTTCTAACCGAAGATTTATTTAAATTAGCAATATTTATGCAAAGATATTATGTATCCAGCATGTCAAAAGTTTTAAGGTGCATGATACCGACAAGTGTCAGAAAAGAGATCAATATAAAATCTTTGACTTATTTGTATTCTAATAAATCAAAAAAGGATCTTTTGAAAATTTTAAATACTCTTATGAAGAAAAATCCTTCCCAGGCAAAAGCGCTAGAATATTTTTTGAAGGAAAAAAATGGTATTTTTTTAAAAGAGCTAATAAAAACTGCAAAAATCTCCAAAGCCCCGATTGATAGTTTAATTGCAAAAAACATTTTCAAAACAAAAAAACTTATTCAAGATGAGATAGATTTTCTATCAACTTGTGAATTTTTTAAATCAAAACCAAAAGTTTTAAATGATGAGCAAAAAGCGTCATTTGAAAAAATCAAAAATAGCATCAAAAATGAAAAATTCGAAACCCATTTATTATATGGCGTTACTGGAAGCGGTAAAACTGAAATTTTTCTTCAGGCTATAGAAGAAACATTGAAACAAGAAAAATGCGCTTTAATGCTTGTCCCTGAAATCTCACTCACTCCCCAAACAATTGAAAGGTTTAAAAAAAGGTTTGATGAACACATAGCCGTTATTCATCACAAAAAAAGCTCTGGAGAAAAGAGTAAAGCCTTTGATGATATTATATCCGGCAAAGCTAAAATAGTCATCGGAGCCAGATCTGCAATTTTTGCGCCTATAAAAAATCTAGGATTGATAATTATCGATGAAGAGCATGACAACTCCTACAAACAATCTGAAGAGTCCCCCACTTATAATGCAAAGCACTTGGCGATAGTAAGAGCCAGCTATTTAAATGCTACCGTAGTTTTGGCAAGCGCAACCCCTAGCATTGAAAGTTTTTATAATGCCAAAAACAAAAAATATGTTTTAAGTACCCTTACTAAAAGAGCCAATAATGCAAATCTACCTAAAATAACTATTGTTGACATGAAAATAGAAAGGGAAAAATCAAAAAGTTTTTTTTCTTTTACCTTGCTAAACGCTATTGAAAAAAGACTTGAGAAAGGTGAGCAGGTTATTTTATTTTTAAATAGACGCGGCTATCACACCTCTGTTAGCTGTTTAAACTGCTCATATACCTTCAAATGTCCTCACTGCGACATTTCACTCACCTTCCATAAAAATGAGCAGTATATGGCCTGCCATTTATGCGGGTATTTAACAAAATACATAAAAACCTGCCCAGATTGTAAAAAAAATGATTTCATAAAATTTAAAGGTGTTGGCACGGAAAATGTTGAAGCCAGTATTAGAAATATTTTTCCAAAAGCCAAAACGATTAGAATTGACAGAGACACCACGATAAAAAAAACATCTCATGAAACTCTGTTAAAGCAGTTTAGATCTGCTAAAGCTGATATTTTAATTGGAACGCAGATGATAGTAAAAGGTCTTCATTTTCCAAATGTAACCTTGGTTGGAGTTTTGAATACCGACTCAGCTTTAAACATCCCTGATTTCAGATCTTCAGAAAATGTTTTTTCTCTTTTAACGCAGGTTTCAGGAAGAGCCGGTAGAGATTCTCTTAGTGGTGAAGTGATAATACAAACTTATATGCCTGATAGTGAAATCATAAATTTAGCAAAAAACCAGGACTATTTAAGCTTTTTTGATATGGAAATTCAAAATAGAAAGCTCTTTTTGTACCCACCTTTTTCAAATATTTTAAAAATTGTATTCACTTCTAAAGATGAAGACTTAGCTAAAAAAACAGGTAGTGAATTTAGACAAAAAGTTATTGAAAATCTTACTAGTGATTTTACTATCCATCCAATAATACCTTCTGGTAGAGCAAAAGTTAAAGATTTTTACAGATTTCAGTTTTTGATAAGAGCTAAAAATATTTTACCTGCTTTAAAAGAGATAAATATCTTGAAAAATCAATTTAAAACATCAAGTAAAGTTTCAATTTTCATTGATGTAGATCCTGTTAATACTTATTTTTAAGATTATTTTAAAAAAAGTATTTTTTATTGATTTATTTTTAATTTTTTTTATATAGGGACTGTTGCATTCTGGAAGACAATAAAAATTTAAATTGATAAAATTTCTTTTTCTTAAAAAAGGATTTATTATCATGTATCAAGTAGTTATGGTTAGTTTAGAAGAATTAGTTCCCGATAATCATATTTACAGGAAATTTATGAAATTATGGGATTTTCAATTTATAGAAAAACAACTTAAATGCATA
>JAFGQY010000105.1 GCA_016935395.1 Parachlamydiales bacterium
ATATGTTATATAACAATAAGAAAAGATTATTTAGGAAGAATTATTTCAGGTCTGTTATTTTTAATTTCATCAAACTCTTTAGCAAGCTCAAGCAACTCATCATCAGAGCATTTTGAAGAGTGAATTTTTAATTTGATTTCTTCTCGTTTTTCCATCCAATATCGCTGTAAAATTTCCATTGTAGTTTTTAAAAAGGTTTCTTCTAATTTGTCCTGGTTAATCTTTTTTTGAAGCATTTCAGATAAAAAGAGTCTTTCTTCTACATTTTCTAAATCTATTGCAAATGAAAGTAAATCTTTTACTTTTCCCTCTTCAATCGATTGCAGGTATTTTTTAAAAAGATTTCTGCATACAGTTATTTTAAAATGTTTTTCTTGAATGTTGTCTTTAGCGATTTGAATAAGTCTCGCATTAGATGCTCCATGTAAAAACAAAATTCTCAAAAGGTCTGTTTCTAAAATGAGATCAAAGTTCACATCTATATCTGATATTTTTGAGTGCTTTTTAATATAAACATTTTTAGATTCAAAATCCTTATCCAAGGATAAAATGGATTCAGGAGAAGATGTTAGTCTGGCTAACTTTCTGAGTGATTCATGAACCATTAATGGATGGTCCCATTTTTTTATTTTATTAATAATGGTTTGAACAACAGCATTTTTTTGTGAAGGAGATGACATGTTTACATTTTTAGAAAGAGCTTCAACTAAAAAAGTTAAATAATCCTTAGCATTTTTCAAAAGTTCTTCAAAAAAATTAGGTCCTTTTTCTATTAAAATAGCATCAGGATCTAACCCCTGCATATCTACAACGTAAGACTCAATAGCCTCTTTTTGAAAAAGATCACCTGTTTTTATGGCAGCTTGTATTCCGGCACTGTCTGAATCCATAGCCAAAAAGACCTCTTTAACACCTAAGTTAATAAGCTCCTTAACATGGTCTTCAGTAAACGCGGTTCCTTGAGATGCAACTGTTATAGAAAAACCCTCTTTGATTAATCTTAAGCAATCAATCTGACCTTCAACTATTATTGCTTTTTTTTGTTTTGCTATATTTTTTCTTGAATAATCAAGTCCAAATAAAATTTTGGATTTTTTAAATAAAACAGTCTCGGGAGTGTTTATATATTTTCCGCCAAATGTATCTTCCTGATATTTTCTAGCTGTAAAGCCAATCACAGATCCAAAAGCATCTTTTATCGGTATCATTATTCTATTTTGGAAAAAATCTTTTGGACTTTCATAATTTTTTAAAAGTCCCGTTTGAATCAGTATTTCTTTGGAGATTTTTTTCTCATGCATATACTTTTGAAAAACAAAAGGCCTTTTGGGACTAAGACCTATTTCAAAAGTTTTTATAAAATCTAAATCAATGCCTCTTTTGTATAAATACTCAAGAGCTTCTTCACCCTCTTTAGTATTTATCAGAAAAAACAAAAAAAACCTCTTAGCTTCTTCTAAAGCCGCTTTCAAAAGGCTTTTAGAAGGACCTTTGTAATTTTTTTCATTTTCATTAAAAAATTCCAGATGAACACCAAATTTATCCGCCAAATGTTCAACTGCGTCCTGAAAGGAAAGTTTTTGAAAATTCATTAAAAAAGAGATTGCATCTCCATGTGCGCCACATCCAAAACAGTGATAGTGGCTATCTCCTCTTTGAATAACAAAAGATGGAGTTTTTTCTTCATGGAATGGACAAAGAGATTTATAGTAAATTCCACTTTTAGTGAAATGAACGTGAGGTGTCATCACCTCAACCAAATCTATTCTTGATCTTAAAAGCTCTAAACTTTCTTTTGTAAAACTTCTCATAAATTCCATAATAGCAAGTTATTCATAAAATTAAATAACTCTTTTTATAAAAAACGAATATAATTAAACTGACTATGTCGATCATAATCAGTTCATTTTAAGGGTGTTAAGCGATGCAGTTGACTTTTAGCCATTAAAATGGCTAAAATTACCCATATAAAACAACCACAAAAATGGCTAAAATTCTATGAAAAGATCTTTAGAAAAAGAATTGATTAAATGGAAAGATGATAAAATGCGTCATCCATTGCTTTTAAGAGGGGCTAGACAAGTAGGTAAAACCTATCTGGTTGAAAGTTTTGGAAAATCAAAGTTTGAATCTTTTGTTTCTGTGAATTTTGAAGCTCAACCTGAAGCAATAGCTTGTTTTGATAATTTTGATCCGGAAAAAATATTATATCAACTGCAACTTACATTAAAAGAATCAATCATCCCTGGGAAAACGCTTCTTTTTTTAGACGAAATACAAGCTTGTCCAAAAGCTATAATGTCACTAAGGTATTTTAAGGAAAAACTTCCATCACTACATGTAATAGGAGCCAGTTCATTATTGGAATTTGCATTAGTTGAAGGAAAATTTTCTTTCCCAGTTGGACGAATACAATTTATGTATCTAAAACCTTTTTCATTTGAAGAATATATAAATGCACGTAAAAAAACTGAAATATTAGAAGAAATTATTAAAAATCAAAATTTTGAAAAAAACCTTAAATTGCATGAAGAGATGATATCTCTTGTAAAAGAATATTTTCTTGTCGGTGGCATGCCTGCCGCAGTATCTAATTTTTGTGAAAATTTTGATTTTGAAAAATGTTTTCAAATACATGAAATATTATTATCAACTTATCAAGCAGATTTTTCTAAATATTCAACCAAAACTATTCAAAAATATTTGAAAACTTTGTTTACAGGAATTTTTCCTTTGATTACTCAGCAATTTAAATATTCTAAAATTGATGCTCATATGCGCGCTAGAGAGCTAAAACAAGCGCTTGATCATCTTGAATGGGCGGGTTTAATTTATCCAATTTATGTTTCTAATGCAAGTGGGTTACCTTTAGCTTCTCAAGCAAAAAAAACATTATTTAAAACTCTTTTTTTAGATATCGGATTAGTTCAACATGCTTTAAAAATTGATCCTAAAGTTATTTTTGAAAAAGATATAATACTTATTAATAGAGGTGCTCTGGCAGAACAATTTGTAGGGCAAGAACTTTTAGCTTACACAAATCCTTTCCAAGAAGGCCAACTTTATTATTGGCAAAAAGCAAAAAAAACCAGCGATGCCGAAATTGATTATTTATATACAATTGATCACCATATCATACCAATTGAAGTGAAAGCTGGACCACATGGAAGATTAAAATCACTTTATCAATTTATGAAAGAAAAAAAATCTATAATTGGAATTCATATTTCCCAAAATCCACTTTCTTATGAAAACAATATTCTTTCAGTTCCATTTTACCTGATTAGTAAGCTTCCAACTTTATTAAAACAAATTTTAAAAGAAAAATAGACTATTTTTATTTAAAATTTTATAAGAAAAAATTTATGAACGATAAAAATACCGGAAAAATTGTATTCTACTAATAAATAAAAACTACTAAAATATTTTGCTAGAAAAAGGTTAAAAAATGTCTTGTACTACCCCAATGATGAAACAGTGGAAAGATTTAAAAGAACAGGCAAAAGATGCTCTTTTGCTTTTTAGATTAGGAGATTTTTACGAAGCATTTTTTGAAGATGCAAAACTAATTTCAAAACTTTTGGATTTAACACTTACAAAAAGACAAAACATACCTATGTGTGGAGTTCCTCATCATACATGTGAAGTTTATGTAGACAGACTAATAGCAAAAGGATACAAAATAGCTATAGCTGAGCAAACTGAAGATCCTAAAAATGTAAAAGGCATAGTCAAAAGAGAAATTTCAAAAATTCTCTCCCCTGCAACTATTATCAATTCAAACTTGCTTGAAGAAAAATCAAATAACTATTTCTTGTCGATAAATCAAATAGGTCTAACATTTGGTCTTGGAGTTTTAGATTTTTCCACTTCTGAATTTTATGTTTTGGAAATAGAAGATCAAAAAGAACTTTTGAATGAAATTTTAAAAATTAAACCCAAAGAAATTTTAGTTTCTCAAAAATTCAAAAAACAAAATTTTGAATTTTTAGAAAAATTATCTTATGAAATTACTTTTTTATTAACTGAAAAAGATGATTGGTATTTTGATTTTGATATGGCTTATGAAAAGCTTATAAATCAATTTAAAGTGCATTCATTAGACTCTTTTGGATTGAACGGCATGACAGCTGCTATAAACGCATGCGGAGGGTTAATCTCTTATCTAACAGAAGATCTACTCATAAATTTAGATCACATCAAAAAAATAAAAAAAGAGAACTTTTCATCCTCAATGATAATTGATTATACTACGATGAAAAATTTAGAGATTATTGAATCGAATAATCATATTAATAAAGACAATACTTTATTAGATCTTCTAGACAAAACAAAAACTGCTATGGGAGGAAGGCTTTTGAAAAAATGGCTGAAGCTTCCCTTAATCGATATTGATGAAATAAATAAAAGACTCTTTTCTGTAGAAGAAACGGTTAATAATTTTGAAATATTTTTACAGGTGCAGGAAAATTTAAATAATATCAAAGATCTAGAAAGAATTTTGATGAGACTTATTAATAATTCAGCAACTCCAAGAGATTTATCGGCTCTTAAAATTTCTTTAGAATTTGTGCCTATTATTAAAGACTTTTTAAAAGATTTCAAAAGTGAGCTTATTTCACAAGATGTTAAAAACTTAAAAGATGTTAAAAATCCTCTTTTAAATCTTTTAACTTCAGCTATTGTTGAAAATCCTCCAATAAGGCTTAACGAAGGAGGAATTTTTAAAGATGGATATAACAGTGAATTGGATGAGCTCAGATTAATCAGTACAAACGGCAGCTTATGGATCAACCAATACCAGCAAAGGCTAAGAGAAGAAACCAAAATAAAAACTTTAAAAGTTGGATTCACAAAAGCTTTTGGATATTTTATCGACGTTTCAAGAGGACAGTCAGATAATGTTCCTGAATGCTTTTTAAGAAAACAGACCCTTGTAAATAATGAAAGATATATCACTGAAGAGCTAAAAGAATTTGAAAGTAAAGTTTTAACTGCAGAAGAAAAAATCAAACTTTTAGAAAATAAACTTTTTTATGAGCTTAGAGAAAAAATTTTACAAAACTCTTCCGACATTGAAAAAATAGCCTCAGCTTTAGCTAGAATCGATGTTATCTTCTCTTTTGCAAGAGCTGCAAAAGCATTTAACTATACAAAACCTAATATTAATAATTCAGATATTATCAACATAGTTGATGGAAGACACCCTATTATTGAAGCCTCTTCTTCAACAGGTCAGTTTATTCCAAATGACACCTATTTAAATAATTCTGACAATCAATTATTTTTAATTACAGGGCCAAATATGGCCGGAAAATCTACTTATATTAGACAAGTAGCAATTTTAGTTATCATGGCCCAAATAGGATCTTTTGTCCCCGCTAAAAAAGCTGATATTGGAATAGTTGATAAAGTGTTTTCAAGGATTGGCGCCTCTGATGATTTATCAAGAGGACAGTCAACTTTCATGGTAGAGATGACAGAAACTGCAAACATTTTAAATAACGCCACAAAAAAATCACTTATTATCCTAGATGAAATCGGAAGAGGAACATCTACATATGATGGAATTTCGATCGCTTGGGCAGTAGCTGAATATTTACTTACAACTCAGGAAAAAAAGGCAAAAACTCTTTTTGCCACCCACTACTTTGAATTAACTGAGCTGGAAAATATTTTACAAGGCGCTGTTAATTATAACGTAGCTGTAAAAGAAACAGATTCAGGCATTGTTTTTTTAAGAAAAATTCTAAAAGGCTCTACAGATCGAAGCTACGGAATACATGTAGCAAAATTAGCAGGCCTACCTTATTTTGTTATCAAAAAAGCAGAAGAGAGGCTTTTCTCGCTTGAAAATGAAATGTCTAAAAACGAACCTTCTAAAAAAGCTGCTTTCAAAAAACAAAATAAACAGGATCAATTTATGCTTTTTGATATAAACGAATCGTTAAATAAAAAAATAAAAAATCTTATAAATGAACTAAAAGCTATAGATGTAAATAAACTAACGCCTATAGAAGCTCTTCAAAAGATTTTCAATTTAAAACAAAATTTAGACAAATGATTTTTGATGTAAAAAAACTTGCAACTTACCCACAAATGCCTGGCGTTTACATAATGAAAGATAAAGCCGGCAAAGTGCTCTACGTAGGGAAAGCCACAAATTTAAAAAATAGAATTAAACAGTATTTTCAAGGAAAAGATACCCGCCCGACCATCGGTCTTTTAACAAATCAAATTTCTTCAATCGAAACGATAGTTGTAACAAACAACAAAGAAGCTCTTATTTTAGAAAATACTCTAATAAAAAAATATCTCCCAAAATACAACATTTTGCTAAAAGATGACAAAACTTACATAAGCATAATGATTTCAACCCAGCATAAATGGCCAATGCTAAAACTTGTCAGACTAAAAAAGCAGCCAAAAGATAAAAACCTCTACTTTGGTCCATATACAAATGCCAAAGCTGCCAGAAATGTCAAAGATCTTCTTTTAAAACTTTTTCCCTTAAGGCAGTGCTCCGACAGTGAGATTGCAAATAGAACTCGCCCATGCATTTTATATGATATTAAAAAATGCTTAGCTCCCTGCGTAGAAAAATGCACAAAAAATCAGTATGATGATTTAGTCGATAAAACGGTAAAATTTTTAAAAGGTAAAGATAACTCCATTTTAAAAGATTTTGAAAAAAAGATGAAAAAAGCATCCAATGAACAAAAGTTTGAACTTGCAAACGACTATTTAAATCTTATCAAAGAAATAAAACACATTATCCAAACTCAGTTTGTCGATATTTTATCTACACAAAATACCGACGTTTTAGGCCTTTTCAGATCCGGCACTTTTACCATGATAGTAAAACTCATCTTCCAAGAAGGAAGGCTCACTTTTTCCGAGCATTTCTCTTTTTCAGATATTTTATCTGATGATGCAGAAATTATTGAATCTTTCATTTTGCAAAACTACATAACACTAAAATTAGTTCCCAAAGAAATAATAGTTCCTTTTGATCTGGAACACACAAATAACCTTGAAGATGTTTTATCTGAAAAAGCCAATAAAAAAATAAAAATAACTTACCCCATTAAAGGCAAAAAGTTAGACCTTGTAAATCTAGCCAATGAAAATGCCAAAAGCCTTTTTAAAAGAGAAAAAGATCTGAAATCTTTACACGAAAAACAGCTTTTAGAACTTGAAGAAGTTTTGAGTTTAAATAACTTTCCAAAAGTGATCGAATGCTTTGATACATCCAATATGTCCGGCACAAATCCTGTAGCTGCCAAAATAGGTTTCACCTTTGGTGAAAAAGATACTAAAAGAACCAAACTTTTTAAAATAAACCCTGAAATTCTAGGCGATGTTCCAGCTATGAAAGATGTTCTATATAGGCACTTTTCAAAACTCCCGGAAAAAGATTTTCCGGATCTTTTGATTCTAGATGGAGCTAAAGCCCAGCTTAACGCTGCTATAGAAGTGTTTAATAAGTTAAATATTGCATCCGTGGACATAATTTCACTCACTAAAGAAAAAGCTCTGCATACCAAAGGCCTTACAAAAGAAAAAGTTTTTATCCCACATAAAAAAGATCCAATCATTATCGACCCAAAATCCCCTATGCTTTTTATGCTTCAAAAAATTAGAGATGAAGCGCATAGAGTTGCAATATCTTTTCATAAAAAAAGAAGAGAAAAATCAACTATCAAGACCTCCCTCATAGATATCCCAGGTATTGGTCCTAAAAAAACAAAAGAACTTTTAAAACATTTTAAAAGTTTGAAAAATCTTCAAAATGCAAAAAAAGAAGATTTTGATGAACTAAAAACCATTTCTAAATCTGATATTGAAAAAATATTTGATTTTTTTAAAAAATAACTTTTTTATTAATAATTAAAAAGCTTATCTATTTCATATTCAGTGTAAAGATAAATTCGCTGTGATAATTTAATTGATCAGAAAGAAGCTTTCCTATTTGGAGTTCTAGATGAAGCAAAAAATCCTTTTTAATTAAACTAGCGCCCTTGTCAAAATTAGCAATGATCTCAAGTTTATTATCTGGTATCATGCTAACTAAACAGTTAACATTATTTTTAGGATAGGAATTTTTTAAAAAGTCCTCAATATAACTTCTTATAACATTGGTATCAATTGAGACTTTTTGAAAGGGTTTCATTTTAATTTTTAGATATTGATTTTTATGCATCACATAAAAAAGTAAAAACAGCAAAAGCGAAAAAGATAATATAATTATACCCAAAGTCAATAGCACCTGAGGTTTATTGGATAAAATATCAATGAAATAATTTAAATAATTGGAAGCATAAAAAAGGCTTACAAAAAACACCCCAACAAATACTACAAAAAGTAAAATTACTAAGTGAACTGCCGATATCAAAATATTTATAGCTCTCACTTATTAAAACCCTTCATATTCATCATCAGGTGCTGTTACTTCAGCTTCTTCTTCTAATGAATCAAGTTCTTCTTGTTGTTTTGTATCCAATATTAAATTTTTAAAAACTACATGAACAGTTGAAACATGAAGACCTGTAAACTTTGAAATCTCTTCAATAACTTTTGATTGTATTTCTTCAGCTTTTTCAGGGATTGAAAGACCGTATTTGATATTGATTTCGATTTTGATTGTTACAGAGTGCTGTTTATTATCTTGTTCTATGTTAATTCCTGAATATCTTTCATGAGCTTCTCTTCCAAGTAAAGAATCGATCAAAGAGCCTCCAACTAGAGCTATACCTTCAATTTTAGTAAGACATTGCAAAACGATTGCTTGAAATACTCTACTTTCAACATCTCTTGAAAAAGTTGTTTCAGGAAGATCAATTTCTTTTGTATCAATCTGATTAAATTTATCATTCATATAAAACCTCAATAATATCTTTTAGGACTTATTGTAATAAAGGTTAATTTTAATGAAAACATCTCTTTTCTTTTTTTTCGATTTATATGAAAATAAGCTCATGAAAAAAATTAAAAAAAAGAATTTAAAAAAATGATACTTTTAATGATTTCCTGGATATGTTTCGGTTTATTTTGTTCCAATATAGCTAAGTCTAAAAATAGATCTAGGCTTACCTGGTTTTTCTTGGGAGTGTTTTTTGGACTTGTTGCACTTCTCATAATAATTTTTTTAAAGCCATTACCTTTGCTTGAAGATGAGATAATTATCCAACAGGCCCGTCCTAATGAACCTATATTTGATACAACAAAAGATTTTAATTTTTGGTACTACTTAGATAATGACAAAACTCAGGTAGGTCCAATAAGTTTTGATGCTCTATACAGAAAATACCTTAGTAAAATTATTTCAGAATCTACTTACGTTTGGAATGATACAATGAAAAACTGGCAAAAGATTAAAGAAATCAGTATATTTTCAAAAAATTCTAAAGCTAGCGATATTACCAGCTAGCTTTGAATATTCCAGGTATTTTTCCAGCAGACGCCATTTCTCTAAAGCATAATCTAGAAATTTTGAACTTTCTTAAATATCCTCTTTGGCGACCTGTTAATAAACATCTGTTTCTAAGTCTTATTTTTGATGAATTTTTTGGAAGCTTATTAAGCTCATTTACAGCGTTTAACCTTTCTTCATCAGATTTAGTCATATCGACAATAATTTTTTTTAGATGTGCTCTTTTATCTCTTTTACTATCTACTAATCTTTGTCTTTTTTTCTCTTTTTCTACCATTGCTTTTCTAGCCATTATTCACCTTAAGTTTATTTTTTACGTGCAGGTCCTTTCTGCCTTTGTTTTCTATTCGGATCTTTTTTATTAATTACGTAAAGCCTTCCTTTTCTTCGAACAAGTTTGTCTCCTTTCGATGGGTCCGCTTTAACAGATGCTTTATTTTTCATAGAATATTACTACCTTCATTTCAAATAAGTCATTTATTGTATAAAATAGCTCTTTTCTTATCAAGACTCTTGAAGAATTTTGTAGATTTTACTATCATATGTCCCTAAATAAACAATTTAAGGGAAAAAACAAATGAAACGCACATACCAACCATCAAAAAGAAAAAGAAAGAAAAAAGTTGGATTCAGATCAAGAAGCAAAACTACTAATGGTAAAAAAATTATTAGAAGAAGAAGAAAAATCGGCAGAAAAAGACTTGGTGCTTAAAAAATTTTCTTTCTCTAAATCTTTTAGAATTTTAAAAAAATCTGAATTTTTTTCGATATATAAGGCTAAAAACAGACTTAGCGGTGATTATATCCAACTGAATTTTCAATTTTTAAAAAATCAAAAAAACCCCAAGCTTGGTCTAACTGTTAGTAAAAAGTTTGGGTGTGCATGTATTAGAAATAATTTTAAAAGAAGGGTTAAAGAAGCCTTCAGGTTAAACAAAGAGCAGTTTCGTAAAAATATTTCTATAAATGTTTCCCCAAAATTTAAGAAAAATGAAATGACTTTTAAAAATATTGAAAACGATCTTCTATGTTTGTTAAAAAAAATTTCATAAAAAAAATATATTTCTAATATTTTTAATAAAAAAGTGAAAACAAAAAATGTCCTTTTCTTTAAACAAAGAGCAGCAAAAAGCAGTCAATACGGTAAACGGAAGAGTTTTAGTACTTGCAGGAGCCGGATCCGGCAAAACAAAGGTTTTAACATATAGAATAGCTCATCTTATTAACAATTTTAATATTTCCCCTTCTTCTATTTTAGGACTTACTTTTACAAATAAAGCTGCTGAAGAGATGAGATCAAGACTAAAAGAACTTATCCCTAAAAGCAAAGCTGCAAAAGTAACTTTAACAACATTTCATAGCTTTTGTGTTCAGATTTTAAGAAAAGAAGCCAATAGCGTTGGCTACAGTCCAAATTTCAGTATTTACGATGATAAAGATATTAAAAGAGTCGCAAATCATGTAGTAAAAGAGAGCTCTTTAGATGTATCACCTACACTTTTGGTTGAAGCAATAAGCAAAATAAAAAACAAAAACCTTACAATCGATGAATTAGAACAGAGCGATGAAAAGGTTCATTTAAAAGAGTTAACGAGTAGTTTTGACAACTTTTTAAAAGCATACAATGCAATTGATTTTGACACTCTTTTAACACTAACAGTGCAGTTATTTGAAAATAACGAAAATGTTTTATCAAAATATCAAGACCAATTTAAATACATCCTTATAGATGAATATCAAGATACAAATCCGATTCAATACAAAATCGCAGAAGCGCTAGCTAAAAAAAATAACAACTTATTTGTTGTTGGTGATGATGATCAATCTATTTATGCATTTCGAGGATCATCTATTAGCCATATTCTAAATTTTAAAGCCGATCACATTATTAAATTAGAACAAAACTACAGATCTACTTCATTAATTTTACATGCCGCAAACGCCGTTATAAAAAATAATGAAAAAAGACATGATAAAACACTTTTTTCTGAAAATTATTCCAATGATAAAATCTCTCTTTTTCACGCGCCTACTGAAATAGACGAAGCCTCTGCTGTAATTAATAGAATTATAAAATTAAAAAAAGAAAAAAACCTTAAATTTAAAGATTTTGCAATTTTGTATAGATCTAATGCACTTTCTAGAAATTTTGAAGTTGGTTTAATCAACGCATCTTATCAAAAAGATGGTCAATGGGTAAGAGGAATTCCTTATACCATTTATGGCGGAATGGAATTTGCAGACAGAGCAGAAACTAAAGATCTATTTGCTTATTTAAGAATTATCTGTAATCCCAAAGATGATGAAGCTCTACTTCGCGTAATAAATGTACCTAGAAGAGGTATTTCAGATAAAACGCTAAGCGTTTTGCAAAGCTATAAATCAGAACATAAATTATCTCTTTATAAAGTTCTTGAAAAAATAAAAAATAATGAAATTTCAATAGATATTCAATCTAAAGCAAAAAAAGGAATTGAGACTCTAATCAACACCATTGAAAAAGCAAAACAAAAGTTTTCAAAAAAACCACTTTATGAGGCTTTTGAATATTTAATCAATGAAATCGATTATAAAAAAGCTATTGAAGAAGAGGTGAAATCCGAAAAAGCTAGAGCCTATAAATGGGAAAACGCCAAAGAGTGTATAAATGCCCTGGCTCAGTATGAAGAAGAAAAAAAAGAGGATGCCAATCTAGTTGATTTTGTATCATCTTCTCTTCTTTCAAAAGAAAATATTAATAAAAATAAAAACTTTTCAGACGATAGACTGAAACTTATGACTATCCACAGCTCAAAAGGTCTTGAGTTTGAAGCCTGTTTTATTATTGGTGTAGAAGATCATATGCTTCCTCATGAAAAAAGCTTTTCTTTGGAAGCTATCGAAGAAGAAAGAAGACTTTTTTATGTAGCTATTACAAGAGCTAAAAAATACCTTACCCTTTCAATGGCTAGAACTAGAAAAAATAAAGGAAGTGCAAAAAAAACAAATCCATCCAGATTTTTATTTGAAATTCCCAAAAATCTTTTAGAAATCACTTCTTGGAAAACATTTGATTGACAACGTTACCTATTTAATTTATTTATTGTTTTAAGGAGAAGATTATATGAAGATTGCTGTATTTTCTAGTCAAAAACATGACAAAGATTTTTTAAGTAAAGCCAACGAAAAGTACAAATTTGAAATATCTTATTTCAAAGAGCTCCTTCATGAAAAAAATGCTATAATAGCCAAAGGATTTGACGTAGTTTGCTGTTTTACAAATGATGAAGTCAATGAAAAGGTAATTCAAATCCTAAAACAAAACGGCATTAAAATAATTGCAATTAGAGCTACAGGAATAAATAACGTTGATCTAAAAGCTGCAAAAAAAGCAAATATCAAGGTTGTAAATGTTCCTGGTTATTCTCCTCATAGTGTTGCTGAATTTACAATAGGTATAATGCTCACATTAATAAGAAGAATCAACAAAGCATCTACAAGAATAAAGGACTTAAATTTCTCTTTGGAAGGTCTTATCGGAGAGGATATTTTTGGAAAAACTGTAGGTGTGATAGGAATGGGAAAAATAGGTCAAATAGTAGCAAATCTTTTAGTATGTTTTGGATGTGAAGTGCTAGCTTATGATCCTAAAAAGAAATCAAACACAAAAGAAAATGGCATTTTATATTCTGATCTGGAAAAAATTTACAAAAAAGCTGATATTATTACCCTTCACTGCCCTCTTACGCAAGACAACAAGCACATGATAAACTCCAAAACTCTAAAACTTATGAAAGATGGCGTAATAATAATCAATACAGCAAGAGGAGCTCTCATAGATTCAAGCTGCCTTATTGAAAATTTAAAATCAGGCAAAATTTCCTATCTGGCTATGGATGTTTACGAAGAAGAAGAAAATATCTTTTCAAAAGACCTGTCTACTAGCTACATACCGGATGATATATTTGCTATACTTTTGAATTTTCCAAATGTTTTGATAACAGCCCATCAAGCCTTTTTTACAAAAAATGCCATGAATGTTATTTCTAATACTACCCTGGATAACATTGATAAAATCTCTAAAAATGAAAAATGTGTTAACGAACAGACGGCTAAAATTTAATATTCTATTTATTTAACTGATATTTAATTTTGATATTTATTATCATTACTTAGACAAAAATAATTTGTTTATTTAAAAATTTATTATGAAATTACCAACAATTATTTTAAGACATAAAAAAGAAAACCTTAAAAAATGCTCCCTTAAAGGGTTAGAAAATAGAAGTGATATTATTTTTTATACTTATCCAAAAGATACGCTTCCTGATTTATCCAAAAACTACATTTTACTTAACACTGAAGGAGAAGAGTTTAGCGAAAAAGACTCAGATAAAGGTATTTTTTTAATAGACTCTACATGGAAGTATCTTGAAAAAATTTTAAAAATTATCCCTCAAAATATTGAATTTAGATGCATTCCTAAAAAGTATAAAACAGCATATCCCAGAAAACAGACCCACTGCAAAGATGAAAGTGCAGGGCTAGCTTCCATAGAAGCACTTTACCTAGCCTATATGCTCACAAAAAAAGATGTTAGCTCACTACTAGATAATTATTATTGGAAAAATGATTTTTTAAAAATTAACAGCATGATCTAACAATAAATATTTTAGAAAACAGATATTATTGCTATATTGCCTAAAATATTATCTTTTTCAAATGGAAATTTATGGATGAACTTTTTTCTGTCTTAAATAATTTTAATAATTTTATTTGGGGATATTTTGCTCTTTTTATCATCCTTACACTTGGAATATATTTAACAATCAAATCAAAATATTTTCAAATTAAACACTTTCCCAAAACAATGAAAATATTTTTAAATTCCTTTAAAGATGATAAATCAAAAAATAATGGTCTAAGTCCTATCAAAACACTTTTTACAGCAATCGGAGGAAGTATTGGAATCGGTAATATTGTAGGTATTTGCACAGCTATTCAAATAGGAGGACCGGGAGCCATTTTCTGGACATGGATAGCAGGTTTTTTAGGCATGATAATTCAGTACTCGGAAGTGTTTCTTGGAATGAAATATAGAAAACAAAATAACGATAGTTCTTTTTCCGGTGGCCCAATGCATTTTTTTCCAAAAGCTTTTAAGAAAAAATGGACTGCTTATTTTGCTGCTGTTTTATTAAGTCTTTATGGAATAGAAATTTTTCTTTTCAATGTTGTTAAAGATAGTATTTCCATTAACTGGAACATCAATAAAACCCTTTTAACTGTCATATTGATTATTTTGATTTTTTTAGCAACATTAGGCGGCGTAAAAAGAGTTTCAAAAATAATAAATACCATACTGCCTTTTTTTCTAGTAAGTTACATCATAATGATACTATTTGTTATTTTTAAAAATTATTCAGATATTCCTTCAATGATGGAACTCATTTTTAAAAGCGCTTTCACACCACAAGCTGCAAAAGGAGCTTTTGCAGGAAGCACTATAATTTTAACAATTTCTATGGGACTTTCTAGAGGAGCTTATGCTGCAGAGCTCGGAGTTGGATATAACTCGGTTATCCACTCTCAGAGCAACACCAAAAATATAAACAAACAGGCAGCTTTATCTACTTTCGGAGTTTTTTTTAATACTTTTGTTTTATGTTCTTTAGCCTCTTTCGCCGTTATAATCACAGGCAAATGGAATTTGGAAAAAAACTCTACCATAATGCTTCAATCGGCACTTTCGAACAGTTTTGGCTATATGCATATTTTCATGCCTGTTTTTCTTTTTTTATTAGGCTATATCACTATCATAACTATATTTATTGTAGGTATTAAATGCGCTGAGTTCATTTCAAAAAAATATGGAAGAATTTTGTACTACTGCTATGCTGCTTTTTCTCTTTTCATATTTTCTTTTTTAGATCCGATAAAATCCTTTGCTTTAATGTCTATAATCGGAGCTATTTTGTTGATCTCTAATTTGATGGCTATTTTCTTTCTAAGAAAAGAAATTAATTTTGAACAAATAGAAGATTAATAACTTTTTTTTAACGCTTCTTTTTTGGTTTTGGAAATGATAAAAAGAAACTCATAACTAGTACTAACATCGGAATGATTTCTAATCTTCCTAGCCACATTATTATAGTTAAAACGATTTTTGATCCTGTACACATCGAAGCTGATGTCACCCCTGTAGAAAGGCCCACATTACTCAGAGCTGAGGTTACATCGAAAAAAACATCTAATGTTCTAGATCCGGGTTCACATAACACAACTAATAAATAACCTGTAAATAAAGTTACTATCCAGATAAAAAATAAAACCGACGCCTCATAAAGCCTTTCTGTTTTATGACCCTCGGGCAGATAAACTCCAGACGGCTCTTCATTTTTAGGTAATTTCCCATTGGAATTTATTTTTAAAATCTTTTTCTCTTTTAAAATTGTAAAAGACTTTATCCTTAAAATAACCGCTTGGAATAAAAATATTATCCTTCGAATTTTTATTCCCCCAACTGTCGATCCCGAACATCCTCCTATTAACATACCTATTACAATTAAAACTCTCGATGCAGCTGATAATTCAGAAAGCTTAATCGAATGAAAACCACATGTGCCTAATGAAGATACCCATTGAAATATTGAATCTAAAAAGCTTACATTTTTAAAAGCTAATAAAAATAAAAGCAAAGATCCCAATATAAGCAGTATAAAATAGATTCTATTTTGAATATTTTTGAAAAATTGAATAAAATTCTTTCGAAATAACATTTTGTAGTGAAGTGAAAAGCTCATCGATCCTAAAATCATTATAATTATCGATGAGAATTTCAAAACAGATGAATATCCCATAAAACTATTATCAGTTATGGTAAATCCACCTGTTGCAATTCCACTAAAAGTATGATTTATTGCTTGCCATATCGGCATTCCAAAAACAAAAAATAATAAAATCCCAAAACTTGTAAAAATTAAATATATTAAAAGTATAGATCTGGTTGTTTTTTCAATGCTTGTATTAAATCCTGTTGATTTGTTTTCAGAAAAAAACAGTCTATAGTCTTCAGATTTTGGTTCCATTAAAGATAAAACAAATATAATTAAACCCAGTCCCCCTACCCATTGTTGAAAAGATCTAAGCCACTGCAAAACATGTGGTAGATCAGATGGTTTTTTAAGCATAGTAAGGCCCGAACTTGTAAAACCTGAAAAAGACTCAAATATTGAATTTAATGGATCTGATAAAAAAACTGCAGAAGTAGATGATAAATCTAGATTAACCGCAATTTTAGATACTATGAAAAATTGAGCTGCTCCAAATAAAGGACAAAAAAGCCATCCCAGTGCAATAGATATCATTGCATCCCAAAGATCTACCTCATCAGGCTTGAAAAACAACCTATATAATAATTGAGCTAATAGTAAATTAAACAGCCCAATCATCAAAAGCGGAAATATTGAATAATATTCAGCAAATATCCAACTTATTATAACAGATATAAAAGCCATCAATGCAGGAATATGTAAAAATAGTCCAATATTTCCAATGATAGCTTTTATATGGATCTTTTGCTTAAAAGTTTTTCCGTTCATTTATTTTTTTACTTTCTTTACAAAAAAATTGTAAATAACTGAAAAAATAAATCCGCCGATAGCTCCATCCACAAATCCCCATAAAGCTCCGACAATACCACCTATAAACGTAGGAGTATATCCTAAATATATCCCTGAAATCATGGATACATCTCTTATTCCCCAACCAAATGAAGATACCCAGGCTAATAACATCATAGATAAGCCCCAAGTTATCCCAGCTGTTAGAGTAAATGCTTTTACATTAAATTTGTTCATAAACACCTCCATATTTTCTATTTAATTTATTTCGAAATATTTATCCAGAGGAGTTTTTAAACATGTTTTGCTTTTTAATATTTTTTTTCTAAAACATGTTTTTCAAAAAATCTTTCATTTTCAATTTTAAGTGTCTGTAGTAATTTTCATTCATTCAACTTCTTCTATACAAACATTTTTTTGAATTTAGAAGGACTTATTCAGAGATTCCTCAAGTATTTTGTGATACCAATAAATAAGTGATTAACGTCAATGGTAAAACCGATTCATATGAAACTGTCCAAAAATAATTTGCCGGAAAAATCCCTAAATAAATTTGGATTGTAGTAATTATTATAGTAGCAACAATTACAATACTATTTATCAATAGCATTATTTTTTTAGCGTTCCATTCTTTAGTATGTGCATCGTTTTTAATTGCTAAATATTTTGGATCACTAGTTAAACACTCAGGCGGAAGAATACTCATATTTACCTCCTAATTTTTCAGGTTTGTGATTTAAGGAAAAAGACATTAGTTGCCTCAACATCATTTTTAATAAACAAAACAAGCTTATAATTTTATTTTTTCTTGTCAATTAATTATTTATAATCAAATTTTTATCTACTTATTTTAAATTATAATCTCTTCAAAAGTTGATTCTTAAAAATAATTAAAATTATTTTGCTCTTCTTTAATAAAACGAAATTATTCTGATATTTTTTTTATAGCTAAAAATATTTCAAATTGTTATTTGATAGAATAAGGATATAAATATTTATAATGTTACTTAATATATTAGAGGAAAATTATGGCTGAAGAAACTAAATCAGTTAAATCAAAAACTCAAAGTCCTTTTACCACTAAAAGTATTGATGAAGTTGTAAAAGAGCTTAATACCGATAAACAAAAAGGGCTCACTTCAGCTGAGGCTAAACAAAGATTAGAAAAATATGGACCAAATTCACTAGAAGAAAAAAAGGATTCTGTTTTTAAAAAACTTATAGCTTTTTTCTGGGGTCCCATTCCTTGGATGATAGAAATAGCTGCTATTTTATCCGGTGCTCTTCAAAAATGGCCGGATTTTATTGTAATAATATCAATGCTAGTAATAAATGCAGCTTTAGGCTTCTATCAAGAATTTAAAGCCGGAAACGCTATCGAAGCTTTGAGAAAAAAATTGGCTCTTAATGCCAGAGCTTTGCGCGATGGAAAATGGATGGAGGTTCTTGCTAAAGAGCTGGTCCCGGGAGATATAATAAGTGTTAAATTAGGTAATATTCTGCCTGCTGACATGAAACTTTTTGCAGGAGAATATCTGTCTGTAGATCAATCTGCTTTAACAGGCGAATCTCTTCCCGTTACAAAAAAAGTTGGAGAAATGGCTTTTTCAGGAACAATTGCTAAAACAGGAGAAATGGAAGGTATTGTAACAGAAACGGGTATGAATACTTTTTTCGGTAAAACCGCAAAATTAGTCGGTGAGGCTAAAACTAAATCTCATTTTCAAAAAGCTGTTATTAGAATAGGTGATTTTTTAATTTTTTCAACTCTGAGCATCTGCGCTATTATTTTGATAGTATCTATTTATAGAATCGAAGAAAAACATGTTTTGCATGAAACTCTCGGTCAAATTGTAATTTTTATACTTGTACTTGTCATAGCAGGTATCCCTATCGCTCTACCTGCCGTCTTGTCAGCAACCATGGCAATCGGAGCGGGAAAATTGGCTAAAATGAAAGCAATAGTCTCGAAACTAACAGCAGTTGAAGAATTAGCTTCCATGGACGTACTGTGCTCTGATAAAACCGGAACCTTAACTAAAAACCAATTAACTGTTGGTGATGTTCAGCTTTTTGAATCGAAAGATGCTGAAGAAGTTTTAACCATAGCAGCTTTAGCTTCTAATCCGGATAAAGGAGATGCTATTGATGATGCAATTCATTCTAAATTAAAAGATAAGTCTTTACTTGATGAATATATGAGAGAAAAGTTTACTCCATTTGATCCTGTTATTAAAAGAGCTGTAGCATTAGTTAAACAAAGAGACGGCACTATTATCCAAGCAGCTAAAGGCGCCCCTCAAGTTATGATAAAACTTACTGAAGCTAATGAAGAAATGACAAAAAAAGTTATGAGTGCAATTGAAGCTTTCGCAGCTAAAGGATATAGAACGCTCGGCGTTGCTAAAACAGACGCTCAAGGAAAATGGCACTATTTAGGTTTGATCCCTCTTTTTGATCCCCCGAGAGATGATACCAAAGAAACTCTAGATCATATAATAGGTATGGGTATAAATGTAAAAATGGTAACAGGCGATCATGCAGCAATAGCAAAAGAACTATCCGAAAAATTAGATCTTGGCACCAATATCGTATCAGTTGGAGCTTTGGAAAAAGAAGAAGATAATAAACAACAACTAGATGAGCTTATTGAAGGTGCAAGTGGATTTTCTGAAGTATATCCCCAACATAAATTCGATATAGTTAAATCTCTTCAACATAAAAATCACGTAACCGGAATGACTGGCGATGGTGTTAACGACGCCCCTGCTTTAAAACAAGCCGATATAGGTATTGCTGTTAGCGGAGCTACAGATGCTGCTAAAGAAGCTTCTGATATTGTTTTAACAGAACCTGGACTTTTAGTTATCGCTCACGCAATAGAACAGTCTAGGAAAATTTTCAATAGGATGAAAAGTTATGCCATGTATAGAATTTCTGAAACAGTAAGACTTTTACTGTTTTTATTTCTATCTATGTTGATTTTTAATGATCATCCTTTGAGTGCTATTATGATCATACTTATAGCTCTTTTAAATGATATACCTATCATGATGATAGCATATGATCATATGCCCATTGATAAAACCCCCTCATCTTGGAACATGAAAGAAATTATTACGATCTCCGTAGGTCTTGCTATCATAGGAGTAATATCAACTTTCGGTCTTTACTGGATAGGTGATAACTATTGGTTTACAAATATCTCAAACCCGGATGTAAAATTTGCAACACTTAGAACTTTAGCTTTTATGGGGATATTATGCGGCGGAAACTTAACTATCTATTTAACTCGTAATACCGGCGCCATTTGGTCAAAACCTTTCCCAGAGTGGAAATTTTTATCAGCTACTTTGATATCTCAATTTGTAGGAACCTTTGTTTCAGCATACGGCCTTGGAACAGATGACTTTATTGGAATCGGTTGGAAATATGTAGGATATTCATGGGTTTACATCTTAGTTTGGTTCTTAATATGTATGCTCGTAAAAGAAGGTATGTATAAAATTATAGGCAGAAAAACCCACTACTTAAAAAGTAAAATATTGTCCTCTGAAGAAAAAATGCATATGAGCTAAAAAAAATGTCCCCCGATAACAAAAAAAAACTTATTACTTACGGGATGTACAATAATTTCATCAAAGAAATTAAACATTACGATAATCTGCAAACACAATTTCGCCTTCTTTCCTCTACTGTACTTTTAGGATCTCTTGCTGCTATAGGCTTTTTGTTTTCTGTTAAACAACTTAATATCCCCTTTGCTAGATCGTTCGCTGCATTAATTGTTGGCATTATTGGAATCACTGCTCTTTTCACTTTGTGGCATATCGATATCAAATACTATGAAAAACTTTTAGTCTCTCATTTTGCTGAAGCTTTTAAACTTGAAAAAGAAAATGACTGGCTTCCCAAAGTCCATCACAACATGGTCTATAAAGAACATAAAAAAGATCATCCATCAAATGTAGCCTACTACTACATCGGCTGCATAATCACTCTCACTCTAACTTTGGGATGTACTGTCTCCTGGGTAATATATAAAATTCACAACCTTTTAATGCATTCAATTCTAACCATCACTTTGACGGTATTTTTTATTATTATATTTTTTGTAATATTGAAGAAAAAAAGTGATAGAATAAGCGATCTTTTAAAAAAACTTCACTACATGGATTGATTTATGAATATGTTTTCACCAGAAAGTCCGGAAGAATCCGAAGAAAGCTACACACCCACCGATCACGAGATAGAAAAAGTTACATCCGATCCAGAATCCATTGCCTACGGACTCTTCTCTACTTTATCTAACTACCAAGATCATTATAATAACATACAAAAAAAATACAAAGCTCTTACCATAACCTGGGTAATCGCCACTTTCATCGGCTTAGGTTATTTAATCTCAGGCTACGAAGAAGCTCTTCATGGAAATGTTATGCTGCTCATAACCTTTTTTTCTTTTTTAGCTGCTGCAGGAGTCTCTCTATTGAGATTTTTAGATACTGGTGTCTATCAAGCTCTTATAAGATCAATATTTAAAGAACTCTTAATTCTTGAAAAAAAATACCCCATTATCGGTAGCTCTCATCAAAATATGATTAATCTTTTCAAAAATAAAAAGAAAAAAACAGAACTTTTACATGGGGTTTTTTATGCTTACTTTATTCTATTCTTTTTATTGATTGGTATTGTTTGCTTAAGCATTTATCTTTTCTCCATTAATACCCTGCTTGCTATTATTGTTCTAGCATCAATAATCATTATACTTATTAGCTCTTATTTCTTTCTGAAAAGAGCTTCTGTTAGATAAGTTGAAGGATAATTTCCGCATAACTCAGAAGATTTAAATTTTGCTATTATCGTTATTCTGAATTATTTTTAATGCTTCAGAGTAGGTTTCTTTATGAATGTATTCAATAACTCCATCTTGACCAAAAATAAAATAACAAGTAATTCTTATAAATGAGATCGCAAAAATTGAATATTACTTTTAAAGATTCTGTTATTTTGA
The DNA here is from genome assembly GCA_016935395.1 of Parachlamydiales bacterium. Taxonomy (GTDB): domain Bacteria; phylum Chlamydiota; class Chlamydiia; order Chlamydiales; family SM23-39; genus JAFGQY01. The sequence continues at coordinate 22,049 of JAFGQY010000105.1, forward strand.
TATTTTCAAAGTAAATTAAATATAAGGAATTTTGTTCTATGAGACAAAAAATAATAGCTCTTTGGATGTACAGAAACGAAGGTGGAGATGTTATCCAGGAAAAATTAAAAAAACTTTTAGAAGAAAAAAACATAAAAGTCATAAATGATTTTGATATGAGAAACTGTTATTGCTTTAATGGAAGAGTTTATACTGATAATAATTTTGATCTTTCTAGCGTTGACGTACTATACCATATGAACGCAGATGAACAATCTCCTCATCAAAATCAAATTCTAAAAGCTCTTGAATTATCTGGGGTTAAAGTCGTTAATAGTTGGGATTCTTATAACACCGCTAGAAACAAATTTTGGACAAATACTTTACTTAAAAGAAATGGAATAAATGTTCCTCCAGCAATATTTGTTAACTCAACTCTAGCATATAAAATGGCAGATAAAATTTTTAATGAATGGAACTCAGTCGTAGTTAAACCCCAAACTCTTCATGGTGGAAAGGGAATAATAAAATTTGATGATTTAGAGCAATTTAAGGATTATATTGAAGCAACTCAAGACTTTATAAAAAGTTACTATATTGAAAAGTTTATAGATTTCAATGATGTTGTTTATAGAATTGAAATTATAAATAATAATATCGTATCAAAATATTGTTTATCAAAAAAAATACATTCTTATAAAACTAATATTCATTCAGGTGGTAAGTTTATTCCAAATATTCCGACAAAGGAATTTGAAGAAATTGCATTAAAAGCAAGCGAAATTATTGATTTGAAAGCTACTATAATAGACATGATTAAAATTGAAAAATTTAATAAAATATATGTATTGGAAGTAAATCCTTTTCTAGGAATGTTTCTTGAATCTTTTCAATTATATTCAGATAAACTTACCGATAGAATTATTTATGATTCTATGATATCTGATAACAAGAAAGTTATTTTTCTTACAAATTACTTAATATCGTGTTGTAAATAAGTATATGTAATTGACACTAAATTATTTTTATTTTATAGACTAAAATAACAAACTAGATTTTTTTATATGAATAAAAATTATAATTCAGCAAAACAAAAATTATTTATTTACGGATTATATAGCAAAATAATAAGTAATGAAAAGCATTATACAGTTTTACAATCAAAATACAAAACAAATGCAACGTATTGGCTATTGATTATTTTTGCTGCAATAGGAGTTGTTTTTTCTTCCGAAGAAATTAGTCTTCCTTTAGATAGCATGATCGCAACAACTATTATTTGTTTGGTAGGAATTATTGGAATTTTATTTTTTTGGTATGAAGATATTATGATACAAGAAAGATTTTTAAATATTAATTTTCTTGAAGGAACTCTTATGGAAAAAAAATATACTTGGCTTCCACAAGTACATCATCAACATCTTGTTTATACCCACAAAACTATGTTAAAATTAAAAAACCTCTTTTTTGTTGGATGCATTGTTATTTTATATATAAT
>JAFGQY010000106.1 GCA_016935395.1 Parachlamydiales bacterium
AGGCCAAGTATTTTCTAGTCGAGTAAAGGATCATTTTCGAGCTATAGGAGCTCCAATACCCAATTCTTGATTTGGAATGAGTATATCTCGTTTATCTTTAAAATGACATTTACAAAAAAGTGTTCAATAGAAGTTTCATTAAATTTTGGTAATTCAATCTCGCTTGTTATTGCATTCCATTTTGAAAGAAGATCGATTATTGTAAGTATATAATTACAATAATTGTAAACATGTTCCCATTCAGATTCGTTTTGAGGAATTGTGTTGCCTATTTTTACTGAAGCGATATCATCTTTTAACTTACGTTTGCCGAAAAGATTTTTTAATCCAAAAGGTTTTTCTCCTTTAGTTAGCCGTATTATCGTTTCAACAAATTCGGTATTTGTATGAAAATCATCAGGAATAAAGACTGGGTTTTCTAAAAACTTATTTCTAATAAGACAAAGTTCAGAAAAATTATTAATTAAATTTTCAAATATTTTAATAATAGCATCGCTTTTTCTTTTATAAATAAGTTTTAAAATCGAATCTATCCATTCTTTAGGGTAGCTTTCAACTTCTCTTCTTGTTTCATTTAAAAATTTTATCTGATTGATTAAATTTTGGATATTTTGTTGTGTTTCTTCTGATTCGTCTATAAGAGAAAGTGTTATATTGCTTTTAATAGATTCGTATAATTTTGCATATTGGATTAAATTTGAATGTAACTCCAAAACTGAAGCAGTGGAAGGAATTTGATTTTCTTTTGGTAAAGTATTCTTAAGATAATGAAGTTTTTCACCTATTATCTGTCTTGATTTTTTGATGCTTGCAATATCTTTTTCAGTAAATAAAGGGTTGTATTTTTCATCTATTGAAATAGCATCAACAAACCATTCCATTTCGTTATTCATAGATAATACTTCTTTAGCAGCCTCGAAAACAGTTAAAGTTTTGTCATCAAGATTAATGCTAGAAAGATTTTCACTAGCCCAATGTGAAATCTTTTTATCTATTGAGGCTATGTTAGCTTCGCAATAAATTATCTGTTTATTATAATTTTCTGCTTCTTGTTTTAATTTTTGACGGTCTATGAATTGAAGTTCTGAGTTAATTTTAGTAATGGAATGTTCTAATTGTTTAAGTTCGCTAGATTCATTACTTACAAGGCTGATAACTAGAGATTTAATTTCTTCAGGTAATTTTTTTTTCAAAACGGAAAGAGCCGCTTCTTTCATAGAGGTAACTAAAATTCGCTTGCCGTTTGCTAGATAATGGCAGATAATATTTGCTATTGTATGTGTTTTTCCTGTTCCAGGAGGGCCTTGAACAACAACACCCGAATTTTTATTTAAAAAATCTAATATACGAACTTGTTCATCATTATAAGGCAATGGAAAGAATATTTTTTGTGTTTCTTTGGTGTTTTTTGAAGCACTTTCATTATTTAAAGAAGATAAGCTGACGATTTGTTCATCATCATTAGGTTCTGTTAATAACTTTAATAAAGAATTCGGTAATATTAAATCTTTATCTTTTAATTGATTACTAAAATTTTCAAGGTCTTGTACTAGTATATTTGAATTTCTATGCCGCGCCAATATTACCCAAGTATCCGTAACCTTTAGTTCTTCAGACATAACTGGCAAATCGCGATTCTTTAAGGTAGATTGAGATGGCCAATATAATCCTTTAGAATCTAGATATGTTACTATTGTTTTTAATAATTCTTCATATGTAATTGGGTCAAAAGGAGAAAAATCGTATGGCAGATTTATTATAAATTGTTTTGTTTTTTTTTCTAAAATAGTAGCTCCAGAATTGTTTTCGGCTAAATAAATATCAAGTTCAACGTTTGGAGATATATCACAAGGGCGGATAAATATATCCATGGAATTTTCATCAAGGATTAATTCTACATTTTGTGTAATAAGTGGATATTTAATATTAAGATTGTTCATTTTCCAAATAGCCATACCATGACCCCAAACTAATTCGATTTGGGAATCAATCGCACCATCTTCTAATTGCTGTTTTAATGAAAATAATTTGCTATATAATGAAATTGTTTGGCGACATAACTTTTCTTTTTCTGCCCAAGGCTTCCAAATTTGAATAAGATAATTTTGATAGAGTTTTTTAATGTTGTTTTTTTCTTTAAAAGAATCAAGTAATATTATTGATGTTTCTTTCTCTAGATCATTTTTAATTAAATCGTTATGTTTAGATAGTTCAGTAAATGGGATGCTTTCATGAAGTTCTGGTAGTTTTTGTGGGTTATCACTGTTTTTTAACCAAACTTTGAGTAATGACGATTCTGGAATAGGCGGGGATTGGGCAGTTAATCTTTTTATTCTTAGCCAAATATGTTCAGAATCATCATTAGTTTCATTAATATAAATTCCAGGAAGTTTTGTGATGTTGTGCTCTAATTTGTAAAAAATACTATTTTTTTCGATATTACAAGCAGTTTTAGACCTAAGCTTAGCCACTTGTTTCGTGAAATTTAATAAAGAATCAAGTCTTTTTATAATAATTTCTTTGTTCATAAAATATCCTGTTTATATAAGTATATTATTCTATTTTTAATTAAAATTGCACTTTTAAAATACTTTCTTTATTAACTTAAATAATTAGTTGAATTAACATGAATAATTATTTATGGTATTGTTCTGGGAAAATATGAAATAGGCTCTCTAATGAATAGTTATATTAATAAAAATTCAAAAATATATTTTACTAAATCAGCATTTAAATTAGCGATGGAATGTCCAACTAAACTTTTTTATTTTTCCAAAAAAAACTATGCAAATCAAAAGAAAGAAGATTCATTTTTAGAAGCATTAGCAGAAGGAGGTTTTCAAGTAGGTGCTTTAGCAAAATGTTATTATCCGAATGGTTATGAGGTTAATTCGTTAAATCATGAAGAGTCTTTGATAGAAACATATAAATTATTAAAACAAGAAAATATAATTATTTTTGAAGCTGCAATACGTTTTAAAAATAGTTTTATTAGAACAGATATCTTGGTGAAAAAAGGAAATTGTTTAGAAGTGATTGAAGTGAAGGCAAAAGTTTTTGATGATAAAAATTTAGATAAGTCTTTTTTAACTAAAAAAAATAATATACGTTCTGATTGGAAATCTTATATAGAAGATGTAGCTTTTCAAAAATATGTTTTATCTAATGCTTTTCCTGATTTTCAAGTTAAAGCTTTTTTAATGCTCGTTGATAAAAATACAAGATGTCCAACAGATAATCTTCATCAAAAATTTAAAATTTCAATAGATGATAATAAGCATAAAATTGTAAAAATTTCCGAAAATTTATCTGATAAAGATTTATCAGAACAAATTATTTTTAAACAAAATATAGATGAATGTTGTGAACAAATTTATAAAAAAGAGTTGGTTTATAATAATAAAAAAATGAAATTTGATGAATTAATAGATTTTTTTGAGGAGCATTATTTAAGAAATGAAAAGATAATTTCACCTATTTGTTCTAATTGCGGAAAATGCGAATTTCGTACAGGAATAGAGGAAGAAGAAAAACAATTTAAAAGTGGGTATCATGAATGTTTGATATCTCATTTAGGATGGGAAAGAAAAGATTTTAATGATCTTCTAATTTTTGATGTTTGGGATTTGAGAATAAAAGATAAGCTGATCAAACAAAATAAAATAAAAATGATTTCTTTAACTGCTGAAGACATAGATATTAAAAAAGATGAAAAACCAGGATGTTCTCGAACTGAAAGACAATGGTTGCAAATTTCAAAAGTTCAAAATAATGATCAAAACATTTGGATCGATAAAGAAAATTTAGCGAGAGAAATGTCAACATGGATTTATCCATTACATTTTATTGATTTCGAAACTAGTAAAGTTGCGATTCCATTTAATAAAGGAAGATATCCATATGAAGATATTGCTTTTCAATTTTCTCATCATGTTGTTTATGAAAATGGATTAATAGAACATAAAGGGCAGTATCTTAATACTAAAAAGGGGTGTTTTCCTAATTATGATTTTATTAGGGCTTTAAAAAAAGAATTGGAAAATGACCAAGGAAGTATTTTTAGGTATGCAGTTCATGAAAATACAATTTTAAATGCAATATATAAACAATTAATAAAAGATGAAAATTATATTGAAGACAGAGAAGATCTATGTTTATTTATTAAATCTATTACTGAACAAACTGAAAAGAATAAAAAGATATGGGAAGGTAAAAGAAATATGATTGATCTTTTAGCTCTTATTAAACGGTATTATTACGATCCATTTTCTAATGGATCTAATTCAATAAAGAAGATATTGCCTGGCATGTTAATTCAATCATCATATTTACAAGAAAAATATTCAAAACCTATTTATGGAGCTGAAAAAAATGGAATTAAAAGTTATAATTTTAAAGATTGGCGATGGATTCAATTTGAAGATAAAGAAATAATAGACCCTTATAGTCTTTTACCTAAAATGTTTGATGATATTTCAAAACAAGAATTAGATGCTTTCAATGAAATTTTAAATTTAGAGGTAAATGATGGGGGAGATGCTATGGCTGCTTATGCTAAAATGCAATATGAAGATATTAGCCTAGATGAATGTAAGGGATTGCAAAAAGCTCTTTTAAAATATTGTGAACTTGATACTTTTGCAATGGTAATGATTTATGAAGGGTGGAAAGATTTTCTTAAATAAAAAATACAAAACGAACCCAAGTTATTCAGGAGAAGTTATATCTATAGCTACAGGAGCTAGAACATTTTGTCCTGACCTTAATCCTTGAATTCTCTGAAGCTCATGAATGGCTTTATAAAAATTTCTTTCTAACATTGATTCATATCTTGAAAGATTATTCATGCAATTCCCTTCAAAGCCTCTAAAAGCTTCATTTAGAGGGGATAAATGATAATAACCATTTTTTTGAAACATTTCTCCTTCTATTTGAAAAACCCTTTGTAATCTCCAAGCAGCATTAACGATTTTTTCAACTAAAAGTTCTTCCATAGCTCCTTCAGGTTGAAGGGATGTGTAAATATTATTTTTAAATTTCAATAAATCTTCGGGCTTTTCTTCTTTAATAATTAAATCTTTAGATAGAAGGCCATGTTTTAATGAATTTTTTGACGCTTCTTTTTTTCCATCGATTGTTTTAGGGCCGGTCGATTTTAAAGCATTTTGTTTATTAGCTTTAATTTGTGGTAATGAAACCATTTTTTTTCTCCTTGTATTGCTAATCCTGCTAAAGTTGCTAATTTTAGCAGAATTAGCAGAATTAGCAACTTAAGGTTCTATAAAGAACCATAATTCTTTACAAACTTTGCCTTCCCAGTCTCCTTTTTCAGGACCTTTTATCCAACCATGTTCTTTAAGAATGAATAGAAGTTTTTTAGCTTTCTTAGCAGATCTGATTGAATTTGGACCATGTTGATAAACATAATGGAGAGGAAATGTTTTTAATTTTTTTTCTTTTATCCAATCTAGTAATTTTTGAGCATCTATTAAATCTAAATCGATTTGAGATAGTCCATGAATTCTAAGAGCCTCTGAAAGGTAAAATTTACCGATTTCGATAGCTTTTTGAACATAGAGGCAAGGTATTTCGTCTCTTCTAAAATTATCTAAATTAGGCCCATGATTGAAACCGAATAAAATGCCTGCAATACGAAGAACATTATCCGGAATTTTAGAAGCAAAGGCTTTAATTTGGAAATATTGGCCATTTGGAAGCATGTTTTGTTCAACTTCATTATGAAAATTAACCCAAGTTTCATAGGCTGGAGAGTCTAATTTTAGATTTAAAGGGTTTAGTTCGTTATTAGTCTTTTCGATAAGTGGAAGGGAATGATCTAGCATATTCATGGTTTTTGATATAAAATCCTTAATCTTGTCATCTTCAAAAATATTTTCTTTTTGATAAGGTCTGTTGCCTATAGTACTTTCGGGCCAACAAATCAGACATCTTGAAAAAAAACCTTGTCCATTTAAGATTTGATTAGAAAAAAAATTATTTGCAACTATCGGTTGTATCATGAGATTTAGACTGACTCTTTTACCATAAAGATTATATACTCCATCCTTTACTCTAGCTCTATTAATTTCACCTTTATCCCAAAGGGAAGAAAATCCGGCAGCGGAATTTAGAAGATTTTCTTCTTTCATAGCATAGCCGCCAATTAACTGACCTCCTTCAGAAGTAAAAAGGCCAATTGAAGGTGTGCTTTTAGATAAATGAACTATTAAGGCTGGAAAAGTAGGTTCAGGAACAATCATGATTGGATCTAAGGGAGGCTTAGGTGGTAATTCCAGATTGTCCAGATCATTAACATCAGTATCATCAGAGTTTAAAAGTTTTTTTCTGTTTTTTTCATATAAATCATTTTTGTTTTTATATTGGTGAAATTCTTTTTCATATTCTTTTATCATAGCTCTTTCATAAGATTTAACAAGATCTAAAACAACATTGTCGATTCCTGTTTTTCTTTCTCCAGATTCACCAACAGAGATCATATAAAGACATAAAAGGTAAATTCTTCCATCAACAGATACATTGAAATATGGTTGAGTAACTAATCCAGCACATCCTAAAACGCTTTGAGCACAAAGATTTAAAGGGGCTCTAATTATTCGATGAAGGCTCTCTACTGCGCCTTGAAGTAGTGATCCTAATGATTCTATGGGAAATCTTGTTGAAGGAGCTGTAGGTCTAAAAAGAGGCTGCTGAATATGAATATCAGGCGGAGTTTGGATTCCTAAAAAATCTGTAAGATCTTTAATGGTTTTATTTTTGCAATGATCATGAAAACAGTTAAATCCATGCCCGGAATATCCATTCGTATTTGGCTCATAATATTTTGTTCCTTTATCATTTGTTGAATGTAGATGGTTCCAAGGACAGCGAATTGTCCAACAGCCCTTTGGATTGAATTCTTGCTTAATTATCAACCCCTGTTCTTTTAAAGCTTTTAAAATAGGATTTTGATCGAATAAATCAATTACATTATTAGATTTTTCTTGAGCATATAAATCTATTTCAAAAGCATCTAAAAATTTCTGAAAAGAAACAGGTAATTCTGAACTTTCTTGAATTATTTTAGTTAAAAATGGTTCTTCTTTATGATGAAAGAACCCAGGAAGACGCATTACACGTCCAGGATCATTAACTTGAGGATCGCTTCCAAATATATCGCTAAGCTGTTTTTGGATATCGGAAAAACATGCTAAATCCATACCCTCGATAATCCAATATGCATGATATTTTCCATTGCTCGATTCGATTATAATATGTGGAGTTATAGGGGATTCGAAAATATGTTCTAAAGTACCTTCATCAATATCTATGAAAAAAGCTCTTCCTCCTATAATATTTTCTTTTTTTCGTCCTTTCCCATCGGTTTTATTGATGGTAACAAAAATACCAGAGTCTTTTTGATTTGATTCTATTAAAAATTTTGCATGCTCATTCAAAGATCCATTTAAGATTTTAGGAGTGGTATTCGTTTCTGTTTTTTTATCTGAAAAAGTTTGAAATGTAAAACAATTATCTTGTTCATCGCATTGGGATATGAGATGTAAAAATCGTTTTGCCATTTGCAAATTTTGATTAAGTGGATATTGATTTTCTTTATCAAAATCTTCTATAATAGTACTCATAAATTTTAACCTTTTTTATGAGCCGCATTTGATTTGTTTGCGGCTCGTTGTTTTTAATATTTTTATTAATTATTGGTAGCGACTTTGTTTTTCGATCCAAGATATGAAAAGATCACGTCTGATCAATACTTTTTTCCCTATGCGCCTGATTGCAGATGCTAGTCCATTTTGATGGGCATGTAAGATGTAATATCTAAGCATTGGAATGGTAAAGCAGAAACTTGGATCTGATGCAATTTGTTTGACAGTGCAGTAAACATATTTGTTTTCTTCTCCCATATATCACCTCATTAGGTTAGAAGCTTGTTTTGGCTATAAAAACTGAATACATTTCACTACAACTAATATTTTTATTTCTCAGCCACAAAGGCTAGTGATCGGGAAAACTTACGAAAATAAACAAAATTCTTATAATTAAATTGTTGGATGTTAATGAATTGCAGTAATTCTTTGGATAGGAAAAATAAGATTAAATTTTAGAATTATTGCGTAAATGTTTTTGTATATCTCTCCAAGAAGGCATTTTAAAATAAATTTTTGTGGATGTTTTTTGTTGTTCTTTTCTGTGTTTTGAGATAATTCGCATATCTTCATAAGAATGAGGGAATGTTAAAAAAGCTTCAGGAAGTATAGGAACTTTTTCTTCAGGAAGTATTATTTCAGACGCTTTATGACATAGGTCTTCTAGCCTATCTACAGAGAGATTAGGGAATATTTTTTGATGTTTTTTAACAGATTTTTGTCCTATGAAAGCTAAAATAAGATCAGCAAGACCTTGAGTTATTTCTACTTCACAAGTATTTAAACAAATAGTTCTATTTTCAATTTTAGAAGTAGTAAGAGACAAGATTTCTTTTATAGAAACAGTATTATCGGGATCTTGTGCAATGTGTACTGCAAGCCACAGAAAAAGAACAACTTCTCCATATGCTTTATAGGTAGTAGGTTTTTTTAAAAATGTTTTTGAGAAATATTGAATAAAAGCGGAATAAGTTTGTCTATCAATTGAGCGCCCTGTTGACCATCTTTCCTTTTTTGTCGTTTTTTGTTTTGAAAGAAACCATTTTTCAAAATAATCTTTTTGTTTTTTTGCAGTCCATGAGAGATCTTTAAAAATAATTTCTTCTAAAACATTTTTCCATGAATGTTTGAATTCATCATGATGACGGTTTTTTCTGCTTTTTAATGAATAAAGTACTTTTTCATATGCTTGAGATATTGAAGTGTCTTCATTAGGAATGAATTCAGTTTTAGATAACGTCTTGATAGCCTTTTCTAAATTAAGCTTACCATAAAATTGTTCAATTTCTTTTATGAAATGAGGATAAGAAGCTTTTATAAGATTTCTTTTAAGAATTGCCTGTTCTCTTAAATGGGTTAAAATAGTTAAAACTAAATTTGTAAAAGAATTGCCTTCATCTTCTTTATCATACCAATCAAGCCATTCTGACATTTCATTTTTTGAAGCACAATATAGCAAAGCTTTATTATATGACTTTTTTAAACCTTCCAAAGCTTCGTCAGGAAGGTAGATTTTAACTTTCCATGGAAATACACTCTTTGTATTGTTGCAATTTTCTGATTTGTTAGCTCTAATATCAGATTTTTTATAGATAGGGGGAAATAAGATAGCTCCAAAAAATTGTTTTGATAGACAGATTTTACGAAGCGCTAGATTTGGTGAAAAAATAATCATTCCCAATTTATGAGTATACATCATTGTTTTTAAGGTTCTTTCTTGCCTTAAGGGTCTTCCAATAATAAGATAAGATTCATAAAAATGAAATTGCACTATGTTTTTTAAAATTTTTGAAACTTTTTCATAAAATAGATCTAGTCTAGAAAATATAGTATTTAATTCTTTTGCCAATTTTTGATGTTTTGTTAAAGCCATTGTTGTTCCTTATTTAATTTGATAAAATAGTTTGTTCTATAAACTCAGACAATTTCTTTGTATGAGCGACATCTAAGTGGGTATAACGAGATAACATAGATAATGAACGATGGCCCATTGCTGTTGCCAGTTCAAGATTTGATGCTCCACTTTTAGCAGCAAATGTTGCAAATGTATGTCTTAAATCATGAAATCTAAAATTTTTAATATTTGTTTTTATTAACGCAGCTTCCCATGGTTTTCTTATGGAAATTACGCCAAATCGTTTCTTACTTGGAAAAACGAAAGGATTATGAGGGTTTCTGTTTTGGTATAATTTTTGTAATTCAATAAGAGCTTTGCCTACGATTGGAATAGATCTGGGATAACCACTTTTGGTTTGCTTGAGAGAAATAATATTTTGTTCAAGATTAACATTTTCCCAATTAAGTTTAAGTATTTCACCTTGCCTCATTCCAGTCCATAAGGCTAAAACTACTATGGGCAGAAGGAAATTATTTTTACTTTGAGCACAAGCTTTAAGTAGTTTTTCAGATTCTTCTATGGTTAGAGTTCGATCTCTTCCATTAGCTTCTTTTAATTTGGAAATTCGAAATATTGGATTAGCTTGAATCCATCCACATTCCTTAACCCCATAACTGAGAACAATAGAAAGAGAAGCTAGATACCTATTCGTAGTCGCTGCAGTTCTAGGGGAACCTTTTGAGGTGATTTCACCTAAAAGCATTTTTCGATGCTTTGCTATTATATCAGGTGTAATATGATTGAGAGAAAACTTGCCAATTTTATTTTTCCACCATTGTAGATGTCGCGAAACATCTTTTGAACTTTTTGTGTTCAAAGGTAGAACACATTCAATATATCTATCTATTAACTCGGATAGTATGCGTTTTTTTCTAGCTTGCTCTGGAAAATAGACCCCTTGTCTTCGTCTAGCTTCTTCTTGTATTGCCCAGTCTTTAGCTTCTTGATATGTAGGAAAGGTTTTATATGTTGGAGGCAAGCCATCCTTTGGACGAATCATAACACGATAACTTAAAGTTTTATTTTTGTTTTTACGTTTTTGAATCGTAGCCATCTGTTCAATCTCCATTTTTGTTGAGATGAACAGTTAATGTGCTGAGATAAACTGTGGTGTATAGGCTCTCGTTGTGCCATATGAGTGCCACAAGTTTTTTTGTGGTGGTTTTTTCTAATGAAGTTTTGTCATTATAAATAACCTTATTCACTCTGCCACAATAATTTAAAATCGATGGGGCAAACAGGACTTGAACCTGTGACCAACGGATTATGAGTCCGCTGCTCTAACCAACTGAGCTACTGCCCCTTTTGAAAGACATTAAATATAATAAGAAATAAAGATCTAAAAATCAATATTATTTAATAAATATCATTTTCAGTAACTAAATTTTCGACTAATAAAATAGCTTCTAAAAGATCTTGAGTATTAGCATTTTCAGGGTTTTTAGAATAGATTAGATAGTATTTATCAAATTCCTTAGCTACTTTATTAAGCGCTTTTTCAACCTCGGGCTTATGATAGACACCTTTTTTATGATGATCTACTTGACTTACTTCTTTGGATGCGTTTAGAAAAGTCATCATTTGTTCTTTTAGCTCGTCTATTGATGCTGCTGAGTCAATATCTTTTTTTAAACTTTTTAAAAGATTTTTAAAATATTTATGAGGATCTTGATTTGGGTTAGATGAAAAACTAGAGGGAAGCTGAGACATATTATTACTCCTTAACGTTTTCTTTTATTAGACTAAGATTTTTAAAAAAATTAAAGTTTTTTTTTAAATAAAAAATTTTATTAATATTTTCTTGATTACAAAAAACTTTTAGTTTAATAATTTTTACATGAAAAAATATAATTTATTTTTATTCTTTAAAAATTCGTATCAATACTTATCAGTTATTGGTCTATCTTTTTTTCATAATCTGATCTTGCGCTAGGCGCAAGATAACATTTTTAATTTTCTATCAGTTTCTTAAATTTTTAAAAAAATAAAAAAAGGATTATATTATGAGTTCAAAAAGTGAAGTTAAATTAAATCAAACGGGTCATTTTTTTAATGGAGTTGCTTCATCGCTATCAATGACCACAGTGATGCAACCTGTTTTTACTTTAAAAACATATGTTATGCAGGGTGCAGGTAAACCTGCTATAAGAAATTTATACCGGGGATATTTTTCTAATTGCGCAAGCGTTGTTCCATCTCAAGGAATTGCATATCTAACAAATGGTGTAATGAATAAAACTTTGAAGAAAGAAGAAGGAAAATCTTCTACTGCTAAAGAGTTAGCTTATAGCATTATTCCGGGTAGTGCTGCTTCACCTTGGGCAACAGCATGTGAAAGGGTCATGATAGTTCAGCAACTACAAGGAGGTTCTACAAAAGATGCGTTAACTAAAATTGTGAAAAAAGAAGGTGTGAGAGGGTTAGCAAAAGGGTTTACTCCAACGTTGGCTAGAGAATCACTTTTTTCTTTGGGATTATTTGGTCTTAGAAATACTTTAGATAAAAAGTTAGAGCCAAAAGTGCAAAACAGAAAAATAAGAGAAGCCACATCAAGTGTTGTAGCCGGAGCGGCAGCAGGCTTTGCAAGCGCACCTTTTGATAGACTAAAGACCAAAGTGCAATCTGATTTAAAAGGATCTTCTTCTTGGTTAAAGGAAGGTAGAAAAATTGTTGTTAAAGAAGGTGTAAGGGGTCTTTTTAAAGGAGCCGGTGTTAGAGCAGGACTTGTTTCGGGCGCAATGTCAGTAATGACAGTAGCTGAAAAACAGCTACCTAAATATTATCCTAAATTTTCTCACCAAGAAAGTTAAAAAATCAGCCTATGCATAAGTTGCATAGGCTGAGGATATTTTCTTATATTGTCAGTTTATTTTTTATCTTTTTTGTTAAAAAATTTAAAAGGGAGTTTTGAGAAAAAAAGAATTCTTGATTTTTATATCTTAAAATCTTTATATAAAAAAAAAGAGGATGTTAGGAGAAAAAATGAAACTGAAAACTATTTTAGTATTATTATTTTTGTGTTTTATTAACTTTTCATATGCAGAAGAAGATATTGCTGTTTTGAATAGATCAGATAATATTCCAAAAGAATCAATCGACGGTGCAGATGATCAATATTTTGAAGGGTATATTCAGGCTTTAGTTGATATGCACTATTATGAATATAGAGTTGTGGTGATTGTAAAAGAAGGAAATGTTTGGCTTGCTAACATGCCTAAAAATGCTTTGTATGCCAATTCAATCGTATCTTTTATTAAAGATGTTCCAGGTGTGAAAAGAGTAGTAGTGATAAATGGAGTTCCTCCGGAAGAAACAGAAATTAGAGAAAAATATGTTAATAGACCCAAAGTCAATGGTATTTGGTTCCCTCAGCAGACAGCTCTTTTTCAACCAATGCTTGCAAATCCAAGACAGGTGATTTATTCATTCGGATATAGAGGCGGTGATAAGGTTGCAGGTAAAAAAGCTATAGAATTTTCTTTGGGAGATGATTTCCCAATATTTCGTTGGTTAGATGTTTGGGGTGGAGATCTGCAAGTCGGACTTGAAGCCGGTATTTGGTCAGTATTTAATATTGACCCCAAACCCAATATTGCCGGTGGTACAGCTCAGTTTAATACTGACTATACTTTATCTATTCCAGTTGTTTATGCTTTTAATAAATGGGCATGGAGATTTAGGGTTTACCATATCTCTTCTCATTTAGGTGATGAATTTTTAGTGAATCATCCAGGCTTTGATAGAAAAAATCCTAGCTTTGAGGCTTTTGATGTTTTCTTTTCATATCAAGCTATAGATGCTATCAGATTATATGCCGGAGCGGGGTTGATATTGCACTCTGATCATACATTTCCAATGAAACATTATTATTTTGAATATGGTGGTGAAGCTAGGTTTTTAGGAACAAAAATTTATTATCACAGACTTTATGGAACTTTTTTCACAGCTGTTTATTTTAGAAATTGGCAGCTAAATGATTTGAATCTTGACGGTACTTATCTTTTAGGATATGAGTGGTCAAAACTTCAAGGCGTTGGTAGAAAAATTAGACTCTTTGCTGAATATCACCATGGATATTCTCCCGATGGACAGTTCATGAATAAAAGAACTACTTATTGGGGAATTAGATTTGCGTACGGATTTTAAAAAATACAAATATTATATTTAAGAGCTACTCTGGGTTCAATTTTTTTGTTTTTTAAAAAAATAGGGGATACTTCAAATTGAAGAATTTTTCTTCCCCAAAGTAGTTGGTGTTTAGCTTTAAATTCTTTTCCGATGCAAAGGCAGGGAAAATAAAATCCACTGTAACTTTTTAGATTGGATGTATTGTTAAAATTTCCGGCTATTAGGCCGCCTCCAATACCTAAAAAATTTTGATTGAAGTCATTAGAGGTAATTTTGAATCGATCGGTTTTAATAAAATAGTTATAAAAAATATCTACTCCATAAGATAAAAAATATAGATCTTCTTTTGTGACTTTACTTTCTTTTTCAAATTGGACAAAAAGTGGATAAATAGACAAAGATAAATCAAGTCCGTGATTATTTTTTTGAGATTTAATTCCAAGGCCAATGCTGGAAATATTTGGATAGCTCATCGAAAAGTTATAATAAATAGCTACATTTTTGAAATTTTTCTTAAGGTTTTTATGATTTAGATCAATTTCACTTGCAAATGATTTTGATAAAAATAAAAAAAGACCTAAAATTAAAATAAGATTCTTAAGCATAATAGAA
>JAFGQY010000107.1 GCA_016935395.1 Parachlamydiales bacterium
ACAGTTTTTATCTTAATAATGATATTTTGTGTACAACTTCATTTTCAGAAAATCAAAAAGATGAAAATCCACTCAAAATAAAATGGAGCATAAATCAAAATAAAATTTTTGAAATAAATGAAATGACAGGAAGTTTTAGTGGAATTGATATTTTATTTCAAAAAGAAAATGAAAAGGTTCTTTTTGGTAGCGTTAAATTGGATTTATTTAAGTTAAAAAAAATTATGCCCATTCCAGTCGAAGATGCAATTTCAAAATTTGACTTAAGAAAAGGATATGAGTTTAGCGGAAGGCTTTTTTTAGATTTTTCAAAAAATAAAAATTTCAAATTTCAAGGCCTTTTTTCAGGAAAAGATTTTGAACTTCTCGGATATAGATTTAAAACTATGTTATCAAGCGTTGAAATTGATCCAAGCAAGTTAAATTTTCAAAATCTTAAAATTAGTGATACTTCCGGTATTTTATCTATAAAAAACTTTTTATTAGAGAAAAATGAGATATCCTGGCAGATCAACATTCCAAATTTAAAGATTAAAGATCTAAGACCCTCTTTAATGCAAAAGATTGACCATCCTTTAGGAGAAATGACTCCTTTTTTAGTAAGAGAATTAAATCTCAATGAGTTTAAAGGTAATGTTAATGACAGAAAATCTTTTTCAGGAAAGGGCAATCTTCACTTTATTAACTCTTTTAAAAGAAATCACTCTGTATTTGAATTCCCGGCAGATGTTTTATCTAGAATAGTAGGTCTAGATCAAGAGCTTTTAACTCCTGTTAAAGGAAAGGTTGATCTCAAAGTAAGTGATGGAAAATTTTATATTAAAGATCTGCAAGACTCTTTTAGTGAAGGTGAAAGATCAAAATTCTTTTTACATGACAAAGGTCAAAAACCATATGTGGATTTTGATGGTAATATTTATTTAAATATAGCTATGAAACAGTATGTTTTATTTAAATTTACTGAATCCTTTGTAATATCTATAAGGGGCGATTTGCAAGAGCCAAAATACAACCTGAAAAAGAAAAGAGGGTTTTTAAACTAATTTTTTATAAAAAATTTTTGTTTTGAAAAGTAATTTTTGTTTGCTCATTTAAATCATAATTTTTTAATTCATCAATTTTCACCCAGGCATAACTTTCAAATTCATCATTCAAAGTAATTGATTTATTTTCGGCAAGACAATCAAATATCAAAAAGATCATATAAATCTCTTTTTTTGTTTTATCAGCAAAATGTTTTAGTGCTACTGCATCTCTAAATTCAAAGGGAGATATTTTTGTAATTTTTAATTCATCCCCTAACTCTTCTTTAATCTCTCTTTTTAAAGCATCCAGCATTTTTTCTTGTGGCTCAACGCCGCCACCCGGCAGGGCCCATTTTCCGGGATAAGCGCCTTTATCTTTGGGCATTTTACAGATCAAAATCTCATTTTCTGAGTTTTGTATTATGGGACAGACAATTAGGCGTTGAATCATTTTTTTCTCTTTTTCTAATTTTTTTGTAAATAATAGTAAAAGATTAAAAACTTTTCGAAGCTTTTTTTTCATGAATTTCTAGATATTTTATATATAATCTTTTAAAAATATATAAAATTAAAAAATTTGGAGAGGTAAATGAAAAGAATTGCGATATTTGGAACACATGGCGCTGCTAAAACAACTTTAGTTTACAAACTTGCAGCTTTTTATAAAATGGAAGACAAAAATGTGACTGTTATTCATGAAACAGCTCGGCAAAGTCCTTTTCCAATAAATCAGGATACTGTTTATCAAACGACTCTTTTTGTTGTAGCATCTCAACTTCAAAAAGAGCTTAAAGCAGAGGCTGAAGGATTTGAAATAGCAATTTCCGATAGAACCCCTTCTGATGCTTTTATTTACATCAATCATTTAAAAAGAAACAATAATCTTACAAAATCCTTAGAGCTTTTCTGTCTAGAATGGATAAGAAAATATGATGTATTGGTTTATCTTGAGCCAACACCTGGATATGTGCCCACGGAAGATGGAGTTAGAGCTGTCAATGTGGAATATCAGAATAGTATAAGAGATGATTTCAGACAGCTTGTAAAAACTTTTGAACAAAAATATCAAAACAGTATCAACATTATTAAAGCAGAATCTAAACAAATCTTTGATGAAAAGCAGATTAACGATTTGTTAGATGAAATAAATAGGGGAGTTTATGGAAAAACTAGAGACGTTAATTTGGTGTAATACCATTTTGGCAATTTTTGGAACCATTTTAAATGCTAAAAGAATCCGTTTTGGATTTGTTATTTGGATGATTACTAATGCTGCATTTGTAGTATATAATTTTCATTTGAAATCATATGCTCAATCAACGTTATTTTTCGTTTATTTCGGCTTAGCATTATATGGATGGATCAATTGGGGTAAACAAGATAAAAAGGCTAAAAATCTTATTAAGAATCTATGATAGGGCATTTTAAAAATGCTTTATCAAATATTTTGGATAATGTTTATCCAAAATATTGCTTAGCTTGCAAAAATAAGTTAAATAATCAAAAAAGTAATTTTTTTTGCGAGCTATGTATTTCTTACTTTTCTTTAACTCAATCTAATAATGAAAATAATTGGGCTGCGACTTTTGAAAATTTTTGGCCAATAAATTCATTATATCAAGAGATAAAAAAAAATAATTTAGAAAAGATTTTCAAAGTTAGCGCTTCTTATATGTTAATTAAAGTAAACCAGATGAATTGGCCCAATTTTGATAAAATCGTTCCTTATAAAATTAGTTTTTTTAATAAAAATCATATCTTTTTTTTAGCTTATCATCTTTCGAAAATTTTAAAAATCCCGATTGGTTATAAAGTGAAAAATGATGAAAAAATTTTAATAGTAAATGATTTTATGAATGAAGAAATTTTTAGTGAAGCAAAAGAAAATTTTAAAAATTGTGATCTTTTTGCTATAGGCTTATTTTTCAAGAATCCAAATTCTTTTTAATCATATCAACCTGCCTTGATAAAATATGATTATTTTCTAATTCATTAGCTATTTTTTTCCATGCATGAAGAAGGGTTGAGTGTGTTTTTCCACCAAAAGCAAGTGCAATTTTTTGAAGAGATTCCTGAATAAGCTCTTTTGCTAAAAACATAGCAACTTGCCGAGCTTGGGCTATATGTTTTAATCTGGATTCCCCTTTAATTTCAGAAACTTTAATTTCGAATAAAGAGGCTACATTTTTTAAAATATTTTCAACAGTTACCTTTTTACTTGGTGAAAAAGAGAGCATCTCGTGTAAAAGATTTTCAGCGAGATCTTTTGTGATTTCAGCGTTGATGAGTTTTGAGTAAGCAGCAATTCTATTTATTGCACCTTCTAACTGTCTGACATTTGAAAAAATTCTTTCAGCAATAAAAAAGGCAACATCATCGGATAGCGAAAAGTTTTTTGTATGTGCTTTATGCTTTAAAATTGCAACTCTAGTTTCCAGATCCGGCACTTCTATGTGAGCTACAAGGCCCCATTCCATTCTAGCGATCAATCTTTGAGAAAGTTTTAATTGTGAAGGGGGTTTATCTGATGCTATAACAATTTGTTTATGCTGATTGATAAGAGCTTCAAAAGTATTGCAAAACTCCTCTTCAAAATTTAATCTATCTTGTAGAAATTGAATATCATCCACTAATAATACATCTAAACTTCTATAATATCTTTTCATCCTATCCATGGATTTATTTTTTAGATTGAAAACTAAATCATTTATAAAAGCTTCAGTTGTAACGCATTTTATAGAGCAGTTTTTAATATGGCTTTTAATGAAATGTCCTATTCCATGAACTAAATGAGTTTTTCCAAGACCTACTCCTCCATGAATAAATAAAGGATTAAAAGATTTTCCGGGTCTTTGAGCGACGCCTAGTGCTGCAGATTTAACAAATTGATTGGACGGACCTTCTATAAAATTTTCAAAAGTATATTGAGTATTAAACTTTAGATCTTCTTGACTGTTGATATCTGGAGGAAGAATATGAGATTTAAATTTTTTCTTTTTCTGCTCTTTAATTACAAAATTTATTGCAAGTTCTCCATTTTCTTTTAATGGAAGAAATATTTGCATGTCTTTTTTATAGTTATCAATAATGTATTCTCTTACGAAAATGTTTGGAACTTCTAAAACTATTTCTTTTTCATTTTGCTCTTTAACTAAAATATGCTCAAACCAATTTTTGTATTCTGTATCGGAAATTCTTGTCTTGATAAATTCTAGAAATTGCGACCAAACTTGTTCTTTCAATTCGAGCATTTAAATCTCTTATTATTGATTGTTTTTTAGCTTTTATGTAGATAAAAAAGCATACTATTTTTTACTTTTTTTTAATCTACCACTTCATTTTATAGGTTGCAAATGAATTTTTTGGCTTTTTGAAAGCTTTATTTTTAAGTTCCTTATAATCAAAAAAAATAACCAAAAAAATAATGAAATATGTATAATCTCGAAATCAAAAATAAATGGGGATGTTATGAAAAATTTAAGAGTTTCAATAGATAAAGCAAATTCTTTAAAAGAATTAAATGATATAGTTTACAATACACAACCTAAAGTTTCCTTTTTAGCTGGAAGATCTGTTATAGCAAACGGTTATGAAGGTTCTGTTAGCCTATCTTATTTAGTAAAAAAATTATTTAATCTAGTAGGCAAAAACTTTGAATTTACTCAAAAAGATAGAAATATTGGTAAAGTGCTTGTTTCAAATATTAATTATTTGTACGTTGTAACTGATGCCGAAATAGCTGAAAATAAAAATTTCTTTACAAAGCGCGTAGATAAAATAAGAAATTATTTTGAAACTAAAGTTAAAAATCCGTTTGATTATTATACTGAAAAAGATTTCAAAAAAGCTTTCCCATATAATGATTTTGATACGATGGTATTTGATAAAAAATCTTCTGAAATTTTACGTAAAGCTCCATTAAACAGAATAAGATTTATAGATAAATACTTACCAAGATTTGCTGTTGCTACATTTGATAAGATAAAAAATCTAGCTTCTTTTCTATTGGGTAGAGTTGCATCAATTTTATTAATATTGCCTCTATTTTTATATACAAGAAGATTTATTATGCTTGATAAAAACATAGCATCTTACAGAGCTTTTGTTAATATTTTAAGAGCAATGCAAGCTCCTCATTATAGAATAGTTTAAATAAAATTTTTTGATAAAAATCCTCAGTGATAGAAATATTGTTGAGGTTTTTTTTATTATTGAAAAATTTTGACTTTTTATTTTTTTTAAAACATTAACTATAAGCTTCAATTAATGCTTTTGCTTGAGTAGAGATATTTTTATCTAGGCATTTTTGAAGTTCATTTGCCTGCATTAGACCTTCTTTGATATATCCCAATGAAAATAGTGATTTAGCTCTGTTGAGCATTATGAAGTAATTTTTAGGTTCTATTTTTAATGCTTGATCAAAATGTTTTAATGAATCCAAATACCTTCCTTTTTGCATGTAAATTGCGCCGAGGGTTTGTTGATCGTAGCTGCTATTTGGATTTAAAATAACCAATGCATTGAAAAAATCTAAAGCTATATCAAAGCATCCCTGTTTAATATAGGAATATCCGACAAGTCTTATATCATCCAAAGTATCATCTGATAATTCTAAATAAGATTTCCAGTCCATATATTAACCTTTATGATATTCATCTTTTCTTTTTTTGATTTCACTTATTATTTTATTTAATATAGAAACCATTTTTGCAAATTTTAAAAGTTTTTCAGATTCTTTTTGTTCTTCCTGATCTTCTTTATTCTCTCTTTTTTTTCTTTTCTTTTTTTCTTCGACAAATGAATCTAACTTTTCAACAATTTCTTCAACTGGTCCAAATGAAGGCATAAGCTGATATGTAAATATATCAGTTGTAGCGATAAAATAATTTGCAGGTGGAGCGAAGGGGGTTGTGTTATTTTGAGATAGTCCCCAAAGAAGGTCAAGTTCTGGATAAGAAGGTTGTATTTTTAAAATTTCTGTTCTTGATGCAACTGAAGGTGTTTTTAAAAACTTTTGCACCTCTTTTTCACTTAGTAAAGAGATGTCCTGCATGTATCTGTTGTGAACTTCCGGTCCTAGATTATCTACAGTTTTAGCATCAGACATATATTTTTTAAAATCCTTACGTGTTTTAACTTATTGTAACAAAAGATAAAAAAAATAAAAGTTAAATGTTTTTTTATTAATTTTTAAAATTTGCAAAAATTTTCAAAAAGCATTTTCCTGTCAAAACTTTTGAACATTCTGAAAATCACATTTATATCTTTGAAATTACTAACGTAAGTCATTGTTTGTCAGACTTTTAACGTCAATAACCCGAGTTTGACGGAGTGTAATTAATGATTTTTGGTGAACAAATTTTCCACAATTTCCCACTTTGTGGTTTTGTTGTTCATAACTTTTTTTAATTTATTAAAATTAAGATGTTTGAGTAACTATTTAGAAAAAAGAAAATAAATTTTTTTGGTAAAAATATTAGAAA
>JAFGQY010000108.1 GCA_016935395.1 Parachlamydiales bacterium
AATTTAATTAAAAAAAAATTATTTTATTCTTTCTAAAATTTTATCGGCAGTAAATCCAAAATCTTCTTTCAACACTTCCATAGGAGCAGATTTACCAAAAGTTTCAACAGAAATAGCTATCCCATCTCTACCAATATATTTATACCAACCCATACTTCTTGCAGCTTCAATTGAAACGAATTTTTTACAATTTTTGGATATAATCTCGTCTTTATATTTTTGAGACTGTTTTTCAAAAAGTTCAAAACAGGGAAAGGAGACAACTCTTACATCTTTGTTTAATTTTTCCAGTTTATCTGCAACTTCAAAAGCAAGCTCCAGTTCAGAACCTGTAGCAAAAAGTGTATAATCAAAAGAACTTTTCAGTTTTTTTTCTTTTTTAACAATATAAGCTCCTTTAAAAAGTCCTTCTTCATAGCTAATATCTGTTTCTTTTAAAGTCGGAAGTTTTTGTCTTGAAAGAATCAAAACTGTAGGATTTTTATGTTCAAGAGCTGCAAGATGAGCCATTTTAACCTCATTTGCATCGGCAGGTCTAATAACTAAAAGATTTGGAATAGCTCTTAAAGAGGCAATATGTTCAACGGCTTGATGTGTAGGTCCATCTTCCCCCAAGAAAATAGAATCGTGGGTAAATTGATAAATAATTTGAAGATTGGATAAAGCGGCCAATCTAATAGCATTTCTCATATAGTCGGAAAAAACTAAAAATGTTCCGCAAACCGGTAAAAACATCTCGGTTAAAGCAAGACCA
Organism: Parachlamydiales bacterium; assembly: GCA_016935395.1. Taxonomy (GTDB): domain Bacteria; phylum Chlamydiota; class Chlamydiia; order Chlamydiales; family SM23-39; genus JAFGQY01. Next base: position 755 of record JAFGQY010000108.1, read on the forward strand.
TTTGAAATGGTCCCCATGGCAAATTCTCTAACGCCGAATTTAAAATTTCTTCCTTTAAAATTTTTATGATCAATAAAATCAAACTTATCCAAATATGTTTTATCTGAAGAAGAAAGATCAGCTGAACCTGAATATAAAAATGGTAAAATATCTGCAAGTTTATTTAAAACAACTCCGGAAGAATCTCTTGTGGCAATGGAAGTTTTAATTTCAATATTTTTCAAAAATCCTTCAATATCTTGAGGAAGAGTTTTATTTTGCATAATTTTGAACTCTTCAAAAAGAATTTTGTTCTCTTTAGCCCAATTAAAAAACATCTCATTCCAGTCATCTTCCAGTTTTTTTTGAACTTTTAGTTTTTTTTCAAAAAATTCATAAACATTTTTTGGAACATCAAAATTTAACTCTTTGAGGTTGAGATTCTTTTTTGTTGCATTAACTTCATCTTTTCCAAGAGGAGAGCCGTGAACCTTATGAGATCCCTGTTTATGTGGTGAACCTTTACCGATAATAGTATTGGCCATTATAAGAACAGGTTTTTCCTGATTTTCTTTAATCTCTTTAAATATAGCATCTATTGCATCTAAATCATGACCATCTATTTCAAAAACATCCCATCCATAAGCTCTATATCTGGCTTTAGTATCTTCAGAAGAGCTTTCAGATAAGGGACCGTCTAATGAGATTTTATTAGCATCATAGATAATTACCAAGTTATCCAATCTTAAATGAGCTGCAATTGCAGAAGCTTCGGAAGCGGCACCTTCCATCATGCAGCCATCACCTGCAAGAGTATAAATTTTGTTATCAAAAAGTTTATATTTGTCAGTATTGAATTTAGCTTGCAAAATTTTCATTCCTATTGCCATACCGACAGCGTTACCAATGCCATGTCCTAAAGGCCCTGTTGTGGCTTCAACTCCGGGAGTTACATGCACTTCCGGATGACCGGGAGTTTTGGAGTTATTTTGTCTAAATCTACTTATCTGATTCATTGGAAGATTAAATCCTGAAAGATGAAGCAGTGAATACAAAAGCATAGATCCGTGACCTGCAGATAAAACAAATCTATCTCTATTTAACCAATTGGGATTTTTGGGATTATGATTTAAAATATTGGCATATAAATAAGCCCCTATTTCAGCGCAGCCGAGTGGGAGACCCGGGTGACCGGAATTAGCTTTTTCAATAGCATCGATTGAAAGTCCTCTTACTGTATTAGCAATAATTTTTATTTCATTTTTTAAATCTTCATCCATTTGATCTATCCTTTAAAAAATTTATGAGAGATTAGTTTCATAAAGATTTTAATAAGTTACAAGAAAAATTGATTTTTCAAACCTAATCAATAAAAGTTTTAAAAATTTTTTAAATAATTATTAATATTCATAAGTTACTTAAACATAAAATCTTTGACATCCTTAGAGAAATCCTTTAAATTATTTCAATAAAATAAGCATTTTTGAGGCATAATTTTATGAATTCAGAAGATATTAGACGCGGGTTTTTAAATTATTTTAAAACTCAAGGTCACAAAATTGTTCCATCATCGCCAGTGGTACCACATGATGATCCGACACTTTTATTTACAAATGCTGGAATGAACCAGTTTAAAGATGTTTTTTTGGGGAAATCCAAAAGATCATATACAAGAGCCACAACCACTCAAAAATGCATAAGAGCCGGGGGTAAGCATAACGACTTAGAAAATGTCGGATTTACATCCAGACATTTAACTTTTTTTGAGATGCTAGGCAATTTTTCATTTGGAGATTATTTTAAAGAAGATGCAATTAGATTTGCGTATGATATATCATGCCATGTTTTTGGATTTGATCCTGAAAGAATCTGGGCATCAGTTTACGAAGAAGATGATGAAGCTTTTGAGATTTGGAAAAACTATCTTCCTGAAAAAAGATTAGTTAGATTTGGGAAAAGTGAAAATTTTTGGGCTATGGGAGATACAGGACCCTGTGGACCTTGCTCCGAACTTTTATATGACAGAGGAAAAAAATACTCTGACGCTACCTCACCTATTTACGATAAAACAGGAGAGAGATATCCGGAATTTTGGAACCTGGTATTTATGCAGTTTAATCAAGATGAAACGGGCAAAATGACTCCCCTTCCTAAACCTTGCATTGATACTGGAGCCGGTCTTGAAAGAGTGGTAGCTTTTGTAAATGGATACGATAATATTTTTTTAACCGATGTTTTAAGAAGTCTGATTGCTGAAGTTGAAGACCTTTCAAAAATCAAATATGACGAAAAAAATATAGATATTGCACCGGCATTTCATGTTATAGCAGATCACATAAGATCTTTAGCTTTTGCTATAGCAGACGGCGCTGTGCCATCAAATGTTGATAGAGGATATGTTCTTAGAAAGATTTTAAGAAGAGCGTTCAGATACGGAAAAATTTTAAACTTTGAAAAGCCATTTTTAGCAAAACTTCTTCCAAGATTAAATTCTTTGATGGGAAAAGATTTCCCTGAGCTCAAAGACAATTTGGACAGAACAGCTGAAATACTCACAATGGAAGAAGAGTCGTTTATAAAAACACTTCAGCGCGGTGGAAATCTTATGAACGGAATTATTTCTTTAGCTAAAAAAGAAAAAAGAATGATTTTGGGTGAAGAAGCTTTTAAATTAAAAGATACATACGGCTTTCCAATAGAAGAGGTTACTCTTTTAGCAAAAGATGAACATTTGCAAGTAGACTTAAAAAAATATGATGAGCTAGAGAAAAAAGCTAAAGAAATATCAAAATCGGCTCACGAAAAAGTCCATCAGAAATTTGATGAAAACTTTTTTGCTGATTTCACAAAAACCCATAAACCATGTGAATTTTTAGGTCATAATATTTTTGAATCTGAATCAAGAATTTTAGCTTTGATACAGGGTAGTAAATTTGTCGATACAATTAAAGAAAATGATCTTTCAATTATCATATTGGACAAAACCCCATTTTACGCTGAAATGGGAGGACAAACTGCAGATAAAGGCCAAATATTTTTGAATGAAAATATTTTTGAAGTTGAAGATACGCAATCGCCCTATCCTGGAGTTATTGTCCATATTGGTAAAATGAAAAAAGGAAAATTATCAAAACAGGAAAAAATTAAAACTAAAATAGATATTAAAAGAAGAAAAAAAATTGAAGCCAACCACTCTGCAACTCACTTAATACACTGGGCTTTATCTCAAGTTTTAGGACAACATATTAAACAGGCAGGATCATTAGTTGACGAATTTAGACTTCGATTTGATTTTGATCATCACAAAGCTGTTTCCAAAGAAGAAGTAAGACAAGTTGAAAGGCTTGTTAATGAAAAGATTAGAGAAAATATCAAGGTTAAAGAGTATGAAGTTTTATACGAAGATGTTTTAAAAGATCCTACAATAAAACAGATCTTTGGAGAAAAATATTCCGACAAAGTAAGAGTTATTGATATGCTACATTCAAAAGAGCTTTGTGGGGGTTCTCACACATCCTATACCGGAGATATCGGGTATTTCAGAATTTTTAAAGAAAGCTCTATTGCCGCAGGTGTTAGAAGAATTGAAGCTCTAACCGGCGAAGGTGCTGAAGATTTTTCATATGAAAAAGAAGATTTAATAGATAACATATCTTCAAAATTAAAAGTTGTTCCTCAAAAACTGGAAGAAAAAGTTCTCTCTATGATTGAAGATAATTTTGAATTAAATCAAAAATTTAAAAAACTACAAAAAGAAAAACAGGGCGATCTTTTAAGTGTGCTTACAAATAAAACTGAAAAAGTTAACTCGATAAATATTTTGATGGAAAAAGTTGATCTTGATCCAAAACAGCTGCAAGAGCTGTCTCAAGATCTTTTAAATCAATTAAAGTCAGCTATTGTTGTACTTGCAAGTGAAGTGGATAGTCGCTGTCAAATCATCATTAGAGTAAGTCAGGATCTGATAGATAAAAAGATCTTTGCAAATGATCTTATAAAAGAAATAGCTCCAATTATACAAGGCGGCGGTGGCGGAAAAAAAGATTCAGCTCAAGCCGGCGGAAAAGAGTTTGCAAAAGTAGATGAAGCATTTGAAAAAATAAAGCAAATTTTGATTGCAAAGTGAATAATTTATTAAAAAACAGTTTATTTTTTCAAAAATACTTAAAAATTTTTGATGCAAAAAAAAGCTTACTTATTGACAAGCTAGATATTGCTGAGATCAGCTCACTGATAAGCTTTGCAAAGAAAAATAGCGAAAAAGATTTTTTAATAGTTACATCAGACAAGAATAAAGATACTTTATTTGAAAATCTGAAAACTTTTAATGAAAATCTATTTGAGTTTCCCTCCTGGGAAACTCTTCCTTTTGAAGATATAAAACCAAGCCCGGATATTATCGGCAAAAGATTTGAAACGTTAACAAAATTACTTAGCGGCAAAAAAAATAACACAGTTATCTGCACCATTCACTCTCTTTTACAAAAAATTGTAAAAAAAGATTTTTTAAAAAATCTTACCCTTTCTTTTGAAGTCGGCAAAACTATTAATTTAGATGAAACGGTAAAAAAGCTGATTGAACTGGGATACAAAAAAGCCTCAATTGTATCCGACAAATCAGAGTTTGCCCAAAGAGGTTATATTTTAGATATTTTTCCCGTAAACGCAAAAACTCCTTTTAGAATAGAGCTGTTTTCTAATGAAATAGAAAGCATTAGATCTTTTGATAATATTTCACAAAAATCCATTAAAAAGGTTGAAAGTTTTGATATTTTTGTATCTGATGAGCTTGAACTTATTAAAAATCAAAAAGATCTGACAAACATCTCATCTCATTTATCTGAAGATTTTATTTTAATTTTTGATGATCTTTTATCAATAGAAGACAGTTTGGTAAGTTTGAATAAACTAAATATTAAAAACTCAAAGTTTTTTATTACCTTTGAAGAGTTTTTAAAAGAAAATGAAAATAGACAAAAACTTTTCTTTTCTCAAAATCAAAAAATAGAAAATCTTACCGAAGTAAAATTCTCAGAAGACAAAAAAGAAATTGAGCATTTTGAGATTTTTAATACATCTTTTAAAAATTTTTCATATTTTTTTGAAAATCCATTTACATCCTTTGCAAATTTTCTAAATGTTGAAAAAATTGAAAATATTTTAGATCATTTAAATGATCTTCTTTCAAAAAATTTACAAATTCTATTTTTAATTAATTCCGACAGTGAAAAAAAACATCTTCTGGAAATTTTAGAAACAAAAAACATAGAAACAACTAAAAATATTTCATTTGCAGATGGATTTTTAACATCAGGGTTTATACTTTTAGATTTAAATATTGCCCTCTTGCCCTATTTTCAGGTAACGAACAGAAAAGTTATAAGAAGGCAGGAATATAGAAATACATATCATACACCCGCCGCTGAATTTCATCATCTGCAGCCCGGTGATTTGGTAGTTCATTTTCATAGCGGAATTGGAAAATTTTTAGGGGTAGAAAAACAGGCCAATCATCTAGGAGTCGAATCGGAATTTTTAATAATTGAGTATGCAAAACTCTCAAAGCTATATGTTCCGATTCAGCAAGCTCATTTAGTCAGCAGATATATCGGCTCTAATGAACAGATACCAACTTTAAATGCACTTGGAACCAACAAATGGCAAAAGACAAGACTTACTGCACAAAAACAGATTATAGGCTATGCATCTGATCTTTTGGATGTACAAGCTACAAGGCAGATAGAAGGCGGATACAAGTACCCTGAAAATTCGGAAGAGACAACTCTTTTTGAACTTGATTTTCCATATACTGAAACGGAAGATCAGAAAAATGCCATCGAAGCTTTGAAAAAGGACATGCAAAGCACAAAAGCCATGGACAGACTTATTTGTGGCGATGTTGGATATGGCAAAACTGAAGTTGCAATGAGAGCTGCTTTTAAAGCGGTTGTAGATGGCAAAAAACAGGTTGCAGTATTAGTACCTACTACAGTTTTGGCATCTCAGCATTATGAGACATTTTTAGAAAGAATGTCATCTTTTGGAATAAACATCGAAATGGTATCAAGGTTTAATACAGCTAAAAAAAATAAAGAAATTATAGAAAATACCAAAATGGGCAATGTAGATATTTTGATCGGAACACATAGAATTTTATCAAAAGATGTTGTTTTCAAAGATCTTGGATTAATTATCATTGATGAAGAGCAAAGATTTGGAGTTAGGGCAAAAGAGCATTTAAAAAAGTTAAAAAAAGGCGTTGATACCTTAACCTTAAGTGCAACTCCGATTCCCAGAACCTTGTATATGTCTATTATTAAAGTAAAAGACATGTCAATCATAAACACTCCCCCTCAAGACCGTCTTCCGATAAAAACCATTTTATCCGAAAATGATGATGAGGTTATTAAAAACGCTATTTTAAGAGAGCTGTCTAGAAACGGCCAAGTATTTTTTATTCACAATAGAGTCGAATCAATTCACTTAAGAGCAAAGCATATTCAATCTTTAATACCTAACGTAAAAATCCAAATAGTCCATGGACAGATGAGCTCCGATGCTGTTGATGAAATTTTCCATAAATTCAAAAAAGGCGAGATTGATATTTTGTTTTCAACAACCATTGTTGAAAACGGAATTGACATACCAAACGCAAATACAATTTTAATAGATAGAGCAGACGCTTTTAGTTTAGCTGATTTATATCAGCTGCGCGGAAGAGTCGGAAGATGGAACAGATCGTCTTATGCCTATTTTTTAACTCCCAAAAGAAAAGAAGTTTCAGAAATTTCCAAAAAACGTTTGAACGCTCTTTTAGAAGCTCCCGGTTATGGCGGAGGCATGAAAATAGCAATGAGAGATTTAGAGATTAGAGGAGCCGGAGATATTTTGGGTGTAAAACAGTCAGGGCAGATCTCCAACATTGGATTTCACCTTTACTGCAAGCTTTTGAAAAAAGCTATAGAAAGCATTAAAGAGAAAAAACCAACCTCATTTATTGAAACAAAAGTGGAATTTTCAATGCCTGCATACATACCCGATGATTACATTGAAGATTCAAATATCCGTATGGAGCTTTATTATAGACTAGGAAGTGTTACATCTTTAAATGAAGTGGACACACTATTAACTGAAATGACCGATCGTTTTTCCACTCCCCCCGAAGAAGTTTTTTGGCTAATCTGTTTTACCAAAATAAGAGTATTTGCAAATTTTGAAAATTTTACCCATTTAAAATTTATGACTTACACACTTTTTGCTGAAAAGCAGTCTTTTAAAAAAACAAAAATCCAAAAAACCCTTCAAATGATCAAACCCTCAAAAAATCCCGACGAATTTTTCAACGATGTTAAAAAGCTTTTAATAGAAAATTTTGATATTTAAAAAAACGCCTTTTTTTAAAATAAAAAAAAGACCTAAGTTTTTATTCTTAAGTCTTTACTAATTAATTTACGTTATTTTATTTTCAAAAATACGCTAAAAACCTTCTTGCTAATCAAAAAGCTAAGCTCTAGGAGCTGGTGCTGGCGCACTGGTAGCATCAGCCTGAGCTATAGTAAATCCTTGTCGATGAATTAGCTCTTGTAAAACTATTACTTCTGCTCGAGCATCGCTAGCTATTTCTTTAGCCCTTTTTTCAGCTACATTAGCTTTTCCAAGATCTTCTTTCAATTGTTTAATCTCTTTAGTAAGAGCATCTTGAGCAGCCCCTGCAGCTCTTGATGAAGCTGACTTTGCTCCCCAAAAACCTGCGATTTTACCTGTAACCCATCCTGCTACTGATGTGGTTGCTATATTTCTAAGATAAGAAGTTGGCACTTTATCCCATAAAGCACTTGCATATCCTTGTAAGGTATATGCAACTGCAGCATCTCCGACTCTTGCTGCTACTTGTTTTAATCGTTCTGCATATCCAGCTCGATTTAAAACTGCATAAGCCACGCATCCTGCTGCTACAACAGCAAGATCAGTTGGAACGCTTAAATCACCAACAAAAGAACCTGTTGAACATACACCTGTGTGGAGAGTTTGATGAGTCCATTGAGATCCGGGATCATAAGTTGATGCACAATATTCTTGATAAGCATTCATCGCAGTAGGCACATAAGAAGCTAAGCATCCAACTCTTAAAGCTGTCGCCCCCCACTCTTTTGCTGTTTCAACTATTGCGTGTCCTATTGCGCTCGACGCCGCCTCGTGTCTTGGTCTTCGAACCACAGGTGCTGCTGCCATAATATTATCT
>JAFGQY010000109.1 GCA_016935395.1 Parachlamydiales bacterium
TATATAAGATTAAAAAAAATATTTTACAAAATTAAGATATACAACAGCGGCAACTCAAAGAAAAATAAAGTTTTTACCTAAAGTATTTATTATAAATAACTTAATTATAAGATGACCATAAGATTAATGAGGGTTATTCTGATGTTGATAGATGGTCTGATAATACACGTTATGTTAAGCAATATCTCGAATCTCTAGATTACTTAACCTAAGGATGGTTTAGCTACCTTAACTACAAACCCATTTAAATTGTATTCTTCGTTAAAAGCCTTATTTTATATCTAATCATTTTAATTATTATAAATGACTTACTTTTAATGGTTGTAATTCATTAACATAAAACAGGTTAAGTTTGGGTGGATTAGGTTTTATTTTTTTTTATCATTTGATTGATAATGCAAGTTTAGAAAAGGCAATAAAATTATCTAAGCGCTTCTCAATGATAGACTTAACAATTTCAATATTTACTGTCTTATAATCATGTACTGCAATATTCCTAAAGCCTACCATGGCCTTAATCAATAACAGCTTCACACGATCTTTATCCATCAGAAAACTCCTTTTCTCTTTTCAATATCCCCCACCTAAATTCATTTAGATCAAGATACATTGAATCTACATAATTTTCAAAAAATGCTCTTTTGGATTCATTTTTGCAATAAACAACTTTCCATTCATTAATTATTTGGAACTGAAATACGGTTGAAGCATCATATAGATCAACTAAATCAACGTCTCTATTAATTTTCGATGCTATTACTTGGAACCACTTCAAACAGTTTTACTTTATCTAATTTTTTGTCACAAAAAACAGCTAAATTTAAATCACTTTCTTGAGTTTGATTATTTGATGCAAAACTTCCAAAAACATAAATGAATAACACATCTTTTAACTTATTTAATAAAATTTCTTTAGCAGCTTCAGTTTACTTCATATTTTATTCCCAAAAATAATATCCTTCTTCACCATCTTTTTTACATGGGCTTTTTTCTTCTTTAGGCTGCGTTTCTTTTGGCTTTGCGGGTTTTAGTAATTTAATATCTTCGTCAATAGTATCTTCGTCTTCTGTAGCTGCTGGTTTTTCTTCAGGTTTTGGTTGATCTGTAGGCTGTTTGCCCAATGGAGCTATTTGAAGATGTTCATTTCTTGGCCACTCTTCTTTATCATTTGTATATTTTTGTCTAACTTCTTCTTTTCTTTTTTCATGTTCATTGTCTACATTAAATACAAATTTATAATACTGCCATCCCCATCCTTTTAATGTCTCATCTCTAAACACTAAGGGCGTAAAATTCCTTGTAATTAATTGAGACTGCCCTAAAAAAGTAGCTTTTGTGATATAAAGCCATACTTCATACTGAACATTTCCGACTTTTCTAAATTCCTTATCATATGGATGTCCCATAACATCTAAAACATCTTCCTGGTTCATTCCAACCCTAAGATCAAGAATGTTTATTCTGTTTTGTTCTGCTAACGCACCTGATTGGATAGAATTAGTTGAACAGCTTGAAAATATTAATAGTAGAAGAGAAAAAAATACCTTTTTCATATTGCACCATAGTTTATTATAATTTTATATAATAAATTTTATTTACTTTGAAGAGGTTTTAACTAAAAATATAAGAAAAATTAATATTAGTAAAAATTATTGAAAATGCTTTTTTCTATCTTCTTTCTCTGAGTTAAAACTATTAATCCTATCTAGATGATGCCCATGTTTCAAGCGGATAATTTCTATTAAGTTTTTCAAGAGTTTTATCAGCATAACGAATAGCAAAAGGATAAAGCTGTAAGAAAAATTTATTATCAATATTCAGTAGATCTTTACTAGATTCAACATATTTGTACAACTCATCTTTTTCTTTCAATTCACTAATAAATCTGATTCTCCATCCAGTATTTCTTTGATTTAAATAGTCATCTCTTGTTTCAGATGGCTGAGTCAAGCTATCTTTAAATGCAGCAAACAAATATCCAAATACAGATGAATATTTATTTAATTCTTGAGCTCTTTTTTCCAGAGAATGAGTTTCTACTAAGTTAATTCTGTGTGTTTTTACTCTATTGATATCGATACTTTCCAAATCACAAACAATTCTTAATCTTTTTCTACCAAGTTCAATAAGTCTTGGGTCTGTTGAATTTCCATTTAACATTTGAATAAAATAAGCTTCATCTTTTTGAGCTTTCGACATTCCATTAAGCCAATCATTTAAACAATATTCTTTATTGAATGCATCAATTTCTTCGGATGTATATTCTTGTGCATATTTATATAGAAATAACCAGCCTTCCATATTTAAATCTGAAAGTTCTTTTTCTTTCCCTATTTCTGTTTTTACTTTTAAATAATCAGCATCTCTTCTCATTTTATTATAAAACTTAATTTTCGCTGGAAGATCTTTATCTTTTTTCAATGTTGCGAATAAATAAAAAATAGCTGAGGAAATTCGTGTTAATTCATTAATTTTCTCTTCAATTTCTAAAAGCTGAGATAAAAAAGATGAATCTCCTCTTTTAATATCCTCATACGAAAATCCATGTAATTGGCAAATTAATTGAAGTCTTCTATCACCATAGTGAGTTTTCAAATCAGCCGGCAGATTTTTTGAAAGAAACTCAATAAATACTCCATAAGTCATTCCATGACTTTCTACTTTAAATTCTTCTATAGGTCCAGGTTCCGAAATATCTACTTCAACTACTTTTGCTACTGGACTAGAGGTCCCACTCGGCAATGCAGCTAAACTATCAAAGCGCTGTAAAGGAGGAGCTGCTTTTAAACCAATTGGATCATCAATAGCACCTGCAGCTTCTTCTTCTTTTACAAATAATCCAGCACCCCCTCCCTCTACTAAAGCACCAGGAGGATCTATTACTCTATACCCTTCTGTAGCTCTGTCCATTGCTCTAAAATCTTCATCATCTCTACGTGTATCAAATTGAAAAGCCTCTCCTATAGTTGGAGCCTGAAGAGCTTTTTCCATTCTCTCTTTAGTATAAGTCCAATGAATGAAAAGTGGCTTTTCTTCTCCCCTTATGGTTGGGTAGAATTCTCTAACCTCATCTATTGTATAAAAACATCTTGTGAAAATTCCAGCTGATAAATCTTTAATCTTTTTGGCTGCTTCTAAAAATGTTTTTTGATCACCTAGCGATAAATCACAAAATCTCTGTATAGAATCAAATTTCTTATTTTTCTTAGCTAAATCTAAAAAGAAACTTCCAACTTGCTTTGATATTGTTTTTACTGCACATGCATCTTCAATTCTAGATTGTAACTTTACAGGCCTTTGCCCGTTTGTTAAGTCAGTATACTTATCCCACAAACCTGCAGCAAATGATCCATATTGATATACCAGATCTACTTTCTTTTGAATTTTGTCCATTTCCTCTTTTACAAGAGGCTCAACATCTACAATTTGCTGCTTATCATCAAAAGACACTTTTTGATCTAAATCAACACCACTCAAATAAACCGCTAGCTTAAAACGCTCTGCACCTTCTTCAGAGGGTCTTTTCGTATCGCTTAAATCAGCGGAGCAATTTCTTCCAAACCTCAAAATACCTTTCAATCTCACTTCATGCTCAACATCTGAAAGAGCGTGAGCTAAAACTTTTCTCGTTCTTACCTCCCCTCTTTCTCCATCAGCTATTGAGCTATAAAGATCTCCATAACCAGCTATTACTTCCCTTCCTCTTATTCCATGCCTATCATCCTCAACTATCACTTGCACTGTAGCACAACATGTACATGAACGAAAATTACAATTGAAATCGCATCCTAATAATTTTCCAATATCTAAGCAGGTACATAGGCCCATTTTTTAACTCTATTTTTTAAAAATTACATAGAGTTAATATTTAAAAATTTAATTATAATCAATAAATTTTTTAAATTTCTTGTATTTGGAAAGATGTTCTAAAATGATTTAAGGGATTTAATGAAGAAAATCTATCTTTAGCTACTTCTAGATATGTTTTTGAAGATGTGTCAGATAGGATATCTTTTGAGTAATTTTGTAGTCCCATTCTTAAGATTTCTGGGTTTTCTTCAATAAAATGTAAAAGATCTTTTAATGGTTCTAACCTTTTTTCTAAAATAATTCTTTTCTCAGCAAGTTTTGCTCTTGCGATTACTGTTCCGATGATGATTTTAATATCTTTCTCTTTAAACTCTTTATTAGTTAATAAATGATAAAAGAGTCTTGTTAAAACATTTAAAACTACTCCCCTGTCGATACCTTGCTTACAAGCTTGTGAAAATAGAGCATCGATCATGATCTCAGGATTTTTTGGTTGATGTTTTGTATCGCTTAAAAGTTTTAAAAGACTTGCGTGTGCTAGAAGGCCTTGAGTAAACAGCTGCATCATCTTTGAAAGTCTCATCTTACCCTTTTTGCTATGCTTTAAGCTTTCCCATCTTGAATTACCTTTGTAAAGTTTCTGTATAATATCTTTTGAAGCTAAAAAGGCTGCTTTAAATTGTTTATCCGTTAAAACATCTTTTCCTACATAAAATCCATTATCATTTTTTATGTCTTGTTCAACATATCTATAAGCAGTTCCTCTAATATCTTGGATTGAAGTAGAAGGATCATCAAGATTATTAGCAATAGCATATTTAGCGTACGTTAAATAAAACTCTTCTGGAGTGTCCACTGAATAAAAGCGCTTATCACTGCCATGCCAAGCTATGCCATCCATAGGAGTTGACAAAACCCTTAAGGTAGATGGATATTCTATCTCTTTTCTTAAAAGCTCAAAAATCCTTTCCTTTTCCCCGGGCATACTCAAATGTTGCAAATTGTGATGTAATTGAACAATTTTTCTTTTTTTCAAAAAATTGAGCTGAGCATTAAAAATAGGCCCCGTGGGAGCAGAGCTATGATAAAATCTAGCTTTTTTACCATCCAGCATATAATCGCAAATTGTTATTTCATTGTTATTTGTAAGCCAAGGTTTAGCATCTAATGGAGCTACCCTTGAGATTAAATTATTGATGCCCTTTAATGGATAAGATATAAACCACAAAATATTAGTCAATATCTGATTTCGATGTAAAAGTCCTGTAGCTTGGGTTACTGAACTATCTACCTTCTTTGCTAAGTCTTTGATATCATAATTACCTTTCTTGATATCTAGGTATCTAGTTGCATAATCTGAAATATGAGAAGAGCCTTTAGATTGGCTGGATAATGTAAAAGCCAGCTCCTCTAAAAAACATATAGCCGGGTGATTTTGATCTTTGTTAAGTAAATAGACTCTATGATTTAAAGCACCTTCAAGAGCTCTTTTAATATTATTGCTATGATTAGTAAGATGAATAGAGCTATCTAGATCTAATGAAAGTAATAATTTTAAATCTTTTACTTTTTGAATAAACTCATTTTTTTCATAAGCGCTTAATTCTTGATGATTTAAGCCTTTTAAAGCTTCTAGATCTTTAGTCAAATATTTTTTTGAACATTCTTTTAAAGCATTTATACGATTGATAGTTAACTCATTTTTTAACTTGTCAATTGAACTGCACCTCAATCTAGATGTAAAATCATAGAAAAAATTATTAATATTTAAAAATACTTCAAAAATTTTCTTTACTAATTTTGAAAAATAAGAACTTGAAGGA
>JAFGQY010000110.1 GCA_016935395.1 Parachlamydiales bacterium
AAAAGTAATCCAGGAAGATATTTTCACACCGCTTTTAAAGAATTTAAAAATTTCAAATTTTACCCCAAAATCTTTAGCTAAAAATTGTCCAACAGATGTTTTGAATCTAAGCATATAGGGCTTGTAGTCATAATAAAGATCTAAAAAATATTGAAACCCAATAAAATTTTCATATGTAGGATTTGTGTTTTCAAGTTTTCTTACTTTTTTTTGAAATGAAAAAATATTTTCAAAACTTCTTTTGTAAATATTGGCAACTTGAAATCCAACAGCAAAATTTTTTGAACTTACCGGATAATATAAGGACTCAAATGCAATACCTGCATAAGACATCTCAAAATATCCCAAAGCTGCTTTTAAAAAATATCCATTTTGAAGATTCCAGTCTTTTTGAAAATAAAGTTTTTCTAAGTGAAAGTTTTTAGATTTGTAATAATTTATAAAATCGGATCTGACATTTATGATTTGAGAGGGATTATATTTGTCTTTATCCCCGACATCTTTATTAGAAGATTTTACAAAAAAGCTACTTTGCAAGTTATAATAAATTTTTTGATTGGGCAAATATCCGTCAAACAGCAAAGAAAGACCGGAGTCATATTTAAACTTACCTTTAGTAGATCCAAAATAGGCGTTTACGATTGGTTTAAAAGTAGCGTAAAATATTTTACTGTTTTTTTGATAAATAACATTTGAATCTAAGGTAGAATAATCTTTCGAATAATTTTTCAAAGGGGTAAGCGCCTCTATTTCGAAAGAATTAATTTCTTTGTTTTTGTACTTTTCTAAATATTTTTTTTGAAAAGAATATCTGTTAATAGGAACCGAATAATTTTCTACACCAACATTAATATTTTCGATATCATCAAAGGTAGAGCTGATTAAAACGCCTTGAATTCTTTCCTTAAGATTTTTTTGAGATGTATACTTATTATTTTCAATACTTAAAGAAAGACTTTTTTTATCCCCCTCACTAAAGTGTAAAGCTGCTTTACAAAGATCGATTCCTTGATTCTTAAATGCTTCATTTAACTTATGAGATAGACTTTCTTCTTCCTTAAAAAGATTGTTAGATTTTTTTTTGTTGTATAAAGGAGGATCTAAATATTTTGGATACATACCTACAGGACTATTTAAATCACAATATGCAGAAATTGAACCTGCTATTTTTTGCCCTCTAATTGAGCTTAAGCTCAATTGCAAAAAATCCCAAAAGTTATAGTGAAGCCCTATATTTATAGGAGTATTAACTTTTTTCCCCTTGGGATGTTCGAACAGATGATTTTGATAATCATTTGCATCATACTCAACAGCAAAAGACAAACTAGAAAGATAAGTATCCCGATCTATAAATGGGTAATACTCCACTCCCCCAAAAAATCCATTTATTCTCCCCTTTGAATATCCAAAGCTTACTTCAAAATTTTCATTAAAAAACTGCTTTGTTAAAACAATATATTTTGAATGAAATCTTTTAGATCCAAATAAATCATTAAATCCGATAGCTACATCAAAAAAATTTTGGAATCCAAAGTTTTTACTTTTTAATAATAGTTTAACATTTAGAGCTCTGTCAGCATCATTTCCAAAACCTAAATGACCAAACCCCCTTTCAATATAGTTATTATAAATCCAATAGTTGAAAGACAATTCAAAATTATCAAAATATTGAAGAGAAGATGAAAAAAGATTATACGGATCAACAAAGCTATACCCAAAACAGATTTTTCCGCTTAGAACACTTCTGGCTGAAGGCATATTGAAATAGCCTACAATTCCATTAAAATTATAATTAGCCGGCAGTTCTTTATAATTTTCCGAGTTAATACACTTATAACTATTAGGATCTATTAAGCCAAAACCTGCCGATAAAAAAATTAATGATGTAAATAATAATTTTAATTTCAAAATATCCCTAATATTTTATTTTAATAATAAAATTCTATTAATCATAAGGGAAATTATTTAAAAACCAACAATTTCTTAACGATTTCTTAAATCTTATTTGAAGATTAATAATGCTTTTTCATATACTAAAATTCTACCAGAAGTATATGCATATGTACTTTAATTTATAAAAGGGATTGAAATGACATATTTAAATGATTTCAAAGAAAAAATAAAAGAAAATGATTATCCAGGTTTTATAAAAATTTGGGAAGAATACTGTTATAATGACAGTGTAGATTATGATGAACTGAAAAGCATTCTTTTAGAGGCTAGTAATTCTGATATTAAAGAAAAGTTTGGCCAGCACGTTAATAGAGCCCTGTCATTATATGAAAAAATTCAAGATGAAGAAAAAAAACATGACATATTTAAATTAATTATAGATATACAAACGAGAAATGATGAAGATTTGGCTTCACTTGTTTACGATCATTTAGAAAAAAGATATTCAAAAGACCCATTATTTAGTGAAAAAATAAGAATCATCGGACTTAGATCCAGACAAGATTTCCAAGGCGCTATTAGTAAATATGAACTTTTAAATCACATTGATAAAGGAAAATTTGTTTTTCATAAAGCCGGATGGGGGACTGGGGAAGTTTTAGAATGTTCACTTCTTAGAGAAGAGTTGGTTTTAGAATTTGAATATCTTGTGGGGCATAAAAGTTTATCTTTTGAAAATGCTTTAAAAACCTTAATTCCTTTAGATGACAACCACTTTTTAGCAAGAAGATTCGGTAATCCGGATTTTTTAGAAAAACAGGCGAAAGAAAATCCAGTAGAAATTATTAAACTGCTTATACAGGATTTAGGACCTAAATCAGCTTCTGAAATCAAAGAAAATTTAAGTGAACTTGTAATTCCATCAGATGAATGGAATAAATGGTGGCAAACAGCCCGAGCAAAACTAAAAAAAGACAAATTTATCGAATCTCCAGCTTCTCTTAACGAACCGTTTAAACTAAGAAAAAAAGAAGTATCTCACGAAGAAATTTTACATAAAAGTTTAGAAAACAAGCCAAAACCTAAAGAAATAATCCAAATGATTCATTCATTTTTAAGAGATTTTTCTGAAACCTTAAAAAATGAAGATTTTAAAAACTCTTTAATTTCAAAACTTTTGGATGTACTTTCTTATGAGGATGTAAAAGAGTCTGAAAAATTACAAATATATTTCTTTTTAGAAACACTTAAAGCAGAAAAAGAATTAATCAACACCAAACAAATAATAGAAGAATCTAAATCATTGACAGAGCTTTTACATGAAATTGATGTAATAAGTTTTAAAAAACGTCTTTTATTAAGCATTAGAAAGTATAAAAAAGATTGGCAAGAAATATTTTTAGATCTTTTCTTTAAAGTAGATCAAAATATCTTACGAGATTACATTTTACAGGAACTTACCAAAGCTAAAAATGTTAAATTGAAAGATAAGATTAAAGAACTTATGAATCATCCTCTTATTCAACCTTTAGCATTTATTTGGTATTTCCAAAAAATTATCTCCGAAAAAGAGAAAGTTCCTTTTTCTGATAAAGAGGGTAAAACAAAATTTTTTGAAGGCTTTTTAATATTATTAGATCATTTAGGGTCAAAACCTGAAAAGAAAGATTTGGCTAAAAAGATGGTTAATATTCTTACAGGCAATAAATTTGAATTAGTTCGAGATATTATGAAAATTGCAAATCTCGAACAAGTTAAAGAATACATACTTCTGTCCACAAAATGTGGAGTTTTGGAAGATCATGATATTAAAATAATTCATTCGGTAGCAAAAGTTGCTCATCCAAGTCTAAATGACTATTCCTCTTCCGAAATACCTGAAGATATTATTTGGATGACAGCTGAAGGGTACAACAAACTGAAAAACAAAATTGAAAGATTGTCTTCTGTTGAAATGATTGACAATGCAAAAGAAATAGAAGAGGCTAGATCACACGGAGACTTAAGAGAAAATGCTGAATACAAAGCAGCTCTTGAAAGAAGAGACAGACTGCAAAGCGAAATAAAACTTTTAGTTGATCAAATTAGCAAAGCAAAACTTCTTTTAAAAGAAGATGTTACAACTGAAAAGGTTAATGTCGGAACAGTAATTGACTGCAAAAGTCCCCATGGAGAAAAAATCACTTTTACAATATTAGGACCCTTTGAAGCTAAAGCTGAAGAAAACATAATCTCTTTTCAATCTAAACTTGCTAAAGATATCCTTGGTAAAACTATTGGAGAAAAGTTTTTATTCAAAAATCAAGAGTATACCATCGTTGATATCAGAAATTATTTTGAATAAATTTTAATTTAGTATAGTTTTATAAAAGAGCACATTTTTTAAGGTTTTGTATGAATATAGAAGAAGAGTCAATCAAAAAAGATTTTCAAATTGTATTAGCTACAAAGAATTTACATAAAATTAGGGAGATAAAAACCATTCTGTCAGAACTTCTTCCAAATTTAGATGTTTTAAGCTTGTTAGATTTTCCAGATTATACCCCGGTAAAAGAAACAGGCAAAACTTTTGAAGAAAATGCAATTTTAAAAGCGATTGATGCTGCAAAAGTTTTAAATAAATGGACCCTCGCCGATGATTCAGGTCTGGTAGTTCCTTCTTTAAATGGAGAGCCTGGTGTGTATTCAGCTAGATATGCAGGAGAAAATGCAACAGACAAGGATAATAGAGCAAAGCTTTTATCAAAACTTGAGTCTCTATCTGAAAAAGAAAGATATGCCTATTTCCAATGCTGTATGGCCATTGCAAGTCCAAATGGCTTGAAAAAATGCGCTTGCTCGAAAGTTGAAGGAAAGCTCACTTTAGAAGAAAGAGGGGGAGAGGGTTTTGGATACGATCCGATCTTTATTAAACATGATTATAACCAAACCTTTGCCGAGCTAAAAGAGGCTATTAAAAATAAAATTTCCCATAGAAGAAAAGCTATAGACAAGATTTTAGCTACATTAGAAAATCTTAATTCATGAAATATTACATTGATGGCTACAATCTTCTGTTTCAATTATTTCACTGCGATAAAAAATTAGAAATTCAAAGAAATCTTGTAATAGATTTTTTAAAAGAGAGCTGTTTGCATCTAGATTTAAATATCGAAGTTGTATTTGATGGACATAAAAGTGAATCCCCGATGCCAAATAGAGATTATTTTGATCATTTAGATGTTATTTATACACCCAAAAATCAAACAGCTGACGATTATATACTAGAGCAAATTTTTTTAAGCAAAACGCCTTCTAAAATAACCGTCATTTCATCTGACAAACACCTTACTAAAACAGCTAAAAGCATGAACTCCTCCGCTATGTCGTTAACCGGCTTTTTAAATTGGTTAAAAAACCAGGAAAAAAAAGCGCTTCAAAAAAAGGTTTTTGATGAAGAGTTTTCTGATACCTCTAAAAATATAAAAAGACTTAAAAAGATTTTTGAAGAAAAATTAGAAGGCGGAGTAGAAGATTGGGATTAATATTTAATCTCAAATTTTGAATAATTATTTTGAGGTTTTTTCATCTCTTTTTCAAATTTAGTAATTTTCCCAAAACCGGGATTATTCAAAATCAATTTCAATAATTCATCTAAAACCTGCTTTTTTGCTTGAGCTACAAGCTCAACAGACCCATTTTCCAAATTTTTAATATATCCGTTAATTTGAAGCATGTTAGCAAAAGATTTTACATGTGATCTAAAAAAAACTCCCTGAACAGTACCAAAAAAAATTACATGAAGCTCAAATATTTCACCCATCTAAATAGCTCCAAGAAAAGTCATTAATATGGCCCAAAATATCCTTAATATTATCTGAAGAATTTATATCAATTCTAAGTTGTTTTATGTTTTTGATCTCTTTTAAGTACCATCCACAAATTCTTCTAATAGCAAAAACGGCATTTGTATTTCCATCTTCTTGAATCAAGTAATCTATATATTTTAGTAAGCTGTTTTTTCTTTTTTCAGCATCCTTATTAATTATTTTATCATTAAAAAAATCTTCAATATCTTCTGCTAACCATGGAGTTTTAAGCATTCCTCTGGCTATCATAACCCCATCGCAAGCGGTTTGATCAAAAATATTTTTTACATCCTGCGGTGTATACAAGTCTCCATTCCCTATAACCAATATTTCTTTAGCTATGGCTTTACATTGCTTAATATAGTCCCAATTTGCTTTTCCGCTATATCCCTGTTTTTTTGTTCTTCCGTGAATTGTTATTGCTTTAGCGTTAGCACTCTCGGCTATTTTCACTAGATCTTGAGCTACAATTGAGTTTTCATCCCATCCGATTCTGATTTTAACTGTGATGGGAACTTTTACATTTGATGCCATTTCATGAATGATTTCTCCAATTAGCTCAGGAGTTTTTAACATTGCCGAGCCGCTTCCGTCTTTGACTACTTTGGGAACTGGACAACCGCAATTTAAATCAATAACATCAAATCCTAAATCTTCAACAATTTTGGCTGCCAATCTTGCGCTTTTGGGATTTGTGCCACAAAGCTGAGCTCCTATTGGCTTCATATCTTGGGTGTATTTTAACATTTTACCCATTTTCCCTCTGACAAGAGGTTCTATCTTTAGCATTTCACAAAAAAGTAGTCCCTTATGAAAATGCCTTAATAATTTTCTAAAAGAAAAATCGGTATATTCAGCTAAAGGAGCATACAAAATATTATTATCTAAACAAAGAGATCCAATGTTGAATTTTTTTTTGTATGTCATCTTAAAAAACTTAAAACTATTTTTTCTAATATTTGAAGAGCAAAAAAACCGATCATAGGACTTAAATCCAACATTCCTCCAATTGGAGGAATTATCCTTCTAAAGATATTTAGATAGGGATCTGTATAATGAGCTATAAATCTCATAAAATGACTGTCTGTAAAAGATGGGAACCATGATCCCATTACTCGAGCAAATAACATTATAGTATAACAAGAAAATAATAACTTTACAGAGTTTGCAAACATATATATTTTTTTTTGTTTATTTCTTTAATATTCTACAATTCATAAAGCTAAAAGTCATTCAAAAAAAATGAACATTCAAAAGATTATTTCATCTTCTTTAAAAAGCAAAATCTAGGTAAAATTACATACCTTAAAAATGAAAGGATTTTTTTGAATGAAATATATAGGAATTGATTATACTGATGATATTTTTTATATAGCTAGATTAGATGAAAATAATGCTATTTTATCATTAGAAAATCTGGATAGCAAAAACCAAAAAAATGTAAAACAGCTTTACATTTTGGATAAAGAAAAGATTTTAATTTCTACCGGACTCGACGCTTCTGATGTAGTTATTAAAAATACTGATTTTCATGTAAAAAAATCTTTATTTATGAAAAATGCTTATGATTTTCAAAAAGAGTCGCTAACCACTTTAGATCCAGAAAAGACAATATCAATACAAAATCATATAAATGAAAAATCTTTGCTGCAATTTTTTATAACCACAAAAGATCTGGTCAAAAAGCATCTTAGAAAATTTAACCATTTTCAAATAGATCCGGATTTTATATCTGCTTCAGCTGTGGCTTTAAAAAGGTTTGCAAAACTCTACACAGCTGAAAAAAACATTTTTATCGTTAACATTCAAAAGTCAAAAATTACTTTTGTGTTAATTAAAGATGATATTATTGAAAAGAGCTTTGCTATTAAAAATGGGCATGTAGACAAATCAGTTACAGAAAATGACATTATAAAAATATTTGAATCGTTTAATCAAAATCCTAAAGATGTATTTAACCTTCTTTTGTGCGGTGAAGAGAATTTTAAAAGCTCTTTCTCCCATTTAAAAGCTCATAAAAATATCTCAATCTTTTTAACAAATAATGAATTAGAAAAAAAGTTACCTGAAATACAAAAATATGCTATTTCCATAGGCCTTGCCTTAGAGCCAAGTCAGCCGGACAAAGATCAAATTAATTTCAGAACCAAAGAATTTACGACAATAAAGGTTTTGAAAAATAGAGTTAGAAAAATTAAAACTTTTGCATTGGTTTGTATTCTTCTTTCAATTTTATTGATTTTATTTACAAATATTTCTGTATTCAAAAAAGAAAAAAAATTAAGAAAAAATTTAGAAAATCTATCTATCTACGAAAAAAAATATCTAGATTCAAACCAGAATTTACTTTTTAAAGATATTCATAAAGATATTGCAGGTTATGAAAGCAGATTAAACAATCAAACCAAAAAGTTTCCCTATTTTTTTACAGCATATCAAGTAACCGATGTCTTGAATTGGGTAAACACACATCCATATTTAAAAAATGCTGAAATAAAAAGCTTTACTTACGAGATGCAAAGCTATCCTACTTTGGAAGCAAAAGCCCAACCTTATTTGGTAAAAATAGATTTGGAATTTCAAACGGCAAACTCAAAAGAAGCTAGAGGCTTTTATAGTGATCTGCAAAAGCAAAAAGCTTTAATCGACCAATCTAAAGAAATTTTATGGGAATCATTTAACGACACATATAAAACAACATTTTATTTAAAAAACAAAAAAACATAAGAAAAACAAATGCTTAAAAATATTGAAGACAAATTGATAGATTTTTTTAAAAGCGAGAAAAACTCACTATATACAATTTTAATTTTAGCCTTTATTTTTGCCGCTTCTTTTTTTTACAGCTTTTCAAAAAACAAAAAAATTAACCAGGCCTTTCAAACCTATCAAACCCTTGAAACAACCTGCATTAATAGTTTGGAATATAGAAAAAAAATATTAGACTTTTTACAAAAAAAAACTGTTTTTGATCCTTACTTTATTGATAATCATTTAGAAAGCATAACTCTACTGCAAAACGAAAAAAGCAAATTAGAAAATATTGGAAAACATCCTTTGTTTTCAAACAGCGATAGTCTTAAAAGAAGACTAAAATATTTATCCGGCAAAGATAATAAAATAAAATTTATCGAAGAAAATATTAAAGAAAGTTCATTAGTTAAAGAAACAGATGAGATTTTGCAAAACCAAATAGAAATCGATCTTTCTGATCTTAAAAAAATTCTTTCGATTATAGAAAACAGAAAGATTGATGAATTCATCCCTATAGAATCATCTCCTCAATTAATAATAAAATATTTTGATTTAAAAAAAGAAAAAGACAGCTCTTTTTCTTTAGATTTAAAACTTTTAAAAAGAGAATTTACAAAGAAAAAATCATGAAAAAAATTATAATACTTGCTTCATTTATATTAATGGCCTGTTCATCAAAATGCATCGATGATGAACTAACATGCCTTCAAATAGTTGATAGAAATGGCATGTCTGAAACTATAAGTTCTAAAGAGAAGCTTAAAAATTTTTCGAACGTAGACTTTCAAAAACCGCAATCCTATCAAAGGGTTCTGAGAATCTATCAAAACCGTGAAAAAGGACAAATTGTCTCAAAGCTCACAACCTACTATCCTAATGGTCAGCTTCATAAATCTTTAGAAATTATAAACTCCAGAGCTTATGGCAAATATATTGAAAAGCATCCAAATGGGAATTTGAAAATTGAAGCTAATGTAATAGGTGGACCTGCTGATTTTAATGCTCAGGATGAATGGATATTTGAAGGACCGTCAAAAGTTTTCGATGAAAAAGGAACTTTGATTTCTGAGTTTTATTATGAAAAAGGAATGCTTCAAAAAGAAGCTAAATATTATCACCCCAAAAACTCGAAGTTAAAAAAAGTAATCCCTTATCTTGATAATGAAATTGATGGAATGGTTTTGGAATATGATATTAATGAACAATTAATCAGTAAAGCCAGCTTCAAAAAAGGAATCAATCATGGAACAGCTACTGCTTTTTGGGGAAAAGACAACATTCGATACATTGAAGAATATGAAGAAGGTAAAATTATTTCAGGACAATATTTTCAAAAGTCCAGAGTTCGAATATGCAAGATTAAAAATGGAGATGGTCAAAAAGCCATTTTTAAAGATGGTCTGTTACATCAGCTAGTAGAATACAAAAATGGAAAACCTGAAGGAAAGATTGAAGTTTTTTCCAAAGATTTTGAGCTGGTGAATGAATACTATCAAAAAGATCAAGTAAAAGACGGTGAAGAAATTGAATACTACACAAAAAAACAAAGAGCTGACCCATCAAAAAACAAAACCCTGCTGCCAAAACTTTTAATTACATGGGATAATGGATTAATACAAGGAAATGTTAAAACGTGGTATAAGAATGGGAAGCTTGAAAGTCAAAAAGAGTATTTACAAAACAAAAAAAATGGCCCTCATTTCGCTTGGTATGAAAATGGATCTGTAATGTTTATAGAAGAATATGAAAACGATTCTTTAATCAAAGGATCCTATTTTCAAATGAGCCAAAAGGAGCCTGCAAGCACAATAGTTAATGGATGCGGAATAGCAACTCTTTTTGATTCAAAAGGTAGGTTTATAAAAAAAATAAACTACAAAAATGGAAATCCTTTGAATGAATGACAATAAGTCCGATCTTAGAAAAAAGTTTTTAAAGATTAGAAATGGCATATCTTTAACAAGAAGAGCTATAGCTGAAAAAAAGATCAAAAAACTTGCCTCATTAAATTTCAAAAATGTTTTATCTTTTGCAAGCAAGGCAAAAGAAATTAATCTTTGGTCTTTAAACAAAAAGCTTGCATCTGAAAAAAGATGTTTTCTCCCAAAAGTCTTTAAAAATGAGCTTCGCATATATAAAATAGAGAACATTGAAACAGATTTAATAAAAGGAAAATTTCAATTATTAGAACCAAATCCTGCAATCTGTGAAGAAGTAGATATCGGTATAATATCTTGTGTAATAGTTCCGGGTTTAGTTTTTGACAAAAAAAACAATAGACTTGGATATGGCAGGGGATTTTATGACAGATTTTTAACACAGATTGATTGCCCTTTTATCGGTGTCGGTTTTTTAGAACAGTTAACAGAATCAATCCCAATAGAAAAACATGATATTAAAATGAATCATGTTTTATTATTTTAAAAAAAAATCTTCACTTGGCCTGCAGCCATTACAAGACGTGTCATCTTCATCTTCAGAATTTTGTTTTTTTGGTTTTGGTTTGCAGTAATGAGGCCCTGGGCATTCACTAGCTGATACATTGCTTCCTGCTGCAACATTTGAACACATTGCAAAAAAACCTCCATATTCACATCTCCAAATAACCGTATAAGGAGTATAAGAAGAGGTAGCATCGTAATTAATATCTAGTTGAGTTTTAGATGAGTCAGAATCCCAATTGGATTGATCTCCCGGCTGAAAGGTAGTTTGTCCTAAAACTTTTCCATTTGCAGATTGGACTATGGCAGTCAACTGAAATGGAGTGTCGTTGTATAAATATAAAGAATCAGCATAACTATATCCGATAAATAAAAATATTGATAAGATAAATAATCTTTTCACCTCTATCCCCCTTGCTAATTTCATAAATACCTAACAAGCAATTTTTGATCAAAGAAATATTAATAAAAAAAACATCGGGTTAATTCAGCTTCATCTTTTTATTCATAAAAAAATATTTTCTTTCTTTTATAAAAAAAAAGATTGAACTTACAAACCGTATATATTATATGACAGTTAAAGGAAGAAAAAATATTTAGCTTTTTTATTTTGAAGGCTATTTAGATAAACAAGGGGGGAGAAAAATGTCCCATGCAAAAACATTTATTTTATTAGGCATCTTTACAGTTAATTTTTTATTTTCAGAAAACAATAGTAATTGTAACCCAAAGTGCCCTCCCCAAAAATGTGAACCTGCGGTTTGTAAACCCAAACCAAAATGTCCCCCGGTTAAATGTGAGCCGGTAAAATGCAAAGAAGAAGAAAAACCTGAATGTGAAGTTCCAAAAGCTCCGGATTCTTCAGCTTATGTAGCTCCCGGAAGAATAAATGTATGCACTACTTGGGATTTTAACTTATCAGCATCATTTATATATTGGGAACCTAGAGAAAAGGGTCTTGAACTTGGAATCCCGTTTAATAATACAAACATGGATTTTAACAAGTCAGAACTTCAAAACATGGACTTTACATATAAGATGGGGTTTAAAGCTGCTCTTGGTTTTAACTTTGAAAATGACAACTGGACATCATTATTTGAATATACCAGATTTCATATGACTCACAATTCTAAATCTACAAGACCCGATTGGGCAGATAGATTTAATGCCATCTGGTTTTCTAATGCAGAAGATAATACTACCGAAATAAAAGGCAGATGGAAATTAAACTTAGACATTATTGATTTTAGAATAGCAAGACCTTCTTATTTTGGAGAAAAGTTTATCTTAACTCCATTATTTGGAGGAAAAGGCGGATGGATAGATCAAAATTACAGATCTACTATATTATATAATGGATCTTACGTACAAAATAATCTTAAATCTAGATCTTGGCTTATTGGACCTAGAGCGGGTATTGATTCGAAATGGCTTCTAGGCTCTGCATTTAGAATAAATGGTGATTTTGCTTTTAGCTTATTTTATCAGTATTTTAGAAGCATTACTATGAAAAGACAAAATATAAATGCTCCCGATTCTTTAGAAGCTAACGTTTTAAATAAAAAAGGATATGTTAATCCTGCAATTGAAACTGCTGTTGGTCTTGGATGGGGCTCTTACTTCAGTAGAAACAAATATCACTTTGACTTACTGGCAAATTATGAATTTCAATTCTATTTCAATCAAAACATGATGAGAAGCCTGAAAGATAATTATGATGCAAAATCTGATTCTAGTCCCGGAGATTTAATGTTTCATGGATTAACAGTTACAATGAAATTTGATTTCTAATAAAGTTTTTTAATATTTAACCGAAAAGAGATTCTTACTTTTCGGTTTTTTTATTTTTCAAACAATTTACTAAAATCTTTCAACGATCTACATTAGATTTAAAAATATATTTAAATGGAGTTTTTCTAATGAAAAAAATTTTCCTGTTTTTAATCTTCCTTTTTTCTTTTACTTTACTTATTGCTGAAAATTGCTGTCCACCCACACCTTGCGAGTGTGAACCTGCCCCTTGCTGTGAAATTCCCATGCAACCAACAATAAACGGCTATAATACACCTGCAAATATTAATGTTTGCGGTCCTGTCGATGCTTTTATTAGCGCAACTTTACTATGGTGGGAAGCATCTCAAGATCAGATGGAGCTTGGAACTCAAACTTTTCCGTCTAATGAATACGGCCGTCTTATAAAATGTAACTTTGAATGGAAGCCCGCTTTTAAAGTAGCCCTTGGATATAACATAGACTATGATAATTGGGTAACTTTAGTTCAATACACTAGATGGAACGGAACAACTAATACTTCCAAATCACTATCTGAAAACGGAACTTTAAACGATCTTTGGTTTGGGCAAACTCTTCCAACTCTTTCAAAAATATCTCAAAAATGGAAATTGGATTTTAATATTTTCGATTTAGAATTTACCCGCCCCTTTTATAATGGAACAAAACTCACCCTTTCCCCCCAGATTGGATTAAAAAGCGGATGGATATCTCAAGAAATAGATGAAACTGTAACGTCCTTATCAGATAATAAGTTTCAAATGTCCCTCCAATCAAAATCTTGGCTTGTTGGCCCTAAAGTTGGTCTTTACTCAAATTTTCTTGTCGGTAATGGCTTTAGATTTTTTGGAAATTTTGCGGGAAGTCTATTTTACCAAAGATTTAATAAGTTAAAATTAACAGAACCTGATGTAACAGATACTTCAACTTTATTTAATGCACTAAAATATTCAAATGGATTTATCAATCCAAGCTTTGAATGTATAGTAGGAATCGGTTATGGAAAATATTTTGCTAGAAATAATTGGCATTTTGATGTTTTTGCAGGATATGAAACTCAAATTTATTTCTCTCAAAATATGAACACATTTTTAAATATTACAAAAAATTCTGACAATACAATATCGCCTGGAAATTTGATGTTTCAGGGACTTACTCTATCTATGCAATTTGATTTCTAAGCAAAGTATAAAAACCACTTAAATCAAACCCGATTTTTCCGGGTTTGATTTTGATTCATAAAATATTATTATGTAAAAAAAACTTTAATTGTTTATATTAAAGAAAAAGATTTTTAAATTAAAAATTCGGAGATTTCTTATGAAAAAATTTTCACTAATGTTAATTGCACTTTTTGCGACAACTTGTGTTTTCGCAGGAACATATAACAATACAGATAATTCTTATCCTTCAGACAATAATTATCAGGACAATTGTCCACCAGATCCTTGTTGTGAACCTTGTCCTCCAACGCCCTGCTGCGATATTCCTCAGGCGCCAACTATGCCAGCATATAATGCTCCTGCTAGAATAAATGTTTGCGGATGCTGGGATTTTAATATTGATGCTACATTTTTATACTGGCAAGCTAACGAAGAAGGGTTATCATTGGGTTATGATGTAGGAAATACAGAACAAATTACCACTGATTTAGGTGAAAAAGTATACGAGTTTGACTTTAAGTATAAACCGGCATTCAAAGTCGGAATTGGATATAACATGAATTACGATAACTGGAGTTTGCGCCTTCAATATACTAGATTTTATTCAACTCAGACAACAAGTACCTCTTTAAGATCAAGTGATTTTACTTTTAGATCCAGATGGCTATCTTCCGCAGTTAACAATTATGAAAAAATGCAAAGTAAATGGACACTTGATTTTAATATTTTCGATTTAGATCTTCTTAGAACATATTATAATGGTAAACATTTAATTCTCGAACCCTCCTTTGGTCTTAAAGGTGGATGGATAGATCAAAAATATATTCATGAGGTAAGCAATCCCCTTGTAGCTGTAGATGTAAATCCTCTACATGCAGACTTTTTAAGCGATTCTTGGCTTATAGGACCTAGAGCAGGCTTAAAAACTAAATGGTTTTTGGGCTGTGGCTTTAATGTAATTGGTAATTCTTCTATTAACCTTTTTTACCAAAAATTCAACAAAGTAATTTTACAGCAACAATCTAATACAAATGCAAATTTATTATCTCAAAACATAAAAACTAATGATCAAAGTAACATTAACTCATCTTTTGAATATTTACTTGGACTTAGTTATGAAACATATTTTAACAGAAATAATTATCATTTTTTAATTTCAGCCGGATATGAATCTCAAATCTATTTTCGTCAAAATGAGATCAGATCTCAATCTGATACTGCAACAAGTACTAATGGAGGAGCTTTTTCTAACCCTGGAGACTTATCTTTCCATGGCTTAAATCTTCAGATAAGATTTGATTTTTAATAATGATGAATAAAAAAATTAAGGATAATTGAAATGAATATAAATAAAATAAAACTACTTTTAATATCATTAGTTGTTTTTTCAAACGCATTTGCAAAGCAATTTAGTGATAACAATAACTGTCCACCCTGTTGTGAAATACCTCCCACTCCTCAATCTTCAGCATACAACGCACCTGCGAGAATAAATGTGTGCAATGAATGGGACGTTTATGCATCTGGAACATTTCTTTGGTGGCAGGCTAATGAAGAGGGTTTAGCTGTAGGTTACTCTAGAGGAGGAACGGGTGTTATCGGTAATAATAATGTGATTACATCACGTCCAGATAAAATTTTTGATTTTGATTTTAAATATGAACCTGCCTTTAAGATTGGCCTTGGTTATAATGTGGTTTATGATGATTGGGATGTTTTTCTGCAATATACAAGATTAAACTTCACAAACACCACTACCGCACAAAAACCTAGTGATGGGGTTTTGATTCCCAGATGGGTTAGAGCAACAAGTTCAGTTTTTGTCGGTATTTCAGGTTTAGAAAGTAAATGGAAATTAGATTTTAATATTTTTGATTTGGATTTGGGCAGAAGTTATTATGTAGGAAAAAAATTTACATTAAAAACACTTTATGGCCTAAAAGGCGGTTGGATCAATCAAGCTTATACACAAGTAGCTACCCTTCCCGATTTTTCACTAATTAACAGTAATACATCTGTAACAAGGTCTTTGTCAGATTCTTGGTTATTAGGACCTAGAGCTGGATTAAATGGAAAGTGGCATCTTGGATCCGGTTTTAATTTAATCGGGAATACTGAAATAAGTTTATTCTATCAACAATTCTCTAAATATTCTATGAAAATGCAATCGCCTACAAATCCGAATTTACTTTTTAGAAATAAATCAAACAAAAATTTCAACGCTGTCAATCCTTCAATCGAATTTCTATTAGGATTTAATTGGGGCTGTTATTTAGATAGAAATAATTGGCATTTTGATATTTTAGTAGCTTATGAACAACAAACATATTTTTTTCAAAATAAAATGAGATCATATGCGGATACTATATCAGGTGTTAATGGAGGAGAGATTTCTAACCCTGGAGACTTATCTTTACATGGATTAAATCTTCAGATAAGATTTGATTTTTAGGCTATAGAAATATTCTTACAATATTCCAACCGAAAAGAATAAAAATCTTTTCGGTTTTTTTATTAACTTAATTAGATTTGTAAAAAAAAGCTAAATTATTTAATGTTAAGTAAAAGACGTTTAATAATTTTCAAGTCGGAGATTGATTATGAAAAAATTTTCACTAATGTTAATTGCACTTTTTGCGACAACTTTTGTTTTCGCGGGGTCATATAACAATACAAATGATTCTTGTCCTTCAGACAATAATTATCAGGACAATTGTCCACCCAATCCTTGCCCGCCAGAACCCTGCTGCGAGCCTTGTCCTTCAACACCATGTTGCGACGTTCCTCAATCGCCAACCATGCCAGCATATAATGCACCTGCAAGCATAAATGTATGCGGAGCTTGGGATTTTTACGTTACAGGAACTTTTCTTTGGTGGGAACCTAAACAAGAAAATATGGAAATTGCTTTAACAACAAATCAAGGCCAGCCGAATAATCCTGGAGAATTTTTTGGATTAGATTACAAATTTAAAGCAGCATTCAAAGTTAGCTTGGGGTATAACTTTAACCACGACGATTGGGGTACAAATCTTCAATACACAAGATTTAACTCAACAATTAATGGCTCAGCTGAAATAGGTAACGCTACAAACATGTGGAACCTTTGGATAGTTGATGCAGATGCTTTTACTGACGTACAATCTGTATTAAATGTTGATGCAAAATGGAAAGTTGATCATAATATTTTTGATTTTCAATTAATTCGTCCTGCATACAATGGAAAAAATTTAACTCTTAAACCACACGCAGGCTTAAAAGGTGGATGGATAGATCAAAAATTAACTAATACAAGCTTAGATAATTTAGGTGCAGAGACATATTATAGTACTTTCGAATCTAAATCTTGGCTAATTGGTCCAAGAGTTGGTATTGACGGCAATTGGTTTTTAGTTGATAGATTCAGAATCTTTGCAGATGCTGCATTTAGCTTGTTCTACCAAAAATTTTCTAAAATTCTAGCTAGAACCACCTCTTCAGATCCAACTGACACTACTATTGGATATGGAGTAGAACACAATCTTTCACAAATCAATTCAAGTACAGAGATACAACTCGGATTAGCTTGGGGAAAATATTTTGATAGAAATAACTGGTATTTTGATATTTCTGCAGGATATGATGTGCAAATCTATTTTGATCAAAATATTATAAGCGATGCTAGATCGACAGACATAACTAAACCTGGAAATTTAATGTTTCATGGTTTAAATGCAACCATTCGTTTTGATTTCTAGTAACTAAAAAAATTAACTCAAAACTAAAAAAACCAAAAAGAAAAAAATCTTTTTGGTTTTTTTATTTTTGAAATTTGATTTGTCATAAAAATATAAAATTACTTAATATCTTAATCAGCTATTTTCCAATAAAAGGAAAAGATAAAACCGGAGATGATAATTATGAAAAAATTTTCTCTAACGTTAATTGCATTTTTCGCGATGACTTGTGTATTTGCTGATTCTTATAACAGCAATGATTCTTGTCCTCCAGAACCTTGTTGTGAGCCTTGTCCTCCAACACCATGCTGCGATGTTCCTCAAGCTCCTACTATGCCAGCATATAATGCGCCTGCGCGTTATAATGTTTGCGGAAGCTGGGATTTCTTCGTAACAGGTACTTTTTTATGGTGGCAAGCTAAAGAACAAGGTCTAGAAATCGCTCTTATTGATGGAGCAACATCTACTGAAAAAGGCCAAATTGAAGACATGAAATTCGATTATAAAGCTGCCTTTAAAGTTGGGTTGGGTTACAACACTAATTGTGATGATTGGACAACATATTTACAATATACAAGAATGAACATTACTCAAAATAAAACAGTTACCTCTTCAAATTTTAACTCAAACGTAGATTTTTGGGTTACAGCTTTAGGGGACATTCAAAGCGCAGCAGAAGCTCGCTGGGAATTGAATCATAACGTGTTTGATTTTGAATTAGGTCGTCCTTATTACAGCGGTAAGGATTTAGTTTTCCAACCTTTCTTTGGTATCAGAGCTGGTTGGTCAGATCAAGAATACAGAG
This sequence comes from Parachlamydiales bacterium, assembly GCA_016935395.1. GTDB lineage: Bacteria > Chlamydiota > Chlamydiia > Chlamydiales > SM23-39 > JAFGQY01. Next base: position 18,412 of record JAFGQY010000110.1, read on the forward strand.
ACATAGCAACTGCTGTTGATACAACTCAACAAGAAGTTAATGTTAAATCTGATTCTTGGTTAGTTGGACCTAGAGTAGGCGTTAATTCTAATTGGTACTTCATAGATGAGTTTGGACTTATTGGTAATGCTGCGTTAAGCGTATTTTATCAAAAATTCAACAAACTTACATTAAAAGAATTTGATGTTGCAACACCAAATACTTTTGATAAATATTATGAAGACTCTATACAAACTATTAATTCTAGCATTGAATTATTATTCGGCTTAGGTTATGGCACATATTTTGATCATAACAACTGGCACTTTAATATCTTTGCTGGTTATGAAGCACAAATATATTTTAATCAAAATATGTTACGTTTCTACAATGAAATTACAGATGGCGCACCTGTTGTTAAGCCAAATAACTTGATATTTCATGGTTTGAATGTAACTGCAAGATTTGATTTCTAATTAAATCTTATTTAACAATCTTTAAGAGCTGAAAAGGATCGATACTTTTCAGCTCTTTTTTTTATAAAAAAATATTTTTGTTATTTAATTACTATTCTAAGTATTATTTAAATATACCAAAAAAAAATAATTAAAAATTGGAGAAAATCGTGATAAAATATAAGAAAATATTTTTCATTCTAGCTCTAACAGCAGGAGTTAGTTCTTTTGCAAATGTAAGCAAAAACAACAATAGATGTGCTGAAAGTGGTTTCTCTCAAGGGTATGAAACCTCAAAAGCTCAAATGAGAAACGGATATAATACACCTGCAAGAATCAACGTTGAAGGATCTTGGGATTTTTTCGTTACTGGAAGTTTTATATACTTTCAGCCCCAAGAAAGAGGCCTTGAACTTGGCACTGTCAGATCAGGAAATCAAGAAAAATTAAACACAACGCCCGGCGAGTTAATAAATGCAAAACTTGAATATAAATCAGGCTTCAAAGTTGCATTGGGATACAATTTTGATCATGATGACTGGACCGGTCTTATCAAATATATGTGGTTTCATCCTACAATAAATACAAAAAAAACAGATGTTGCTAACGAAATTTTTATCTCTGAATGGAGGCCATCAAGATTAAATCCTGCTTCCCCGATAATCTCAACAAATAGCAAATGGGAATTGGATCTTGACATATTAGACTTTGAACTAGGACGATATAACTACACAGGCAGATATTTAATTTTTATGCCTTATTCTGGATTAAGAGGCGGATGGATCGATCAAAAATATGTTTCAATAGTGACAACTCGTACAAATATTGATTTTCCTACAACTTCTAAGTCTGATTCATGGATAATTGGACCTAGAGTTGGAATTGATACTAAATGGCTACTTGGAAGTGGTTTCCGTTTTTTTGGTGATATATCAACAAGCTTATTCTATCAAAGATATAGCAAGGTAAAATTTATTCAATCTAGCAATACTAATCCATCAATTCCCTCTATAAACATCAAAGATAAAAACAATTTCATAAATCCTAACTTAGATTTAACTTTAGGATTTGGTTTCGGTTCTTATTTCAATGAAAATAATTGGAATTTTGATCTTTTAGTTGGCTATGAATTTCATATGTTTTGGAATCAAAATATAATGAACCAACTAAAAGCTAGAACTGATCTTACTAATGATGCTGAAGCCATAAAACCTGCCAACCTAATGCTTCATGGTTTAATAGCTAGCATTAGTTTTGATTTTTAATAATAAAAATGGAGTAAAAAAATGAAATTTAAAAAAATAATTTTTTCAATGATTGGTGTTTTTTCGATAGTGAGTATTTCTGCTCAAAATCAAAAAAAAACCGTAGATCAAAAATGCACCTCTAAAAAGATAATAGAGATGGGTTATCCCTTAGAAAAAAATCAGAGCAAAAATATTTATAATGCACCAGCAAGCATCGATGTTTGTGGCTCTTGGGACGTATTTGTATCAGGAAGTTTTATATTGTGGCAGGCAAAAGAAAACTGTCTTCAATTAGGTAAATTTACCCCAACTATTGCATCTGATCAAGTTTCTACAGTAAATATGGATTTTGATTTTGCACCGGGATTTAAGGTCGGTTTGGGTTTTAATACAGGATTTGATGGTTGGAATACCTATTTAGAATACGTTAGACTACAATCAACATCAAAAGAAGATTATAACTCCTTGCCAGAAGGTGTTGCTCACATCAACAGCCCCTGGATACCTATCCCCTTAACAAACATTCAGGGAAAGTGGAAGATAGAGTACAATATGGCAGATTTCGAACTTTCAAGACCATATTATAATGGCACAAAGCTTACTATAAACCCTCTTTTTGGTTTCCGAGGAGGCGCAATAGATCAAAAGTTTGAGGTTTCTACAAACGGAGCTCTTGGCAGATCAACATCGAATTTCAAAAATGATTCTTGGTTAATTGGAGGAAGAGCTGGAATATATTCTAATTATTTATTAGGTTATGGCGTTAAAATTGTTAGTAAAGTTGCAACAAGCCTAAACTATCAACGCTTCAAAACAAGCATTCTGTTTATAAACGCAAACGATCCATCATTAATTACTAAAATTTTGGAAGATAAAATTGGACTTTTCTCTCCAAATTTAGATTTAAATATAGGATTTGGATGGGGAACTTATTTTGATCATAATAATTGGCATTTCAATCTTTTGGCATTGTATGATGCGGTTTTTTGGTGGAATCAAAACGAAATAGAAAACTTAAGAAGTACAAATAATTTGTCAGATGGAGAACCGAGCAGTTTATTTTTACATGGCTTAACAGTAACAATAAAATTTGATTTTTAAATAAAAAAAAAAGTATATTGCTATGCTTTACAATAAATAAATATAAAGCATTGTAAAATGGAGTAAAAAAAAACATGAGAATAAAAAAAATATATTTTTTGTTATCAATGTTATTGTCTTTTTTTGCTTTTGCAGATCAAGGTGATGATGATTTAGTAACATATAACGCTATGTACAAAAAACAGACCCATAGATACGACCAGGGTGAAGTTGTCGGAAAAAATAATATGACTGACGGGTATAATTCTCCTGCTAGAATAGATACTACTGGTTGGGATATATATATCAATTCAAGCTTTGTATATTGGCAATCAAGACAAAGGGGACTTCGTTTTGCTGCAACAGCGGGATATGAGCTCATTCCTTATGTTACTAAAAATTTAAATTATGAATTTGGACCTGGTTTTAAAGTATCATTAGGAATGGGAACAGGATTGGATCAATGGACAATAGGAATTGATTATTTACGTTATCACACAACTGTAAAAGATTCCAAAAGTCCAAGTTTAGATCCAAGTATAATTCCATTAATACCTTTTTGGAGAACTCAATCAGTTAATGCATCTAAAATTGATTTTAAATGGAAATTAAACTTAGACATTTTAGATTTAAAAGTTGGACGTCCTTTTTATGAAGGGACACATTTAATAGCACGCCCTTATTTAGGTCTTAGAGGGGGATGGATATATCAAAGAGTATTTTCTAATACTACTACCTTTTCAACTTTATTGCTTTTAGAAGATAGAGCAAAATCTGATTCTTGGATTATAGGCCCTAGAGCAGGGGTAGATGCTGATTGGATTTTTGGTGGTGGTTTTAGTTTCTTTACATCATTAGCAGCTTGTATTTTCTATCAAGATTTTGATGCAACATATTTAGAGGTTAACCATACTAATCCTGAAAATTTAGTCCTAAATATAAAAAACAATGCAAAATATGTCTCTTCAAATCTTGATATTTTAGCCGGATTTAAGTGGGGAATGTATAATAGAAGTAAATCTTTTCATTTTTCAATTCTTGCAGCATATGAACTGCAAAACTATTGGGCCCAAAATGAAATGAGACATTTAAAGGACATTTCAGAAACGGTCAATGAAAAAACACCTGGAAGTTTATTTTTGCAAGGACTAACAGCAAGCATAAATTTAGATTTTTAAGATAAAATTAAATCTTTTTCAAAAAACCCTAAAAGAAAAAAACTTTTAGGGTTTTTTATTTTTTTGCTAAAAACATCTTTATTATTTATTCTATTAATTAATTAATTTTCTTTAGGTACTAAATATGAATTTTCCAAAAATTTTAGCAGTTTTTTCATTATTCTTTTTAATTGAAGGATTTTCAAATATTCAAGAACCTAAAATAATTGACCCAATCTTAGGCTACAACAAAAGTGCATTTATCAACGTACAAAAACCTTTTGGTCTTTATACCGAAGCCACTTTCCTTTACCTTCAGCCGACGGAAAAGTCTTTAGAGCTTGGATTTGAATTGCCCCAAGACGATTTAATTAACAACACAAAAGGTCAAGTCATAAACATGAAGTTTGAATATAAACCCGGGTTTAAAGTTGGACTGGGTCTACATACTCTTCATGATGGATGGGACGGCTTATTTGAATATACCTATCTTCATATGAAAGAAACGACAAATCATAAAAAGTCAAGTTCAGCAAAAGCGATTATTCCTATTTTCAGACCATCAAGAACTCCAAATTTCAGTTCAATTTTAGAAATAAAAAACAGCTGGAAGCTAAATTTTGATCTTTTTGATTTTCTGTTATCAAAACCTTTTTTTTCTGGAAAAAAACTTATTGTAAGTCCATTTTTTGGAATTAGATCAGGATGGATAAATCAAAATTTCAGATATGAAACTTTTACAGATTTAGCGCTTTCATTAAACAACATGAAATCAACTTCTTGGCTTATAGGACCAAGACTTGGTCAAAATTCTAAATGGATGATTGAAAAATATTTCAAATTCTTCGCAAATACCTCTATTAGCTTGACATTTCAACAATTTAAAACAATAAAACTTCAAGAAGAAAATGGAAATACACCTGATATTTTATCTCACAGTGCAATAAACAGAAAAACCAACTTGATTAGTCCTATTTTTGATATGGTTTTAGGGGTGGGCTTTGAAAATTTCATAGCATCAAATAAGTATCACTATGATCTTAAGTTTGGTTATTTGCTTTTATATCTTTTTAATCAAAATATGATATCAAACCTTAAAACCAGATTAGATGTAGATGTTAGAACTTCAACAAAACCCGCTAATTTACTGCTTCAGGGGCTGGATTTTTCTTTTAGATTAGATTTTTAAAAAATAGGAAATTTTGATGAAAAATAAAAAAACAATATTAGTGTTAATTTTAGCCTTACCTTTACTTCTTTTTTCTAATGATTTTTGTGAAAACGATACCGAATCGTTCAAAAAACATGACCCTCAAAAAGATAGATTAGAAAAGATCTACAACATCTCCTATTTTGAAAAGAATCTTCCTGAAGTGGATTACTCGGTAAGCGGATCTGTCATTTTATGGCAGCCAATTGAGGGTGGGTTAGAACTAGGCATTTTTAGGCCTAGCGATCAAAACAGTGATTGGCCTTCAATTAATATGGATTTTGATTATAGACCCGGATTTAAAGTTGCTCTTGGCTGTCATTTTAAAAATAGTTATTTAGAGGCTTTTCTTGAATACACCTTTTTTCATATGCAATCTTCAAAAGAGTCAAGACAAAAAGGAGCTATGCAAAGCATAATAACTCCTTGGTATAACGAAACTGAAATTCCCTCTTTAGTTTTAAAAGCTAAATGGAGATTGAAATATGACATTTTAGATTTTAAACTTTTGAGAAAGTCTTACACAGGAAAAAAACTAGTTTTAAGTCCTTTATTCGGAGTAAGGGGAGGATTTTTAAGACAAAAATATGATCTTTTTACCACATTAGATTATGGAAAGATAAACTCTTTTAACAATGTTAGATCTTTTTTAGTAGGACCCAAAACCGGAGTCGAAACAAATTGGATATTAAATCATGGAGTTGACATATTAGTTAACTTCTCAGGTTCTCTATTATTTCAAAATTTTACTACCAAAAGACAGGTTGATAACTTTTCTGATCCTCAAAGCCTAGATATTAACATTAAGACAAAATCAAAAAATTTTAATCCAAATCTAGAAGTATTGTTCGCAATAAACTATCAAAATTTCAATGAAACAAAAAACAGTTATTTAAATTTTTTAGCGGGATATGAATTCCAATATTTTTTTAATCAAAATATTTTCCAAAATGTTCAGGCTATAGAAAATAGAGCCGATGACAATCCAAATGATCTGATGATGCATGGATTAACTATTAAATTTAGATATGATTATTAAAGGAGCTAAAAAGCAATGAAATTTAAAAATTTTTTATTTTTTATAATATTAACAACAGCTTCTTGTGCTTATGCATTTAATAGTAGCTCTAACAATTTTGAAAAGGAAAATTTTAACTTTGGATATAACCCTTCATCTAACATCAACCCTGATTTTTTTACATCAGCAAGTTACATATTTTTTGCAGCAAAAGAAAAAGGACAAAGCTTTGCCTTTATAAATTATTCAACCGATAGGGCAGATGAAATCAAAGAATTTAAATTTGATTATATCAGCGGATTTAAAGTTGAACTTGGAAAAAATTTAAATTATGACAGCTTTTCTTTAGTAGCAAAATATATGTTTTATCATCCCACCTACAAAGAAAATGAAACTGTTAAATACAATTCAATTCTATCAGATTTGTGGCACACAACTACTCTTAATTCAAAAAGTATTCATGCAAAATGGATACTTGATATGGACCTTGGAGATATAATTTTAAGGCGTTTATATCAAAATAGCGAAAAGTTGTCCTTGGGTTATTTTTTTGGTCTTTTCGGTGGCAGAATCAATCAAAAAGAGGAAACAAAAACAGAACAGTTAACCTCAAATAATCTCATCTTTGCGAAAGCTAAATCTAATTCATTGCTTATTGGACCTGAAATTGGAATAGATGTAAAATGGCAGCTTACTAAAAAGTTTAGTTTTATAAGTAACTCTTCAAGTGCTTTGTTTTTCCAGTCGTTCAAAGTTTTTTATGAAGAAGAAAATCCATCTCCTCCACCTTTTCAATTGCAAAAACATGAAGAGAACAGAGTAAATTATTTCAACCCGAAAATAGATCTATTATTTGGATTTAAATGGGAAAACCATTTTTCAAATAACAACAGATATTCATCTATTTTTTTAGGATATGAATTAGATTACTACTTTAATCAAAACATGATGAGACATTTAAAAGATTTACTAGAATCGCTCGATTCTAAATCACCGGGTGATCTTGTTTTAAACGGGGCCGTACTAACTCTTCAAATTGGGTTTTAATTTATTTGTGAATCAGAGCATATTGAGCCGCTCCTAATAAAGCGGCCTTATCATTAAGTATTACTTTTACCGGAATTTTTCTCATAAAATCTGAAAACCTTCCTTTTTCTGAAAAAGCTCTCATAAAATGCTCTTCTTTAATTTTTTCTAACATTTTTGGAGCAATACCGCCTCCAATATAAACCCCGCCTAAAGCAAAAAATTTCAATGCCGCATTTCCTGCCTCAGCTCCATAAATTGAGATAAATAAATCAACAGCAACTTCACAAACTTTAATTTCTTTTTTCATTCCTTTTTGAGTTATCAAAACTTGAGGCTGTCTAACACTAGCAAGAGAGTGATCAAAAGAACTAACTCTTTGTTCGTACCCTCTATCGATTAAAAATTTATAAATTGAATACAAACCTGGTCCGGATAAAATTCTTTCATAAGAAACGTGTCCAAATTCTTCTCTCAAATATTTTAAAAGTTCTATCTCAATATCATTTCTAGGTCCAAAATCCGTATGTCCACCTTCGCAGGCAAATGGTCTATATTTTTTTCCATCAAAGTAAAGGCCAGCCTCTCCAAGTCCTGTTCCTGCAGCAACAAGGCATCTATTGCCTAAAACATTTTTCTCGCCTTCATTTATGGTATAAAATTCATCTTCATTTAAAACTTCTATTCCATATGCATTCGCTTCTAAATCATTTAACAAATAAACATTTTCACAATTTAGCTCTTCTTTTAACTCGCTTACATCCACCATCCACGGTATATTAGTAGCTTTACATCTTCCTTCCTTCACAGGTCCGGCAATTCCAAAACTTGCAGCTTTGAGGTCAATTTTTTCATTTTCTAAAAAGTGTTTTATTGCAGAGTGAATTGAATCATAATTAGTACTCAAAAATCTATCTTCCTTTAATAATTTCAAAGGCCATTTGTATTCAAACAAAGCAAAGCGTGAATTAGTACCTCCAATATCTCCAACTAGTAACATTTTTTTATACTCCGGTGTTATTATTTGTATTGAATCAGATATTTATTTATTTTTCCTTATTTTTCTTCTTGACGAGAAGCTCTTTTCATATCAATCTATATATTAGTTTTCATAATAAGGAGTTTCTATGACTAAAGAAAATTTAGAAAAGAAAAAAGCTTTAGAACTTGCTATCGCTCAAATTCAAAAACAGTTCGGAGAAGGCGCGGTGATGGCTCTCGGCAAACATTCATCATCAAGAAAAATTGAATCTATCCCAACCGGAGCTTTATCTTTAGATCTGGCCCTCGGTATAGGCGGACTTCCAAGAGGAAGAATTGTTGAAGTTTTTGGTCCAGAATCTTCTGGAAAATCAACGCTCGCACTTCATGCAGTTGCCAGCGCTCAAAAAAACGGCGGAATCGCAGCTTACATTGATGCTGAACATGCCCTAGATCCCGCTTACGCAGCCAAAATTGGAGTTAACTTAGATGAACTGATGATATCACAGCCGGACTCCGGAGAAGAGGCTTTAAACATAGCGGATACGCTTGCTAGATCAAATGCCTTAGATCTTATAGTTATCGATTCGGTTGCAGCTTTGGTTCCTAAAAATGAACTTGAAGGTGAAATTGGAGACTCTCATATGGGACTTCAGGCAAGAATGATGTCTCAAGCTCTTCGTAAACTTACCGCAACTTTATCAAAAGCAAAAACATGCGCTATTTTTATTAACCAGATAAGAGAGAAAATTGGAATTGTGTTTGGTAATCCCGAAACAACAACAGGTGGAAGAGCGTTAAAATTTTATGCATCTGTCCGCTTAGACATAAGAAGAATAGCTTCAATAAAAGGTCCTGATGGAAGAGATCTTGGAAGTAGAACTAGAGTAAAAGTTGTAAAAAATAAAATGGCCCCTCCTTTTAGAATTGCTGAATTTGACATAAACTTTAATGAAGGGATTTCAAGAGCTGGATCTGTTTTAGACCTAGCTGTTGAATATGAAATTATTGATAAAAAAGGAACCTGGTTTAGTTTCGAAAACAACAGACTGGGACAGGGTAGAGAGTCGGCTAAAGAAGAGCTAAAAAAAGATGAAACATTGCTTCAGAAACTTGAAAAATTGATTACAGAAAAATCAGAACCTAAAATTGTTGAAGTAGAAAAAAAATAATTCTTTTTTTTAAAAAACCCTTTAGACTAATTTTTCTAATTTATCGACGATTAGTTTAAAGGGGTCTTTATTTAGATCTAATTGATTTAAGGTATCTTTTAGGTTTTTAATTTCACTCAAAAATTTATTTTTAGCAGTTTCCTTGCCCAAAGCTATCGCTATGTTAATCGTCTTATTGTTTTTGAGATCTTCATCAAAATCTTTTAAATCATCAGCAACCTGAAAAGCCATTCCAAAATGAAATGAAGCTTTTTTTACAAGATCCAGTTTTTCCAACTCACCACCGCCGAAAAGCCATCCTAAAATAAAAGCTATCTCAAAAAGAGAAATTGTTTTTTTATGAATTATTTCAGTAATAGCTTCGATCGAATCATCCCGTGAGTACAAATCTAAATATTGACCGCCTGTAGCTCCATTAACCCCCGCATATTTTGAAACGGCCTCAATAGCAATAGTGCATATTCTATCACACTTTTCTTGAGGCAGCTTGCTTAATAAGCTTTGGGAATTTTTATAAATAAGTTCGTATCCTGCGGAAATCAAAGAATAACTTGCGAGCACTGCGATAGCTTCGCTAAAACGCAAATGTAAAGTGGGTTTACATCTTCTTAATTTTTCATCATCCATGCAGGGCAGATCGTCAGCTATTAAAGAAGCTGTATGAAAAAACTCACAAGAAATAGCAGCTTTTGTAGCATCAAAATTTTTTCCTATACACTGAGCTATTAATAAAACAATTATAGGTCTAAATCTTTTTCCGCCATTTAAAAGGCTGTATTCTATAGCGTCTCTTAGTTCATTTTTTTTTGACATCTCTTTAATTTCTAATAAGATGTCATCTTCAATTTTTTGCTTTAGATCTAAAAGAATTTTATTTTTTGATTTCATCAAAAACATTTTTTATACCCTTGGTCTTGACAAAAGGTAAAGCTCCCGGCTTTACAATTGAATCTTCCGTTATGTAATTTCCAATATTTAAACAAGAATAAATAATAACATTTTTCCCTAAAAAAGTCGCAGGATTTAAAACGCTATTACATCCTATTTGAGAATTGTCCCCGATAATAGCTCCGAGCTTTTTCAAATTAGTTTTATAAATCTTTCCTAAATGAAAAAAGGAAATGTTTTTTTTATCTAACCTGAAATTAGCACATTTAACTCCAGCTCCCAGATTAACATTATTTCCTATAATGGAATCTCCAACATAAGCAAAGTGGGCTAATGATGCATTATCTAACAATATTGAGTTTTTAATTTCAGTAGAATGTCCAATAATAGCATTATGCCCGGTTATAACATTTCCTCTTATATAAGCACCGTGCCTGATTTGTGAATTTTTTCCAATAATGCAGGGGCCTTTAATATAGGAAAAGGGTTCGACTGACGTTCCTTTGCCTATAGAAATTTGCTCAATATTTTCTAAATGCACATTTTTAGGAATTTCAACTTCTATCTTTCCAAGTGACAAACTTTTTAAATAACTATCTATATTAGAAATAACTTCATAAACATTTTTGAAATTTTTAAAAATTTTTAAATGTTCATAATTATCTAAGGTAAAAAATTTCTTTACATCAAAAGGATTCATGAGTTTATCATAAGGCAGGTACTGAAAAAAAGATATCAAAATATTGAAGAGCGTTTAAAGAAGATAAATATTTATAAATATACTCTTCATACTCTATTTGTGTGGAAATGTTCACAACTACCTCATTTTATCCAGCTACATATGTTGTTTATAAAATGTTTATAGAACTCTTTTTTTATGCCGGTTTTAAACAACGAAGAGTTTTGAACAGAGTTATAAACAGGTTATGCGTACATATTTTCAACAATTCAAAAAAAAAGTTAAAAAAAAGCAAATCTGGGTGAGAGGATTTGAACCTCCGACCTTTTGCCCCCCAGACAAACGCGCTAGCCAAGCTGCGCTACACCCAGATATAAAATAGGATTTTCTATTATTTACAAATTGTTTATATTTTTCACTTGTTTTTAATAAATTTTAAGGAATTTTAATGGGATTAGGGCTTTTTATGCAAAAAGATTGGGCTGAAGCTTTAAGAGAAGAGTTTCAAAAACCCTATATTAAAAAACTCCAAAATTTTTTAATGGAAGAAAATAAAAAATATCAAATTTTTCCTCCTGAAAATTTAATATTTAATGCATTTTGTCAAACTGCATTAAAAGATGTTAAAGTAGTAATAATAGGACAGGATCCTTACCATGGAGAAGGACAGGCGCATGGTTTGTCTTTTAGCGTTCCTAAAAATATTAATCCGCCTCCATCTTTAAAAAATATTTTTAAAGAAATAAAAGAAGATGTTGGAATGAATATTCCAAATAGTGGAGATTTAACTAATTGGGCAAAGCAGGGAGTTTTGCTTTTAAATGCAACGTTAACTGTTAGAAAATCTTGTCCTAAATCTCACTATGGTATGGGGTGGGAAATATTTACGGATAAGGTAGTTGAAATTCTAATAAGCCAAAAAGATCAAAAAATTGTTTTTATGTTATGGGGAGCCTCTGCAAAAGAAAAAATTGAAAAAGTTTTTAAAGATCAAAATCATCCGCATCTGATTTTAAAAGCAGCTCATCCATCTTTTTATTCTGCAGCTAACTTTTTTGGATGCAGACACTTTTCAAAAGCTAACGAATTTTTAAGAAAAAACGGAAAAAAAGAGATAAACTGGCAGATATAATAGCCTAAAATGTTAAAAAAAAATAAACTAATGATCTAGAAAGCTTTGGAGTTTGATGAATACTACAACAAAAAAAAGAATATCTTTCCTTTCGATTCTTTTTACTTTTTTTGTTGATAATTTAGGATGGTCAATTGTTTTTCCAATATTTGCTCCACTATTTTTGGATGCAGATAATTTAATATTTACAAAAGAGATATCCTTTTCTACAAGAACGGCTATTTTGGGCATTTTTTTATCAGCATTTCCTTTAGCTCAATTTTTTGGAGCTCCAATACTTGGTGAGTTTGCAGATAAATCTGGAAGAAAAAAGGCGTTACTTATTTCTATATTATTAACTTTTTTGGGGTATATTTTAACCGGATACAGCATACTTTATAATAAGTTAGTTTTGCTTTTCATAGGAAGGGTTGTTACTGGACTTTTTTCAGGCAATTTGTCGGTGTGTTTGGCTTCTATTTCTGATTTAAGTACAGATGAAAAATCTAAAGCTAGAAATTTTGGATTTCTGTCAGTTTTAGCAGGATTTTCTTTTATCGTTGGAGCTTTTTTAGGTGGAAAACTATCAGACCCAAAAGTTTTTGAAATTTTTAACTCAGCTTTTCCATTTTGGATAGCCGCTATTTTGAGTTTGATTAATTTGCTTTTTATATTTTTTGCTTTTTATGAAACTTATACACCGGATAAAAATGTAAAATATGATTTTTTAGAAGGCATTCATAATATTCAAGAAGCACTCAAAACTAAAAGAATAAAAACGATCTATTTGATTTATTTTTTATTTGTTTTTGGTTGGACAATTTTGTTTCAGTTTTCTCCTGTCTTAGTGATTAAAAAATTTCATTTTACAAACTCTCAAATTGGTGACTTGGCTGCTTTTATGGGTATCTGTTGGGCGATCGGATCTGGTATTATTAATAAGCTTTTAACAAGGCAATTTTCTTCAATGCGGGTTTTAGAAGTGTCGTTAATTATTTTTACCATTCTTTGTGGTTTTGTTGGCTTTCCAAATCATTTATATGGAATTATTCTTATATTGGGGTCCTGTGTGGTTATTGGCGGAATAGCCTGGCCTCTTTGCGCAACTTTAATATCAAATAAGGCCACAAAGCCCATGCAAGGGAAAATTATGGGAATAAGTCAATCGATGCAATCTCTTGCTATGGCGGTATCTCCGATTATTGGTGGTTTTTCAGATCAGGTGTTTATATATTTGCCTTTTTTAATAGCGGCATTTGCATCTTTGATCGCGAGTTTAATTTATTTTAAAACAAAATTTGATTGATTATGGAGATTGGTAAATGAATAAAAAAGATAAATTTTTAAATGTTTTAAGTTCTCAAAAAAATGGGTTTTCAAATAAAAAACCTCTTAGAGAGGCTCTTTCGTCTGTTTTTAAAGACAATACAAAAAAAGAGAGTTTGAAAAAAATTAAAGAGGAACTTAACGATATCGAACATGACATGAAATCAAGTTTTGAAAATTTTATCAAAATGCAAAAAAAATTAACCAAAGCATATAAAGGAATAAAAAATGAAAAAAAATAGAAAACACAGAAAAATAATTAAAGGAATTTTTTTATTTTTATTACTTGTAAGTCTAGTTGGGCTCAGATTTTGGTATATTAAGTCTGTAGACTCACCTAAAATGATAGGATCAATCTACGCAGAGAAAAAACAGGTTTTGTCTCAGGTTTCGGGGATTGTTGATAAGGTGTTTGTTAATGAAAATGATTTTGTAAAGCCAAAAGATAAAATTGCCAGTGTTGATACGGAATTGTTAGAATTAAAAGTAAAAGAAATCGATGCTAAAATTAACTACACTACAAAACAGAAAAACTTAATAAAAATGCAAGAAGATAGAGCTTTAGAAGAATATATAACTTCTAAAAAAGATACTGAACCAGATCAAAAAAGTTTTAAGGATAAACTGAAAAATTTAGAAGAAAAGCAGCATCAAGCAAAGATCGTTGATGCTAAAATTGAAATGTACAAATCAGAAAAAGAGCTTATTGAAAAACAGATAGAAAGAAAATATATCTTCTCCTCTTTTTCAGGTCAAATATCTGATATTAATATTGAAATTGGAAAACCCATTTATAAAAGTGATTATATCTGTAGTATAAAAGATAATGAAAATCTCTGGCTTAACGTTAAGGTAAATGAAAGTCAACTTAAAGACTTGAAAAAAAATAAAACTTTAAAATTAGAATTTATTTCTTATCCTGATCAGAAATTTCAAGGAAATATTTTTGATATATCTAAAAATGAAGACAATTTATTTAACTTAAAATTATCAGTAAATCATTTGAAAAATTCCCCGGATGAAAAAAGTGTTAATCTTTTACCCGGAATGACAGCGTATTTAAAAAATGAATAATATTGATTTAGAAAAAACACTTTTTGATGAGATTAAAAAGCTACTTGAAAATTTAAGTTTAAAAGAACTGAGAAATATAAATTTAGGCTTAACTAAAAGATATAAAGAAAGAGTACATAATAAATTTTTATCAGACTCTCAAAGACTCGCATATATTACATCAAGAATGCCCTCTACTTTTAAAGCCCTTTTAAAAGCTTTACAGGAAATGGTAAAAATTGCCCCTGAAATTAAAATCCAAACTGTTTTAGATTTAGGCTCCGGACCTGGCACTTCTGTTTGGTCACTGTTTTCAATTTTTGAAGATATTTTAAAAATAAATCTAATTGAAAAAGATGCAAAGTTAGTTGAATATGCAAAAGTTTTAACCAAAAACTTACCTTTTGAAAATAAACTACATTTTGAAATAAACGATCTTTTAAAGATTAAAAATTATGATAGCGATCTTGTGATTTTATCTTACGTTGCAAATGAACTTAAAGATTACGCTTTAGATAAAATTGTAAACAACTGGTTTAAATCAGAAAGTTCAAAAGTGATTTTATTTATAGAACCCGGCACCAAATATGGCTTTAAATCAATTAACTATGTAAGAGACAGACTAATTGACAAGGGAGCCAGTATGATCGCTCCTTGCCCCAACGAACTTAAATGTCCCATGAAAAAAAATGACTGGTGTCATTTTTATGTAAGAGTTAAAAGAACCAAACAACACCAATACATCAAAAATGCTACTCTTGCATATGAAGATGAAAAATTTTCGTATGTAATCGCTTCTAAAGATCCTGTAAGAAAACCAAATTCCAGGGTTTTAAGGTATCCAAAAACATCCAAAACTGAAGTAAATTTGGTTTTATGTAAAGAGGGGCAAATAAAGCAAGAGTCTATTTATATAAAGGACAGAAAAAACTTCAAAATAGCTAAAAAGTTAGACTGGGGTGATTCTTTTATATAGCTTTAATTATAAAGAATATTTTTTTATTTCTCTATGAATTTGCTTATTATATAGATACTTAGGTAGTAAGTTAATAGAATCAGATTTCATGAATTTATAAAATGATTAAAAAGCAGAATTAAAGTTAAAAAAGCTCTTCTATAATAAAAAAGAAGAGCTTTTTTCTATATCTTAAATTAAATTAGATTAGTTTATTGAACATTTCAAAAAGATTTTTAATTTCATTTTTTTGATCTTCATTTGGATTGAAGTGCGGGTGAGAAAATGAAGCTTTTAATTTTCTCAAACTTATTATAATTTGTTCTGCGATATCAGGCTGCCTTTTATCTTGATCTGCTAAAGGAAATAATTTTCTAATAATTGATAAAAGCTCTTGTTTTGGCTGTCCCTGATAGTTTTTAACGATGTCCTGTTTTTTGTCGATATCACCTGATCTTGAAGCTAGAGTATATATTGCTTGTCTTGGCATTGAATCTATTCTTGGACGAAGATTTGTCGGCATTGACATATAAAAGTCATAATATTGTAAAAAGTTATAAGGCGTTTGTCTATTGCCATAGGTTGTCATAAGCCAAGTTGTAAAAGCTCCTTCTTTATAATTTTTTAAAAGTTTTTGAGCTTTTTTAACTCTTTCGCCGTGAAGTATAACCGCCTGATTTGTTATAGCTTTTACCTCAGAGGTAATAGTAATTAGTTCTAATAAATCTTTTTCAATATCTACATCTTTTTCTTCTTCTTTGTAGTTTTGTAAAATATTAGATAGATTCTCTTTTTCATCTTCATTAAGAGTATTTAATTTAAAGACGCCTGAGAAACTTGATAAACTTCCTTGAGCGGATTTTTCTGCTAATGCAGTCATTTTTGCTTTATTTTCATTTTCTTTTGATCTTAATCTTAAATTTAAAAGATCATTAAATTTTACCATTTTAATATTACTCCTAATGTAAAGCGGTTTTACATTTTTTTTGCTTTTTGTAAAAATTCTTTAGTTAGCGCTTTGTAATCTTCAGAAGCTCGGCTATTTGGAGAGGTTTTAAAAACAGGGTTTCCATAAATTGTTGCTTCTGAGATTGAAATATCTCTTCTTACTTTTGATTTAAGTAATTTTCCGGGAAAAGTTTCTTCGATTATTTTTGAAAAATCATCGTTGCTTTTTCCTCTTGGATACCAAAAAGACAAAGCAATTCCCATTACTGTTAAGTTGTGTCTTTCAGAAATGTTTTTAATAAAAACTGAAAGTCTTTGCAGTCCTTTAATACTGTAAAATTCTGGTGTGGCGCAAATGAGAGATCTGTTTGCTGCAATTAGAGCAGACTCGGTAAGCCAACAAATTGAAGGAGGCGTATCGATAAAGATAAAATCGTAGTCTAAAGGAGCCAGGATCTCTTTAAGCCTTTCATGAGAATACCTGTCAGAGGCTAAAGAACCGGTTACTTCGATTCTTTCAAGCCAGGCATCTGCAGGCACCAAATCTAAATTGGGAATTGATGTTTTCAAAATGACATCTTTAATTGACTTTTCTTTTTGTAGAACAGGAGACATGCTGTCCTGTTCATCCGGATCAAAACCAAGACCAGTTGTCAAATTGGCTTGAGAATCAAAATCAATTAAAAGAACCCTTTTTTTATGATAAAGCGCTAGCGCAGAACCAATATGTAAGCATGTTGATGTTTTAGCTGTGCCGCCTTTGAAACTAGTTATTGCAATAGTTTCCACAAAAAAATCCCCTTTTAGTTTTTAACTTGCCACAAAAGGAGATAATAATGCTTTTTTTATTTTTTCTAAAATTACTTTTTCTAAAAATTCAGAAATTTTTAATTCACCGCGTCTTACATTGTCTCTTGTTCTAAGGTTGATGGTGTTGTTTTCCATTTCTTGATCTCCAACAGTTAGCATGTAATTTATTTTCAAAAGCTGAGCGTTTCTAATTTTTTTAGAAACAGATTCATTTGAATCATCAACGTCAACCGGAAGATTTGTTTTTTCAATAATCTCATTTTTAATTTTATGTGCATATTCATTATGTCTATCAGCAACCGGTATTATTCTAATTGCTCTTGGAGACAGCCAAAGAGGAAAATTTCCTGCAAAGTGTTCGATCAACACTCCAAAAAACCTTTCTATAGATCCAAATAAGGCTCTGTGGATCATAATAGGTCTTTTATGAGATCCATCCATATCGACATATTTTAAATCAAATTTTTCAGGAAGAGACATGTCTAACTGAATTGTTCCACATTGCCAATCCCTTTTTAAAGCATCTTGAATGTGAAGATCAATTTTAGGACCATAGAACGCTCCGTCTCCTTCATTAATTTTATAAGATTTTCCATAATCATCTAAAGCGCCTTTAAGACCCTTAGTAGCTATTTCCCAATCCTGATCTGTTCCCATTGATTTTTCAGGTCTTGTTGAAAGCTCTAATTTATAAGAAAGACCAAAAGTCATATATATTTTCTCAGCGAGATCCAAAAGTTCCAAAATCTGATCTTTAATTTGGTTAGGTGTCATAAAAACATGAGCGTCATCTTGATGGAAAGATCTAACTCTAAAAAGACCATTTAAAGCTCCTGAAAATTCATGTCTGTGAACAAGGCCTATTTCTGAAACCTTTAGTGGAAACTCTTTATAGCTATGAACATTAGAACTATAATACAACATGCACCCAGGGCAGTTCATGGGCTTTATTGCAAACTCCCTATCTTCAATGGAAGTAATATACATATTTTCTTTGTAATAAAACCAGTGACCCGATCTTTCCCAAAGTTCTTTTGTTAAAATGATAGGTGTTTTGATTTCAATATAGTCTTTTTCTTTTAAGCACATGTTTAAAAATTCTAAAAGATTATTCCATATGTAAAGTCCTTTAGGAAAAATAAATGGCATTCCGGGAGCTTCTTCTTTTAAAGCAAAAAGATTCAGTTTTTGACCAAGCATTTTATGGTCTCGTTTTTTTGCCTCTTCTAAAAATGTTAAATAGTTTTGAAGCATCTGTTTGTCGGGAAAGGATATACCATAGATTCTTGTAAGCATTTCATTTTTAGAATCTCCTTTCCAATAAGCTCCAGATGTTTTTGTAACTTTAAAAGCTTTTATTTTTGAAAGTATTGGTAAGTGAGGGCCTCTACAAAGATCTATAAACTCCCCTTGCTTATATGCCGATATTACCCCATCTTCAAATTCATTTATCAGAGCTGTTTTGTAGGGGTTATTTTTAAAAGCATCTATAGCCTCTTTTTTTGATCCAAACTCTTGTCTTATGGGTTTTAAAGATTCGGCTATTATTTTTTTTGCTTCTTTTTCTATTTTATCTAAGTCTTCTTCTGTAATTTTTAAATTTGCAAAGTCATAATAAAAGCCATTTTCAATAGATGGTCCTATTGTTGGTGAAGCATCCGGATAAAGTCTCATAACAGCTTGAGCTAAAACGTGAGCCGATGAATGCCAAAAAATTGACTGTCCTTCTTTGCTGTCAAAAGATAAAAATTTTACTTTATCTCCATCTTTTAAAATATGATGAAGATCAAGTGTTGTATCATTAACCGTCATAGCAATAGCATCTTTTGGAGAAGTCAATTTTAGCTTTTCAGCTAAAGTCAAGCCATTAGAATCTTTTTCTATTTCAACTTTTTTATCTTCAACATATACAAACATATTTTCACCTGATTTTTTTTATGCAATTATAACTACATACATTTTACATCAAATGAGCCAAAGAAAAAAACTAAAAATTTAAAATTAATTATTTTTCCATATGTTAAATTCTTTGCTAAAGAAAAAAGATATGATATATATTTTATTTTTTTGAAATAGAGTGACT
>JAFGQY010000111.1 GCA_016935395.1 Parachlamydiales bacterium
GAATTCTTTTTAAGTTCAATAAGTTTTTTATGTTTCATTAAATTTTCAATAAAAAGAGAAAATTACTTGGAGTAATATGAAAAACAATCAAAAAGTTACATTCTGGAAAGAGTTTATTCCTAAATCTTTTACTTATTTAAATAAAAAGAATTACTCTTGGGGCTTTTTTAAAAGTGATCTGATCGCAGGAGTTACAGTTGGTGTTGTTGCCTTGCCACTTGCAATGGCTTTTGCAATTGCAGCAGGACTGCCTCCTGAAAAGGGTTTAGTCACCGGAATAATCGCAGGATTTTTAATTTCATTTTTAGGTGGGAGTAGATATCAGGTCGGAGGTCCAACTGGGGCTTTTGTTGTAATTATTTATGCAATAGTTCAAAAAAATGGATTTGAAGGAATGATACTTGTGACGATAATCGCAGGAATAATTCTTTTAATTGCAGCTTTTGCCAGAATAGGAACTTTGATTAAATATATTCCTTATCCTTTGATTATTGGGTTTACAACCGGGATTGCCGTTATTATTTTTTCTTCTCAAGTGAAAGATTTTTTAGGTCTTAAAATTGTTAATATGCCAGCTGATTTTATTTCTATTTGGACAAACATTTTTTCAGTGTTGCCAACGATAGATTTTATTACTTTTGCGGTAGCTTTAGGAACTTTATTTTTAATCTTACTTATTAGACGTTTTTATCCGATATTGCCATGGGGAATCACTTCAGTAGTTGTTATGACAATAGTTGTATGGGTATTTAATTTTCCAATAGAGACCATTCAAACTCGTTTTGGAGAGATGAAACTGACTTTTTCACTTCCAAATTTTAAAAATTTTTCCATATCTATTTCTGACTGGCGCTCTTTAATACCTGATGCCATAACGATAGCTTTACTTGCCGGAATAGAATCTTTACTTTCTGCATTAGTTGCAGATGGTATGACAGGTGGAAAGCATAGATCGAATTGCGAATTGATGGCACAAGGGGTTGCCAATATTGGATCGGTACTTTTAGGTGGTATTCCAGCCACAGGTGCTATTGCTCGTACTGCAACGATAATTAAAACAGGCGCCAAATCACCTCTTGCAGGAATGATCCATTCGCTTACATTATTAATAATAGTTTTATTTTTCGCTCCTTTAGTAAGCAAGATTCCTCTAGCATCCCTTTCTGCAGTGTTAATCATGGTAGCTTGGAATATGAGTGAATATCAGCATTTCAGACATCTTTTCAAGGCGCCTTTTAGTGACATAGTTGTTTTATTGTCTACTTTTTTGTGTACAGTATTTATCGATTTAACAGTTGCTATTGAAATAGGAATGATATTATCTGTCTTTTTATTTGTTAAAAGAATGAAAGAAACATCTGGATTGACATCCCTTACAGTTTTAGATAAGGAATATAAAGAAGAATCAGAAAAATATGATGTTGATTCTATCGAAAAGAAAACCCTTCCTGCTAGAGTTGAAGTTTTTGAAATATCAGGACCATTTTTTTTCGGTGTTGCCGATTGTTTAAAAAATGCACTTTCTAATATAGAATTAACTCCTAAAATTTTTATATTGAGAATGAGGAAAGTGCCTATGATAGATACAAGCGGGATGCATGCATTAATAGATTTTTATAATGTGTGTAAAAAAGAAGGAACTACTCTTTTTTTATCCGGTGTGGGACTTCAGTTATCTAAGAGTTTAAAAAAATATGGTGTTATCGATCTAATAGGTGAGAAAAATATTTTTTCTCATATTGATTATGCTTTAAAAAAAGCTGCAGAAATCATGGATAATAAATAATATAAGATTTTTCGATCATTATTTATTTTGATTAATGATTGCTAATCAATTGTTTATGTATTAGCTTGAATCTTTTATTGAAAATTATCTTTTCAAATAAAATAATTTCAATTATTTAAAAATTATGAATAAATATATTAAATTATTACTAATTTTTATAATTAGCTCTTTATTAATTGTTGTATTTGTTTTCTTCGTTGAAAAACCACAGCAAATTAAGACAACTGAGGTGATAGCTGCTAGATCTAGATATGACCGTGGTTACTATGGTAGAGATAGATATAGGCGTGGTCGAGGCGGGGGTGGTTTCCAATTTAGATTCGAAATAGGACCTTCCGAGAGGTATTATTACTCTCGTCCCTATTATGATTTTGTTACGTTAAATTGTGAAATATTAGATGATGAAAATACTAAGGTTACACAAGTTCAAATAGGAGATAGTGTTATATATCTTGATAGAGCAAATAATGTTCGAAGGTATTATTTTTCCTTAAGACCAGGATATTATACTATCAGATGGAGAGTTTTTAACGAGAAATTTTTCGGAGCTAAATATAGAAATTATTCAAGAAACCTTAGAGTTGAACGTGGTCGCTATCAGATCGACGTTACAATAATTGGAAAAAATATTTATATTAGATAGATTTTTTGTTCAAAATAAAATTATTCAAAAATTTTCTTAATTAGATAATTATTTTTTAAATAACATTATTTCACCCATATAATCATTAATTTTTTTTAATATTTAATTAAATTAAATGATATTATTCATGTCTGTTGTTTTTAATGGTAATTATTGAAATAATTTAATATTATTCTGTTTTAAACCATATAATATAGCAGTATATATGAAAGAATTAAAAAAATTATTTGATAATAATAGAGCATGGATTGCTCAAAAATGCGAAAAAGATCCAAGTTTTTTTCAAAACCTTTCTGAATCTCAAGAACCAAAATATTTGTGGATCGGTTGCTCAGATAGTCGTGTACCTGCAAATGAAATTGTGGGATTGGGGGCGGGAGAGCTTTTTGTGCATAGAAATATCGGTAATCTTTTTTTACATACTGATATTAACTGTCTTTCAGTGCTTGAATATGCGATAGATTTTCTTAAAATCAAACATGTGATTCTTTGTGGGCACTATGGTTGCGGAGGTATTCAAGCAGCTATGGAAGAACAAAAACAGGGAGTGGTGGATCATTGGCTAAGATGCGTTAGAGATGTCTATGCCAGAAATAAAGAAGATTTAGAAGCGATAAAGGATCTAAATAAGCGTAGCGATCGTTTGGTTGAGCTAAATGTGAAGCAACAGGTTCTTAATATTTGCCATACTCCGATTGTTCAAGGAGCTTGGGCTCGCAAACAATCCTTGTGGGTTCATGGATGGGTGTATGACATGCAAACAGGGGTTTTAAAAGATATGGATTTATGTTTTTCCAGTATTAATCACGTTGAAAATATCTACCGTATTAATTAAGTCTGATAAACCATAGGTCAAAATCATTTTCTCTGTATTAGGTCTTAATTATTTTAAAATGAATATGAAATTGATGCTGCAAAATTTTTAAAAGTTGAAATATTTTTTCCTGCAAATGAAAACCAATAAGTAGCTATTATTCCAAGGCTATCTGAAAAATCATACTCAATAGCTGGGGATAAAGTGAACAGGATGCTACGAGAATTTATTTGACCTGATGCAAGTGTGGGAGGGTAAGCAGTGGCTAGAGGTTCTCCCTGCCCTGTTATAGGGACTAAAGGAGATTCTGCAATAATTCTATTCCCTGAAAAACGAGTTTTGGAAATATAGGTATATAAAATATCCATTGAAAATGCAAAGCGCTGGGTAAAACTAAAGTCAAATGCAAAAATTGCGGTTAAAGATTTTCCGGGATAGACTATTCCATAAGCTGGGAACAAACCATTATAGATATTAATGCTATCGACGTGAACATTCGAAGGAATATAATATTGTATATTGCCTACTAATTTTAATAAATGGCAATTAAATAAATTTAATACTTTGCTTGCGTTTAATCCTAACATAGTTATATACGATCCAGTTCCGCTTGAATCGATAAAATTCTTTTCTGGATTTAAGTTTTGATATTTTCCGGTGGGAAAGATTTCTTTTATTACAAAACGAAGGGATGGTATTGAAGTATCGGTTTTTTCTTTTAGAAGTTGAAATCCCAATTTAACAGAAACATCTCTCCAATGAGTTGCTTTTGAATCTTTGTTTTTAGCGCTGTTAATTGATCCATCAAATGTAATATCTAGCCAGGTTGTCATTCCAAATTGCAGGGATAATTCTGGTATTATAGTTTTAGTATTTGGTACATCAACTTTATTCCAGTTATTGTCATATACTGCATTGCTCATAACATAATATAAATAAAATGAAGGTGCTGTCATACCTTTATCTGCGTTTGAAGCACTGTCTGCTACAAACGGACCACAAAACCATGATTCATATTTTTCGCAAACAGCGAAAGAAAAAAATGGTATTAATAATAATCCAAAAGATAAAATAAGTTTTTTTAAAGACATCTTTATTCCTGCATATTCAATCAGGAATATAAAATATTTTATATTTTTTTTATATATTAAAATGTTGGTATAAAAAAAACTTTCAAAAGAATCGTTTGACTTTTGAAAAAGTTGTTTCGGATATGAATTTTTATATATAGCTAAGTATTATCATTTTTCATATTAGATTTCATCAAACTCAAAATTCTTAGATTCTTAGTTTTTTTCATCTTTTTTTGAGTATCTTTTTCTATCAACTTCATTTAAATATTTTTTTCTAAGTCTAATATTTTTTGGCGTTATTTCAACTTGTTCATCATCTTCGATGTAGTTGATCGCATCTTCTAGTGTAAAAACTCTTGGAGGAGTTAAGATAATACTTTCGTCTTTTCCTGCAGCTCTGACATTTGTTAACTGTTTTTCTTTTGTGACATTTACAACTAAATCATTTTCTTTTCTATTTTCACCAACGATCATGCCTTCATAAACCTTATCACCTGGTTTGACAAAAAGATCGGATCTTTTTTGAAGATTAAAGCAAGCATAGCCATTTGTTTCACCTTTACAGATTGAGATTAAAACGCCGCGACTTCTTTTAGGGATAAATCCTTTGTGAGGTGCATAATGATCAAATATTGATGTCATTATTATTAATCCCTTTGTCAAAGTTAAAAATGGAGAGTGACATCCCATGAGTCCTCTTGTAGGAATTAAAAAGTTCATTTTAGTTATGCCTTGATCATTTGTGGTAAGTGATTGCATCTCTCCTTTTCTCATACTAAGTTCTTGAATAATAGTTCCTGAAAATTCATTAGGAACTTCAATGTGAGCCATTTCAATGGGTTCACATTTTTTAGAGTCGATTTCTTTGATAATAACTTTAGGTTTTGTAACTATAAGTTCAAAACCTTCTCTTCTAAGAGTTTCTAATAAAACAGCTAAGTGAAGCTCACCTCTACCAGATACAGTAATTTTATCAATAACTCCTTCTGCAAAAGTAATTTTCAAAGTAGCGTTGGATTTTTTCTCTTTCAAAAGACGATCTTTGATTACATTCATAGTTAGTTTTTTACCGTCATTTCCTGCAAAGGGTCCAGAATTCACCATTATGTCAATAGATAGGGTAGGTTCTTCAATAATTATAGGAGGAAGTCTTTTTTTATTTTCTATGCTGCAAAGTGTATCCCCAATAGTTACATCTTCACATCCTGAAAGTATTACAATATCTCCAACTCCAGCTTCTAGCATCTCAACTTTTTGAAGCCCATGGTGACCTTCAACTTTTTGAACTTTAAAGGTTTTTTCAATTTCGTTTTTATTGATATGGTTGACTATTTGATCTTTTTTAACTGTTCCTTCTAAAATACGTCCACAGGCTTGTCTTCCAACGTAGTCATCATAATCAATAGTGGCAACCTGCATTAAAAAAGGCTCATTCATGTTGCCTTTTGGGCTAGGAGCATTTTTAACTATTAGCTCGAAAAGGGGCTTCATGTTTTTTTTCTCATCATTGAGGTTCATCATTGCATAACCATCTATTCCGCTAGCATAGCAATAAGCAAAATCTAGCTGCTCATCACTAGCGCCTAATTCTACAAATAGATCAAATACTTCATTTAAAACTCTTTGAGGATCAGCATGTGGACGATCGATTTTATTTAAAATAACTATTGGTCGAATGTTCATCTGTAGAGATTTTTTCAAAACAAATCTTGTTTGGGGCATAGGTCCTTCTTTAGCATCGACTAGTAACAAGACTGAATTTACCATACCTAAAACTCTTTCAACTTCACCGGCAAAATCAGCATGTCCGGGAGTATCGATTATATTTATCTTAAAATCTTCAAAAAATATTGAAGTATGTTTTGAAAAGATCGTAATACCTCTTTCTTTTTCTTGGTCAAAAGAGTCCATAATTCTTTCGGGTATTTTAGCATGGTCATGAAATATCTGAGATTGCTTTAAAAGGCTATCTAATAAAGTTGTTTTTCCATGGTCAATGTGAGCTATGATTGCAATGTTTCTGATTTTTTCCGAATTGAACATATTTCTTCCTGCTTTTTTAAAAAAACCTTTTAAAATCAACGACTTATGTAAGAAAAGGTGATTTTTTTTTAATTCTTGTTTGTTTTTTTATTGTAAAATATAGACCTATTAGACAAATTATAGCATTAATTTACATTAATTAAAATAGTTCATTTAAATTTAAAAAAATATGTATGATTTAATAATTGTGGGTGGAGGAGCTGCTGGAGTTTTTGCAGCGATTTGTGCTAAAAAAACAAAAAGTAATGCAAAGGTTTTAATTTTAGAAAAAACCTCAAAATTGCTTTTTAAAGTCGAAATTTCTGGTGGTGGAAGATGTAATGTCACAAACGCCATATTTGATCCAAAAGAACTTACTAAGTTTTATCCAAGAGGACAAAAAGAGCTTTTATCTGCATTCTATCAGTTTCAACCAAAAGATATGATTGAGTGGCTTGAATCCAAAGGAGTTAAACTTACAAAAGATAGTGAAGGGAAAATTTTTTCGGCATCAAACAGATCAGAAACAATTTTAAACTGTTTGATAAATGAAGCTAAAAAAATTGGTGTTGATATTTATTTAAATCAAAATATTAAAAGTATTTTGAAAAAAGAAGATGGTTTTGAAGTTGTTTTAAAAAATTTGGCATCTTTGCATTCTAAAAAGTTACTTTTAGCTACAGGTAGTCAAAAAGAGGGTTATGAATTTGCAGAAAAATTGGGCCATACGATTAATACGCCCATCCCGTCACTTTTTAGCTTTAAGATTAAAAAATCGCCAATATTAAAATTAAGTGGAATTTCTCAAAAACCTGTAGAGATCAAAATTCAAAATACAAAATTTTCACAAGTTGGATCATTATTAATTACTCATGAAGGGTTTAGTGGGCCTGCAATAATTAATTTATCTGCTTATGCAGCAAGATTTTTATATGAAAATAATTATAAAGCAAATTTAGTGATTAACTGGCTTTATGATAAATCAAAAATTGAAATAGAAAAATTTTTGATAGATCTAAAAAAAAACCAAGGTAAAAAGTTTTTGGTTAATTTAAAAATTTTTGATTTTTCAAAAAGTCTTTGGGAATATTTTTTAGATTCTTTTCATGAAAGGTTTAAAAAGCCAATAAAAGATATTTCCGATAAAGATTTTAAGATTTTGACAGAAAAGCTTTTTTCAGATGTTTTTGAAATAATTGGAAAATCAACAAACAAACAGGAGTTTGTAACCTGTGGGGGAGTAGATCTGAAAGAAGTGAATTTTAAAAATATGGAAAGCAAAATTTGTAAGAATTTATATTTTGCCGGTGAAATTTTAGATGTTGATGGAATAACAGGTGGATTTAACTTTCAAAATGCATGGACAACAGGATTTATTGCTGGATCAAATATTGTTTAAAAATTATTATATATTAAATAATTGTCATCTGAATGTAGAGATTTTTATGAGATTTTTGCTAACATTTTTTAAAAAACTTAATTATCCCTATTAGACTTATCTCAAAGGAGGAAAATTGTGTTAAAAAATTTTCAAAAAAAATCAAATATTGTGAAAATTGCTTTGATTCAAACTGATGCTGACGAAGAAAAAGAAAAGAACTTACAAAAGCATATAAATCTTATTGAAAAAGCAGCAAAAAGTGGAGCTCAAATTGTTTGTTTGCAAGAGCTTTTTTTAACTAAATATTTTTGTCAAAAAGAGGATAGTAAATATTTTGAGTTAGCTGAAAATTTTCCAAATGAAACTACAGAGCTTTTATCTTCTTTGGCTAAAAAAAATAACATTGTGTTGATTTCGTCACTTTTTGAAAAAAGAGCTCAAGGCTTATTTCATAATACAACTATTTGTTTTGACGCAGATGGTAAAATTCTTGGTAAATACCGTAAAATGCATATTCCTGATGATCCCGGATTTTATGAGAAATTTTATTTTACTCCGGGGGATCTCGGCTTTAAAGTTTTTAATACTAAATTCGCAAAAATCGGAGTTTTGATTTGCTGGGATCAATGGTATCCTGAAGCTGCTAGGCTCACAGCTATGAAAGGTGCTGAAATTATTTTTTATCCAACAGCTATCGGTTGGGGATCTTCAGAAGAAGAAAATACCAAAAGGCAACAAAAAGAAGCTTGGAAAACTATGCATAGATCTCACTCAATTGCAAATGGTGTATTTGTTGCAGCTGCTAATAGAATAGGAACAGAGGATAATATTAAATTTTGGGGAACTTCTATCGTTTATGATCCTTTTGGGGATCTTTTAAAAGAGGGAAGCTCTGATAAAGAGGAAGTTTTAATTACTGAATGTGACCTTTCTAAAATTGATACTATGAGGCAGGGATGGCCTTTTTTTAGAGATAGAAGAATAGATGCTTATGAAACCCTTTTAAAAAGATTTGATACGGAATAAAAATATGGATAAAACCCCTAAAGAGCTAGGTTTTCGTATGCCTGCAGAATATGAAAAGCAAACTGCAATTTGGCTTACGTGGCCAAAAGATCCAAAAACTTGGCCGGACAGAGTAAAAATAGTTCAAGATATTTACATTCAGATTATTGATGTTGTATCATCTTTTCAAATAGTGAATCTTTTGCTCGATGATGAAAAACAATTGCAAGTAGTTTTAAAAAAGCTGCAGGAAGCTATTGTTAATTTATCCAATGTGAAATTCCACATAATAAAAACTGTTGATGCTTGGATACGTGATTATGGTCCCACTTTTGTTATAAGTGAGGATAGCCTTGGAATGATTAATTGGACTTACAATGCTTGGGGAAATAAATACGAAGAGTTGAAAAAAGATAACAGTGTCCCTTTAAAAATTTTTGAAGAGATGAATTATTTGAAAATTTTTGATCCGAAAATTGTTTTAGAGGGGGGCTCGATTGAAGTTGATGGTCAAGGAACGGTTATTGTCACAGAGCAATGCTTGTTAAATAAAAATAGAAATCCAAACCTTTCAAAAGCTCAGATTGAAAAAAATTTATGTGACTTTTTAAATGTAAAAAAAGTCATTTGGTTAAAATCTGGAATCGTTGGAGATGATACTGACGGTCACGTTGATGATATAACTCGTTTTGTTTTACACAAAACTGTTGTAACCTGCGTAGAAAAAAATCAAAATGACAAAAATCATAAAGTTTTAGCTGAAAATTTAAAAATTTTGAAATCTTCAACAGATGCTAACTCAAAATCTTTTGATATTATTGAGCTTCCCATGCCAGAAATGATTTATGCAAATAAAAAACCACTGCCAGCAAGTTATGCAAATTTTTTAATCACAAATGAAGCTGTTTTAGTTCCTATTTTTAATCAGAAAAATGATGAAAGAGCTTTGAAGATTTTAAAAGAAATTTTTACAAATAGACAAGTTTTAGGTTTTAATTGTGAAGATGTGGTTTGGGGGCTTGGCGCTATTCACTGCCTTTCTCAACAACAACC
>JAFGQY010000112.1 GCA_016935395.1 Parachlamydiales bacterium
AATTAACCATATAAATAATAAGGAGAATAATATGGCGATAGAAAGAAGAGCTGAATGGGCAGATTTAGATAGTGCTTTTGCTCAAGCAGCAAGGCAAATTAGAGACGCTGAACATAAAAAAGGTCCATATGATCCAAAATTAGTTATTAAAATGAGACTAATTACATTAGAAAATTTAAAAAATTTTCAATCATATAAAGAGTATCTAGGACAAAATAGAGAGAATCCAAACGTTCAATATGTAGCTGGAAGTGTAAATGATTATTTAAAAAAAGATATATTTACTAGAAAGAAGCCAGCAACAGTTAATGAGCTTCGTAATAGAAGCTTTTGCGAAAGAATTGTAACACCGATTGCAGTTGCAGCTATTGTAGCAGCAGGAGCTTTTGCAAGCTCTTTTTTATAATTTATAACTCTTTAAAAAGTTAAATTTTCACAAGCATCAAAGTTTTTTGATGCTTTTTTTTATATAAAATTTTTTTTCTTTTGAAAAATATTTGCAAATTAACTCTTAATCGTTCATATATCAATTAAGATATATTTTTTTCAAAAATAAGAGAGCTGCATGGCAAAAATACCTTTCGATATTACAAAAAGAAAAGAGCTCAAAAAGTATTCAAAAGATAAAATCAAAAAGCACTTGAAAAAAGGTAATAAAAGTTATGTGTTAATTACATGTTCTTATCCAAATGAGAAGGGTAAGATGCAAGTAGAGATGGATTATTCAGGAGATGAGGATTTAGCTTCTTATTTAATAGAAAGTGCTCAGAATATATTTCAGGGTCAGGTTAATCAAGCTAAAGATTCTTGTTAAAAATTATGTTAGATAAGTTAGAAAAATGGTATTCGACAAATAAAACAAAAATTTTGAAAGATTTTTTTGATCTTTTAAGGTTTAAAACTATTAGCGCAGATGAAAATAATTTAGATGAAATGCTTTTATGTGCTAAATGGTTAGATGAAAGATTTAAAAAAATCGGTTTTCAAAGTGAAATCATAAAAACTTCACATTATCCATTAGTTTTTGCAGAGAAAATTTTTAATAAAGATTATGAAACTATTTTGATATATGCTCACTATGATGTTCAGCCGATAGAACCCTTAGAAGAGTGGAATACAGATCCTTTTGAACCTACTATTAAAGAGGGAAAGGTCTATGCAAGAGGAGCATCGGATGATAAGGGACAGCTTTTTTATATACTTTTAGCAATTGAAGCTCTTTTGGAATTAAAAGTTGATCTAAAAGTAAACATTAAAATTATTTTAGATGGTGAAGAGGAATCTTCAAGTCAAGGACTAATTGATTCATTAGACAGTTTAAAAGAGAAACTCAAAGCAGATCATTTACTTGTAGTTGATATGTTTATTCCTGAAGAAAATACACCTGCTATTACTTTAGGTGCAAGAGGTCTTAGCGCCATGAGCGTAGATCTAAAAGGATCAAGCAGTGATCTTCATTCTGGAGATCATGGTGGATTAGCATACAACCCTTTAAGGGCTTGTGTTGAGCTCTTATCAAAGCTTTATGATGAAAACGGGAAAGTAGCAGTTAAAGGTTTTTATGATGATGTTATTGAATTAGATGAAAAAGAAAAAAGTAATTTTGATTTAGATTTTTTTGATTTACAAAACTATAAAAAGACATTTGGTATTAAAGATATCGGTGGCGAAAAAAAATTCAGAGGAATTGAAGCCAATTGGCTCAGACCTACTGTAGAAATAAATGGTATAGGTGGAGGATATTTTGAAAAAGGTTTTAAAACAGTAATTCCAGCGAGAGTAGTTATTAAAATTTCTAGCCGACTGGTCCCTAATCAGGATCCAGAAAAAATATTTCATTTAGTAAAGGATTTTCTGGAAAAAAATATAGCAAAAGCAATAGATATGAAGATAGAGTATAAAGGTGGGGGAAAGGCTATTAGATCAAATCCTTCTTCTTCCTTAGCTAAAACAGCAGAAAAAGGTTTTGCTGAAGTTTTTAAAAAACCTTGTAAAAAAATTCTATCAGGAGGATCTATACCGGTGATAGGTAAGATAGTTGAAAAATTGAACTGTCCAGTAGTATTAATTGGAGTAGCTTTATCAACAGACAATATTCACGCACCAAATGAACATTTTGGCTTAGATAGATTTGAAAAAGGTTTTTTGACCTGCTCTAATATTTTAACAATTTTGGGTAGAGAAAAATAATTTTTTAAAAAGAAGATCCAAAAATGATAAAAAAGTTATTTTTTCAAGATGATAAAATTGAAAGTTCTATAAAGTTTTGGACTCTTCTAGGTCCATTTTTTTTACTTATAACTACTTTATTATCTTCAAATCAATTAAGCCTTATAGCTCTTTTGGGAATTTTTTTAATTTTTAGATTCAGACTTAAAGGGTTTTATTTATCTACAGCTTTTCTTTTATTATTTTCGGCATATAGCCACAAATATCTTCAAATTGATCATTTTTTTAATTTTGCTATAGAGATATCTGCTTTTTTAGGTTTTTTTATAACAGCAAATTCATTGGAAGAAATCTCTACCAGTTTAGATGAGTTCCAAAGTAAAAAAGATGAAACTATAAAAGATCTTAAACAAAAAATTGAAACGACAGCGCTGCAATCTGAAAAAAATGTTTTAGAGCAAACATTTGATGCAAATGATTATGATGTCGATCAAAAAAATCTGGAAATTCAAAATTTAAAACAAGAAATTGAAGACAAAAATACTCAAATACATGATCTAATCAGTCGTAAAGATTTTTTATTAAATGAGCTGGATCAAAAAGAAAAAGAAATCGATGAAAAATCAAATCAGGTTGATGAGCTTTTTGAAAAAATTTCATTTTTAAAAGATGAAGAATTTTTAAAACAGGAAAATGAAAAATTAAAAAATGATTTTTCTCAAATAGAAGAAAAACTAAAAAATCAATTAAATGAATTTGCTCAGGCAAACGTTAAAATAAATGAGCAAAATATTAAAATCAAAACTCTTCAAAATCAGCTAGCTTCTTTTGAAAATGTTGATGAATTAAAAGAAAATATCAACTTATCAAATCAGGAAATTGAAAAGTTAAAAACTGAAAATGAAAAACTTAAATTAAAACTTTCAAAAGGGTCCAGAAATGTTGACTCTGTCATTAATGATGAAAAGATTAAAAATCTTTTACATGTTAACGCTCTATATTTGCAGCTTAAAAAACAGTTCGAAGATAAACAGTTAGTTTTACATAAAACCAGAAAAGATCTTTTTTCAGCTCAAGAGAAATTAACTGCTTTTGTTAAAGAAAATCAAAATGATTTTTCTGATTTTACCGAAACTGAAAAAAAACTATCTGAAGATTTAAATGAAGCTATTGAAGAGATGACATATTTGCAATTAGAAAATGAAAAATTAAAAGATATAATTTCACTTTTAAATGTAAAATCAAAAACAAAGTCAAATTCAAGAGAATCAGAAAAAGTTAAAGTAACTGAGCAGGATTTACCTTTCTAAAAAGAAAGCTAGGTATTATTTTCTATTTTATATTTCCTTAAGCATAATCAATTAATTATCAGCAGCTTGTGATCTTTTCCGTAAATTTTAATATTGAATGTTAAAATTTACGGAAATAATAGTTGATTTTTTTTTAAAATCACATTATTTTAATAAGAAAAGAGAAGAACATGAAATATATAAAAAGGGTAGCAGAAAAATCCATATTGCGATTATTAAAAGCCTTTCCTGTTGTGGGGATTACTGGACCGAGACAATCTGGAAAATCTACTCTTCTTCAACATCTTTTAAAAGATTATGAATATGTATCTTTTGATGATATTAGAAAAATTCATCTTTTTGAAGAAGATCCTATAGGATTTATTAATAGATATAATGAAAAAATCATTTTTGATGAAGTTCAAAATGTTCCTGAAATTTTCAATATTATAAAAATGGTAGTAGATAAAGATCGTTTAAATTACGGTAATTTTGTTCTAACAGGTTCTAGTAATTTTACTTTTTTAAAATCAGTTTCTGAATCACTTGCTGGAAGAATCGGTCTATTATCTTTACTTCCTTTTCAATACCAAGAAATACCTCAAACTCAAAGAAATGAATCTATATTTAAAGGAGCTTATCCTGAATTAGTTTTAAGAAATTACTATGAATCAAATCTTTGGTATTCTTCTTATGTAGACACATATATCAACAAAGATTTAAGAATATTAGCAAATATTGGAGATATTAGAGATTTTCGTCGATTTATTCAATTATTAGCTTCGCAAATTAGTCAAACATTGGATATGTCTCATTATGCTAAAGATTTAGGTATTTCAGTCCCAACTATAAAACGATGGATATCCATTCTGGAAGCAAGTTATATATTATTTCTTGTTCCTCCCTACCATAGTAATCATGGTAAAAGGATAATCAAAAGTCCAAAAGTGTATTTTGTTGATACTGGCTTAATTAGTTATTTTACAGGGATTCAAACTTTTGAGCAGTATAGTCTCGGACCGTTAGCAGGTGCTCTTTTTGAAAATTATGTAATAAGCGAAATTTATAAAAAAGAACTACATACTTTGTCGGATGCAAAGCTATACTATATGAGAACGTATGATAAAAATGAAATTGACCTCATTATTGATAAAAAAACTCATAGAGATCTAATTGAAATAAAAAAAACATCCACATTTAAATCTTCTATGGTTCAAACATTAAAAAATGAAAGTTCGAAAAATGATGCTTGTTACCTACTTTACCAAGGAGAAAAAGAAAGATACGATAATATCTCCATTTTGCCTTTTAATGACTTTTTAAAAAAAGAATAATTGTTTCCAACAATGAATTTTTTCCTGAAATTTTTTTTCTAATAAAATATTATTTAGAAGAAGGCAAAGTTAATATTTCATGGCCATTTTCTGTAATCAAAATTGTGTGTTCAAATTGCGCAGATGGTTTTAAATCTTTTGTTCTAGCAGTCCACTCATCTTTATCTATAACCGCTTCTTTAACTCCTGCGTTTATCATTGGTTCAATTGTAAATGTCATACCCGCTACAACGGGGATCATGATATTATTGTAGCTATGAGGAATTTGAGGGGGTTCATGAAAAAACACACCAACGCCATGTCCTACAAATTGATTTACAACTGAGCAGGATCTTTTTTTTGCAATAGCTTCTATAACATTTGCTATTTCAAAAATTTTAACACCGGGCTTTAATATTTTTATAGATTCCATCAAACAGTCATATGAAGTCTGAATAACATTTTTTTTCTCTTCGGTAGTATCGCCAATTATTACCATTTTGGAGCAATCTCCAAAATATCCATCCAAAATACTAGTAACATCAATGTTTAGAATATCGCCCTCTTTTAAAATATCTTTTTTACTTGGAATCCCGTGACATATGACTTCATTTAAAGATGTGCAGATGCTTTTAGGAAAGGGAGGGGAACCATAGTTTAAAGGAGCTGGAATAGCGCCAGCTTCATTATGAAGTTCATTTGCAAGATCATCAAGATCTTGAGTGCAAACGCCTTTTTTGGCAGCTTTACAAAGCTTATCTAATATTTCTGCAGCTAATTTGCAAGATCTTCTTATTCCTTCTATTTGTTTTTTTGTTTTAATAAGTATTCCAAAGTTGTCTAGGTATTTTTGGGAAATGTTTGAAGCTTCTTCATTTAATTTAGGATAGTGGCACTTTTTAAATTTTTTTCCGCTGCCACACCAACAAGAATCGTTTCTTTCAATCATAAAATTTTTTCCATTTTCAAAGTTATTATTTTTAAAGATTTTGTTATTTTTAGCAAGGCACTTGGGGTTTTTAATGCTTAAATAATTTTTTAGTGCAAATAGAATTTTATAGATATAGCAAAACTTTTTATTTCATAAAAGTTTTTATTCCCGATAAAAACATCTGAATCGATATTAAAACCATAATAAATCCCATCAACCTTTCAGTTGCTAAAATACCTCTTTCACCAAGCCATTCGCTTAATTGAGCTGATAGTAATAATATTATTAATGAAGCTAGCCATGAAATAAATATTGCGCCGATCATTATTACATTTGATGGTTGCTGCTGCGAAAACAGCATTACCATAGCTAGTACTGCGGGTCCTGCGATAAGTGGTATTGCTAAAGGTACAATAAAAGGTTCTTTTATTTTTTTTAATTCTGCTTCTTCAGTGTGTTTTGCTTCTTCTGGAGGTGGAAACAGCATTTTAATAGAAAGTAAGAATAAGACAACCCCTCCAGCTACCTGAACTACTTCTTGAGTTATATTTAAAAAGCTTAATAGTATTTGACCGATATAGTTGAAAATAATTATTACAAATAGAGCTATCAAAAGTTCTCTAAAAACAATTTGCAGCTGCCTTTTTTTAGGAATTCCTTTCAAAAGGGATAAGAATAGAGATGAAGATCCAATAGGATTCATTACGATAAATAGAGATATTGCTATATATAGCATCTTTTGCAAGCTGAATACCATATTTTTCTATTCCCGGTCTTTTTTCTTATAATATATTATTTTTGAAAAGATTCAAGCTTTATTACTTTCCAAAGCTTTGTCATGAAGTTTTTTTGAGCATTATCAAGATTGTATAATACTACAAAACAATCAAAATTTTTTGAAAAAGCACTTTTGGTCCAATTAGCAGATCCTGTAATTAAAATTCTATCATCTATCAAAATGTATTTGTGGTGTCTCAGCTGCTGCCCTTTATTGTAGTATATTGGAATGAAATTTTTTTTAAGCTGATCAATAGCCTTTTTAGAAGCTCCTCTTGAAGAGGAAAAGTCAATTGCTACTTCTACATCAACCCCATTTTGTTTTGCTAATATTAGCTCTTCTACAAGTTTTGGGTGAGTAAGTGTAAACATAGTTATTTTTATGGATTTTTTAGCATCCTTGATCAAATTTTTAATTTTTAAAAATGCTTTGTTTTGTATGTCGGGTAATAAGTAAAGATCTAATTGCTGTCCATTTACACTAGAGCTTTTTGACCCTAGGTAGAAAGGGGCTTTTTTTATTAGAAAATCAGCTATATCAGGCGAAAAAAATCCAATCATCATATTGTCATGCATTAAAAGAGAGGTTGTTGTCATATTTGCTGAACCTAAAAATACCAATTTTTTATCTATAACTAAAATTTTTTGATGCATAAGACCTTTTGAGCTTATGGCTGTTATTTGACTTGAAGGTAAATCTATATTTAAACTGGATCTTTTATCGTAAAAGATCTTTACTTCAATGCCTTCATTTGCTTTTTTTTTAATTAGATCTAGTACATTTGGATCACTTAGCCCAAACATTACTAGATAAATAGAATTTTTTGCATTTTTGATAGCTTTAAGGGTGGTCATTTTTAAATCTTGCCTAAGCTGGTTTGAGTAAAATACACACCTTTGACTTGGCATAGGTAGATTTGGAGAAATAGACTTAACTATTTGATTTATAAAATATGTAGCAAAAACAAAAAAAATTATTAAAAAAAGGTACTTTTTTTTGAGCAAATTTTTATACTTTTTTGCCTTCTTTTCTCATTTTCCTAAGTACGCTGGGAAGACCTTTTTTTGTTATAATTCTCATAGCGGCTGGTGTTAATTTTAATGTGATAAATCTATTTTCTTCATTTGACCAAAATCTTTTTTTGAAAAGATTTGGCTGAAAAGTTCTTTTGGTTTTTCCTGTGATATTTAGACCAATTCCCTTTTTCTTTTTAGCTATACCTCTTGTAGTATAGGTTCTTCCTTTCTTAAACGGTTTTCTGTCAGTAACCTGGCATGTCTTTGGCATGTTAATTATCTCCTTCAAAAATTTGAAAAAATAATAGCAAGTAAAGCTTTATATTACAAGAGCTTTGAGTGGGTATTAAAAATTGTAAAAAAAATATTTTATATAGTAAAATTTTTACTTTAATTAAAT
>JAFGQY010000113.1 GCA_016935395.1 Parachlamydiales bacterium
GGCGATACAAGTGAAGCTCTGTTGCAATATTTCATCCCCTTTTCCTATCCCCAAAGCCTTCAAGATCAAATATTGAGCGCTCCTTCCGCTATTTACAGCTAGTGCTTTGTACTCTTTTCCAAAAAGTGCAGCAAACATTTTTTCCAGCTGCCTGACTGAAACATCATCTTTCCATTTTTCTGGAGAAAATATCAGTTTTAAGCAAAGGTTTACATCATCCTTTTCATAATTTGGCCCCAGTGATGTCAGAATATTTTTTTTCATAAACCTTTAAGATCATTTTTTACTCTTTCAGGAATCCTTCCCGCAAGTAAAACCACCAACTTGTCATTTTTGTTTTCTTTGAAAAGTTCCACAGACATATCATTATATTTAATTACTTTTTTTTCCAAGATCCTTTTGAACACATTAAAGTGGTCTTTTCTGGTCAAAATCAAAGTATCAACACCAACATCTTTCATTTTCTTTGCAACTTTTCTGTGCAATTTATTTGAAATATTACCAAGTTCGATCATTCCGGGAGTGACAACAATCTTTTTGTGATCTTTGAAGTTATCCAAGTACTGCACGGATGCCATAAAAGCCGTCGGGTTTAAGTTATGACTATCATCTATCACAGTGATGTTTTTACTTAGTTTTTTTATGTCCATCGTCTTTTGCGGGAGTATCAATTTACTGCAGGCTTTTATAATTGTTTTCCAATCGACTCCAATTTCTCTTGCAATAAGTATCGCTGGTAGCAGATTTTCCAGCAAAAATGGCAATTTCATATTAGTTCTAATAATCCTATCTTTTGAATCAATAGTAATATTTATTTGGTAGGTATCGTTAATTTTTTTATAACCTTGTAGTATTATGTCTGCCTTGTCTTTTCCATCACGCGAGTAAGTGAGTATTTTCACATCCTTTAGATTTCGTTTGGCCATTCTGTAAAGTTTTTTCGCACCTTTGCTTCCAACATTGAAAATTGCCAACCCTCCTTTGGATAGATCCTCAAATAATTCGTACTTTGCCTTACGGAGATTCTTCATGCTTCCAAAAAGCTCAAGATGCTGAGGCTCAATAGCTGTTAAGACTGCAATATCCGGCTCAATGATCTTTTTAAGCTTTTTGATATCACCCATCGTATATGCACCATACTCTGCAACAAAGTATTCATCGTTCTTTTTAAGGCCATTTACCACAGCCCTTGCAAGACCAAACTCAGTATTATGGCTGCCTGGAGTTTTTGATGTTCTTACCTTGCCGGAAATCATCTGATATATAAAATCTTTTGTCGTTGTTTTTCCATAGCTTCCTGTAACTCCAATAACCTTCGGTCTAACTTTTGCTAATCTTTCCTTAGCTTTTTTTATCTCTTTTTTCTTGGCCCGATCAACCAAAGGTTGTGTTAGGATAATTCCAGCAAAAGGAGCTGCAATTAAAAGAAGTTCGGCAAATAAAAATATCAAAAAGTGATCTATCGTGTAAGTCCTTAAATATATCAAATATCCCAAGATCAAAACTGCAGATATCCCAAAGATCTCTTTTCCCCTCAACGTAAATACCGGTTTTCTAATCTTTTTTTTGTAATATTCATAAAAGAATCTTATATCCAGAAAAAATAAAAATACGAAAAGAAAGATCGCTATGTAAGTAAATTTTGTTAGAGGCAACAATACAAGTAGTAAAAATCCTAAAAGCTTAATTTCAATACTCAAAAGGTCAAGCTGTTGCCGTCCGCTTTTGCTTTTGAGAAAAACCTTAAACCTGTCAAAACGATATTCTTTCACTTGCAGCCAATGAAGCCATATCAAAAGTTGTCTAGAAGCCTGAATGAGCCAGACTGCGTAATATAAAGAGTTTATCATCATTATCATTTTTTTAATTTAAATTAGAAAACCAATTATTGATATCCTTTGCAATATTTTTATATTCAACATAAGGCAAGTTATGAGTTCGTCCGGAATATAATTTCAGTTTTGAATTTTTGATATTTTTATTAAGATAGTATGCATCTTTAACCGGCGTAACTTTATCATCTTTTCCCCACAGTATAAGAACCGGAGTGTTAATTTTTTCAAGATCATTTTTTATTTCCTCTTTTATTATATTTCTGAAAGTCCCTCGCATCACACCCTCAGTTTTTTCATAGTCATGTTCTCCGGCAGCTTTATAAACAAATTTTTTGAAAATCTTTGCAGATTTTGGAAACAGCATTAATACTTTTCCAATTTTTGAGACAACAATAAAAAATATACGTTTGATAATCTTACCCCTGGATACACCTCCTGCGGAACACAAGATAAGACCGTTTAACAAAGTACCTAAATGTGGGTCTTTTGCTGTCTTGATACCAACTCTGCCGCCAAAAGAGTGCCCAAATAAGAAAAATTTCTTTTTCTTAAAATTTTCCTTGGCCTTGCCAACAATGAATATAATATAATCGTCAAGATACCATTCGTGATCCGGAGAAGGAAGATCAAATCCGGGAAGTTTTAGTAAAAGAGTATTCCAGCCTGTATTTTTCAATTCCCTCTCTAAAGGTTGAAGTTTTTTTGTGGTTGCTCCCCAACCATGCACGATAACGATATTTTTCACCATATTTACATTCTAACACTAAACAATCCTTTTCATGCGTATTGTATAACTTACCCACTTTTCGGAATACTGGAGTTGATAAACTGTATAGGCGA
>JAFGQY010000114.1 GCA_016935395.1 Parachlamydiales bacterium
AAAACATAATATGAATCAACCAAGAAGACCTAAATGTGACATTTCTAATTAGCCAGAAGGTGTGACATTTCTATTTAGCCCTGACAACATTTTTTTTAAAATTTTTAATTTTTTTTTATAAGTTTTTGTGTTTTAGATATTTTAAATTAAGATTTTTTCTTTGAAAAAACTGATTTAAAAGATTCAATCGTAGCTTCTCTTCCAATTTTGGCAATAGATTCTGTAAGCGGTATTTCTTTTGGACAAACCTCTTTGCAGTTTTGAGCATTTCCGCAATCTGAAATGCCTCCATCTTCTAGCATAAGATTTAATCTTTCAGCTTTTTGTTTTTTCCCTAAGGGATGCGAATTAAAAAGTCTTACTTGTGAAATAACAAAAGGACCTACAAATTTTGAGTGGCTATTATATTGTGGACATGCTTCCATGCAGCACCCGCATGACATGCATTTTGATAAAACATAAAGAGAGTCTCTTAAATTATGATCTATTTTAGGACCAAAAGAATTAATCTCTTTGGGATCAATTTTTACAAACGCATTTGCTTTTTTTAAAAGATCAAAAAGGTTTTTTCTATCCACAACAAGATCTTTAATAAGTTCAAATTTTGAAAGTGGCGCTAAAGTAATTGTATCAGATTTTTCCAAAAGATCCTTTATTAATGCAGTGCACGCTTGTCTGGGAATGGAGTTTATAAGCATAGAGCATGCGCCGCACACCTCTTCTAAACACCCCATTTCAAAACTAACAGGAGTAGTTTTGTTGCCTAGCTTGGTAATTGGATTTTTTTGGATCTGCAAAAGGGCTGAAATTACATTTGATCCTTCGACATAATCTAATTCAAACTCTTCAAAGTATTGCTTATCTTTTATTCCTCTATAAATTTTTAATGTGTATTTCACTTTTTTAAACAACCTCTTCAAATTTGTTATTAAAATTCTTTACTTTTGGAACAGTTTGCTTTTTATCATATACTCTAGTTTGAGGATCAAAGTGCCTAGTATCTACATCTTGGTAGCTAATGTCTATTCCATTGTTATTTTTATTATAAGTTGCAATTGTTGTTTTTAAAAAGTTTTCATCATCTCTTTTGGGGAAATTTTGTTTGAAGTGACATCCTCTAGATTCATTTCTTAAAAGAGCTGATTTTGTAATTGCTTTGGCTAGCAAAATCATATATGGCAGCTGCCTTGCAAAAAGATATGTTTGATTTAAAGAATAATTTTTATCATCTAGATAAATATTTTTGGATCTACTTTCAATTTCGTCTAATAAGTTAAGAGTTTTTTCAAGATTTTGATTGTCTCTTCTTACCGTTACATTTTTTAAAAGATTTTTTGCCATAGTTTCGTGTAGATCAAAAATGTTTTCTTTGCCATTTTGACTTAACAAAACTTTTTGTTTTTTTTCTTCATCTTTTAAAACTTTTTCGATTACTTTATCTTGAATATCTAAAGAGTTTTGAAAATCTAAAAATTTAAAAATTTCTTTTCCGCAAACAAGCCCTGAATAAATGCAAGAAAGCAGCGCATTAGCGCCCAGTCTATTGGCTCCATGAAACAAATAATCACTTTCTCCAATATTAAAAAGCCCGGAAATATTTGTCATTTGACGAAATCTTTTTTCTCTATTAGGATCCAAAATTGATGGAAAATCCACCCAGGCTCCTCCCATCGAGTAGTGAACAGCAGGGAAAATTTTCATAGGCACTTTTTTAGGATCTTGC
This sequence comes from Parachlamydiales bacterium, assembly GCA_016935395.1. GTDB lineage: Bacteria > Chlamydiota > Chlamydiia > Chlamydiales > SM23-39 > JAFGQY01. Next base: position 1,724 of record JAFGQY010000114.1, read on the forward strand.
CCTGTAAACTTTTTATAAATATCAATTGGAGCGTCCAGTTTTTTTAAAGTTTTATCATCTAAATGAGTAACGTCTAAATACACACTTTGAGCACTATCTACTCCAAGCCCCAAATCGCAAACATCCAAAATAGCTCTAGCTGCAATATCTCTGGGTACTAAATTTTTATATTCCGGATACATCTGTTCTAAAAAATACCAAGGTTTATTTTTTTCGCCACATGCTTGAATAGATCCATCAGGAAACTTTATTTTTTTAGTTTCATCACCATAAACCCAAATTCTCCCCCCCTCTCCTCTAAGGGATTCAGAAATAAGTCTTAATTTGTCTTCTCCCGGAATTGCTGTTGGATGTATTTGAATAAATTCTGAATTTGCAAGTTTCATTCCCTGAGAAAATAAAGTTGCATTTGCAGAGCCTGTACACTGATAAGAGTTGGTAGATTTTTTAAATATTAATCCAAGTCCGCCTGTTGCTATTACCACGGCATCAGCCTTGATAGCAAAAAGTTTTAAATCATAAATATCTTGAATAACTGCGCCTTTCGCTATATCAAAATCATCTTTCATTAATTTTACAAATTCATGATGCTCAAGTCTTTTAACCAAATTCTTCTCTTCGAAATATCTAACCTGCTCATCTAATGAATACATCAGCTGCTGGCCTGTTGTAGAGCTTGAATAAACAGTTCTTTTGTATAAAGAACCCCCAAACCTCCTAAAATCAATATTTCCGCTGCTATCCCTATTAAAAAGACATCCGAACCTATCCATCATTTTTATTATTGATGGAGCATTTAGACACATTTCCAATACAGGCGGCTGATCTGCTAAAAAATCTCCCCCTTTGATGGTCTCATACGCATGAATTATAGGAGAGTCATCTTTTTCAATAGCAGCATTGATACCGCCTTGTGCGCAAACAGAGTGAGATCTTCTGGCAGGAAGTAAAGAGACTAGATAAACAAAAATATTTTGTGATGCTAATTTTAGCGCGCAAGAAAGACCGGCAAGGCCAGCGCCAATAACTATTACTTTTTTCAAAAAATTACCTCAAAAATAAGTTACCAAAAATTGATAAAAATCCTAAAACTACAACCCCTATCATAATTAAACGACAAATTTTCAAAGTAAAATTTTGAGATTTATAACTTAAAATTACTCCCCAGGTTATCAAAAAAGACCAAAGGCCATTTATCGCATGGAAAGTCGCTGCTAAAACAAAAGCTGTATAGCCAGCAATCATAAACGGATTTTGAAAGGTATCTCTTACCATTAATAAAATGGCAGCTCCCGAAGTTTTTGTCATGGCAAGTACAGTATTACTCTTCAAACTATATCCTTCTAAAACCTTTGGAATATTGTTTTTATAAAAAATTTTAGCATCAATTTTGTTTGCTATTTTTTCAAGTTTTTCATCATGATTTATTTTTACTACATATTGAATGGTATTGTTATATACAACTTTTTTAGGATGTTTAAAAAATCTCATCTGAGCTACATGAAAAACTAAAAAAACTAAAATTATGTAAGAAGTGATTCTCTGCCAAACGTAAGCTTTATTTCTGGTATACATTTTTAAAGATGGAGTTTTCCCGTCAGTTTTTATTGCATTATTTTCTCCGCTTAGTATGTATTTTACACCCAAAGATGCATGAAAAAAAATAGGCAATCCAATCAAAAATACTTCCATGAAATGAAGATAAGGAAGAGATTGCAGAAAATTTACCGATTTTACAAACAGACTTTCATCATGAAAAAACAAAGCTGCTTGAGAGTTTATCAAAAGATGCTCAAACAAAAATAATACAAAAAAAAGACCCATTAACGATTGAATCCGTCTTAAAATAAAAGATGGTGGTATTCTAACTTTTTTCATAAAGATTTTATCTTTTATTGAATAGATTAAAATTGCCCGATAATTTTTTCAATTTTTAAATTGCTTAGGCAAATAAAGCAGCGACTGCAGAATGATTTTTTTGAGAAGAAAAACTCAAAACTTCCCCCACCTTAGGCATTGATACATGTTCCAAGGCTTTTACTATTGCCCCAGGTCCAAATTTTTCAAAAATCGAATCTTCATTTTCTATTTCCCTTTTCATAAAATCTGGCATTTTTTCTTTGTAAGCAGAAATATTCTTTCTAGCAATTTCTATTCTTTTACCGTCATCTTTTATTTTTAATCTATCTGCAGCATTTATTAAAAGATGCTCAGAAAGAATATGAGCTTCATTGAAGCGATCAATACCAAGCTCAAAACAATTATGATGATATAACATCAGTGTAGGCCAATAGTCTTCATGTAAATTATCCAGTGTTTTTCCCATATTTTTTGCAATTTCGGATACTCCCTCAAGATAGGCTCTCAAACTTTCTATGAACGATTGATGAGTAGCTTTCATAAGAGAACGGGAACGATTAGGCCCGCCGGGTTCAATGTTAACTTGTAGATAGGGAAAACAGTAATGAATTTTTTTTACAACTTCTTCAGGCAGTTTGGCTGTATCTCCAGATATATAAACCCTATTATCAACAACCATGCCATTACAACAAGCTGTCATTGTATCAATTCCCTTTCTTGAAGACCAATGATCTGAAGGAACAGCCGTCATTTCTATCGGTTTTTCATTTTTCGAAAAATCAAAAGAAATAGTCTGTCCCCATTTTAATTCTTCAACATTAGATAATCCCATGCTTCTAAACAAAGATCCGTTTCCTTCCGGAACGATTATTACGGGATTATAACGCTTTATCTCTCTTAGGGTTCTATCGTCGCAATGATCAAGATGATCATGTGAAATATAAACTGCATCAATACGCGGCAACTGCCCTATTGTGCAAGCCGGTTTTGTTTTTCTGGGATATAAAAAAGGATTTAAATCATAAAACATCGGATCAACAAGAAGATTAAAAACTTCATTTTTTCTTTTAATCTGAATCAATACAGTTGCATGTCCAATATACTGAATTTTCATATCCTCTTGAGAAACATTAAAATTCTCCGAGATATCTTTTGCCACTGCATATAAATCTTTTTCAGTTTCGCTCCTTGAGAAGTATTTGCCATAAAACCCGAAACTCATGAAACGCATAATCCGTTTTGCTTGAGTTTCAACGAAAATAGCTAATGCTTCAGTCCCTCTATTTCCTGTGCCCGCTTTTGGGGTGCGATAATATGTTAAGGATTCTCTATTTAGTATCCTTGCTTTAATTCTTGCAACGATTCCGGTTGGATTCTCTTTATGAAGAGGCATTTCAGAAAAATCGATTTTTTTTTCTTCCTGTTTCGAGTAAGTCCATCTCTTTATATTTTGGAATAAAGTAGAGGTTTTTAAAACTACTTCTAGGGATTTTATCAATGGATTATCTTTTGGTACTTCTAAAAAAGCTGCAACTTTTTTTGAATAAAACAAAAGCTCTTGATAATTATAATTTTTTTCTAACTCTCTTAGACTGTCGCTTACAGCTTTTTTAACTTTTTCATTAGATTTATTAGTAACACTCGTCCGAAAATGCTCTTTTAAATATTTTAAAGTTTTAGCATATCTGGTAGAAGCGATTTGTATCGTTCCTTGTTCATCAACAAAGAAATTTCTAATAGGAATGTCACTGTAATTTGTGATTAGTACTAAATTACTTAAAGCAACACTATTCAACATTTTTTCTTTATTCAGCAAAATTATTTTTTGAAAAATACTACTATTACACTATCAAAAAATACTAGGATAAAATTTTGGATTTCTTTAATAAAAGTTTTAAACTTTTATATTTAAAATTTTTATTACCTGTTTTTTATCAATATTTTTTTATAAAAACTTAAATTCATTGTCAGGGCTAAATAGAAATGTCACACCTTCTGGCTAATTAGAAATGTCACATTTAGGTCTTCTTGGTTGATTCATATTATGTTTT
>JAFGQY010000115.1 GCA_016935395.1 Parachlamydiales bacterium
AAAAAAGCCTTAGAAATAAGTAATTTAAGATTTTGTTATAAAGTTAAACAGATCTTACAAGATGTAAATCTTAATGTTAATGTGGGAGATTTTGTTGGAATAATAGGTCCAAATGGAGGAGGTAAAACAACTCTATTGAAACTGATTATGGGGATGCTATCTCCACATACAGGATCGATAAAAATATTTAATAAAAAGCCTACAGAAGTAAGAGAAAAATTTGGCTATGTCCCACAAATTTATCATATTGATAAATCTTTTCCGATCACAACGTTAGACGCAACACTTTTGGGAATTTTCAGTAAAACTAAATTTGGTTTTTTTACAAAAAAGCAAAAAGATTTAGCCAAAGATATTTTAGAGCAAGTTGGTCTTAAAGATTTTATAAAAAGTCCTTTTTCAAAACTATCAGGAGGTCAAACCCAAAGAGCTTTAATTGCAAGAGCTCTAATATCAGATCCTGAAATTTTAATACTTGACGAACCAACTGCTAATATTGATTTAGAATCTGAACAAATGATATTCGATCTTCTAATCAATTCCCCCAAAAAAAGAACAATTTTAATGGTAAGTCATGATTTAGAAACAATTATAAAAAAAGTTAAAAAAATTATAATTGTGGATTGCAAAGTTACTACAATGCTACCTCATGAAGTATGCGAACATTTCAAAATAGGCCTTTATCACAAACCAATAATTTAAATGAGTTTTTATGAGCGAATTATTAATAGGATTTAAAACTTCTACATTTTTGCATCTAGCAATAATAGGAGCTATAATTGCCTCTTTTTCTTCCGGTTTAATGGGATCTTATGTTGTCATTAAAAGAATATCTTCAATTACAGGAAGTATTGCTCATTCAATTTTAGGTGGAATTGGTTTTTTTGAATTTTTAAAATATAAATATGAAATAATTTGGCTCGATACTTTTTACGGAGCTTTTTTAGCTGGAATTATTTCAGCAATACTAATTGGCATAACGCATTTATATTTTAAACAGAAAGAAGATGCAGTAATAGCTACCATTTGGTCAACCGGAATGGCAATAGGTATTATCTTTTTAACTCTCGTTCCCGGTATGAACGCAAGCTGCACTCATTTTTTATTCGGTGATATTTTTTCAACAACAAAATTAGATGTTGTACTTTTAGGTTGCTTAGCCTCAGTAGTTATTTTTTTAACGATAATTTTTTATAGAAAATTTTTACTTATCTGTTTTGATGAAAGCTTAGCCTATCTTCAAAAAGTTAACATAAAAGCTTTATATTTTTTACTTTTAATAATGATAAGCATTTCTATTGTTCTTATTGTAAAAATAATAGGAATTATTTTAGTAATCGCCTTAATTACAATTCCGGCAACCATAGCCAATCAATTTACAACAAAATTATCAAGTATGATGGTAGTTGCTATATTGTTAAGTATTATTTTTAATATCGTCGGAATAACCTTTTCTTATGCGTTATCAATGCCTCCTGGAGCTACTATTGCAATAGTTGTAGCATTTTTCTATACAATTTCCTTTATTTTTAAAAAATTTTACATATATGACTAAAATGATATATACATTGACATCTCTTTAAGTTTCAGCTATTATTTTGCTTTAATAAAATTTTCTAGAGGAATTTATGTACGCAATCATTCAAACTGGATCAAAGCAGTATAAAGTTGAAAAAAACTCAGTTATTGAAGTTGAACTTTTGAAAGGCCTAAAAGATGGAAAAGTTAAGTTTAATGAGATTTTACTTTTAAATGATGGAACTTCAATAAAAGTTGGTGATCCTACAGTAAAAAATTGTATAGTAGAAGCTGAAGTAATTAAAGAGACTAAAGGGCCAAAAGTCATTGCCTATAAATATAAAAAAAGAAAGAACTATCATAAAAAAATTGGTCACCGTCAAAAATATACTCAAGTTAAAATCACTGATATTAAAATAAGCTAGGAGAAAGATAATGGCACATAAGAAAGGTCAAGGGTCAACAAGAAACGGAAGAGATTCTAACTCTAAAAGACTTGGTATTAAAGCAACTCAAGGTCAATTTGTTACAACAGGAAGTATTTTAGTTAGACAAAACGGAACTAAATGGCATCCTAAAAAAAATGTTGGAGTTGGAAAAGATTTTACTCTTTTTGCACTGATCGACGGGATTGTTTCATTTAATAAAGTTAATAAAACTTATGTTTCTGTTATTCCAAAAAAATAAGACATTTTTAATTTTTTAGGGCTAATTTTTTAGCCCTTAACTCTTTTAAAATAGAAAAAAAATTCATGTTTAAAGATAAGATGATATTAAAATTCGCTGCCGGCAAAGGTGGTGATGGTATTATTGCTTGGAAAAGAGAAAAATATCTTCCTAAAGGCGGTCCTTATGGCGGATGTGGCGGCTATGGTGGATCTATTATTTTAGAAGTTGATGAACATTTAATATCTTTAGAGAAATTTTTTTACAAAAAAAAGATAAAAGCTGAAAATGCCCAGCCTGGTGGCGCAAACAATAAAACAGGCAGAAATGGACAAGATCTAATAATAAAAGTCCCCCTCGGAACGATTATCAAAGAAAATGGTAATATTTTGTTTGAATTTACACAAAAAGATCAAAAATTTTTACTATGCAAAGGTGGAAAACCTGGAAAAGGAAACTATTATTATCGCTCTTCTACAAATCAGGCGCCAAATATTTGTACAATGGGAGAAGATGGAGAGGAAAAAGAGATTGAGCTCGACTTAAAGATCATTGCAGATATTGGGCTAGTAGGCTTTCCTAATGCTGGTAAATCAACTCTTATGTCAAAGCTTACAAACAACAAGGTTAAAATAGCTTCTTATCCATTTACAACCCTATTTCCCAATATCGGAAAGATTCAGTTTGAAGATTTTTCTTATGCTTTTTTAGCAGACATTCCCGGAATTATCAAAGATGCTCATTTAAACAAAGGACTTGGTTTAAATTTTTTAAAACATATTGAAAGAACATCTATTTTACTTTTTGTAATAGATCTTTCTGCTGAAGATCCAATAAATGATTTTGAAATTCTTGAAAATGAAATCAATAGCTTTAATCCGGAAATTTTAAAAAAGCCAAAAATCATAGCATTAAATAAAATCGATCTTTCCGACACACAAGAAAACATAAAAACTTTTAAAAAAGCCTTTCCAACTTATAAAAATTCTATCTTAGAAATATCTGCTGATCAATCCGTAAATCTGGATTTATTGTTAAACAGCCTATTTTCTATTTTAAACTCATCTTCTTTAGAAAAAAGAAAAGTTGAGTCTTGTATTAATTCATAAATGTT
>JAFGQY010000116.1 GCA_016935395.1 Parachlamydiales bacterium
ATAATTTTTTTTAAAAAAAGAATTTTTATCCTCCTTTGTTTTTCTTCACCCGGAAATCTGAGATATATACCAAATAAAAACAATGTGGAAGTTTTTTTTTAAAAAAAGCTAATTTTTTTTTAAATTTTTAAGTTTTCAACAAAAAAATGAGTGCTAATAATTAAATTCAATTCGCTTGCACAAAGATGCTTACGTATTCTTTTTAGCACTTAAAAGCAGCTAGCGCTAAAAAATTTGACGCTAAAATACTTATTTGGTATAATTAAGGTATAATTTTAATAAAAAGTTAGGAAAAGATATGAAAATAAATAAAAATATCTTAAGTATACATCCCTACATATCAACATCTTGGGAAAACATTTTAACACTCCACAAAGAAGAAAATGCGTTAGTAGTAAATTTAAAAGATGGTTCCAAGATTAAAATTCCTAATTTAGATGAAAAAATTATTGAAGCAATTTTTGATGCTCATTCGAAATATTTGGATGAAAAACAAAATCCTAAAAATTCAGTAAGCTTTGCGATGCCCTTTTTATCAAGTGGGGGTTCAATGGATACACTTGCAAATGCAATGCAACACTCTGAAGAACAAAAAAATGCACCTGATCTTCCTGAAGATGTTTTAAAAAAGATTGCCAGTGTAGCAAAAATTTTCTCCGAAGAGATAAATATTGACATGCCTCAACCTGAACCTAACTGCAATTGTGTTCATTGTCAAATTTCAAGAGCACTTCAAATAGAAAACGGCATACATCCAGAGAATTTGGATGCTGAAGTAAGCGATGAAGAACTGCAGTTCAAGCTTTGGGATATTCAAGAAGAAGGATCCAAATTATATCGAGTAACAAATCCTTTGGATAAAAATGAACACTACAGTGTTTATCTAGGTGAACCATTAGGCTGCACATGTGGCGAAAAGGATTGCGCTCATATAAAAGCAGTTTTAAAAAGCTAGTTTTTAAAAAAATCATAAAAAAAACCATTGGCATTTATTCTTTACTATTTATAATTAAATATTATTAAAAGAGATTTTCAAATAGTGGAGATGCTATGTCAAAATTAATTAAAGTTTTATGTTTACTTAGTTTTGTTTTTATAAGTTCGTCTTTTACGGAAAATAAAACAACGCAAAATTTTAAATCTTTCACAGGAAAGATCACAGGCAATAAAGTTAGGATGAGATCATCTCCTGATTTAGATAGTGAAATCATAAAACAACTAAATAAAAATGAACTTGTTTTAGTAACAAAAGATTGTGGAGATTTTTGGGCTATTTCACCTTCTTCTTCTATAAAAGCTTATATTTTCAGAAGTTATATAATAGATAATGTTGTTGAAGCTGACAGAGTAAACGTTAGACTTCACCCAAACTTGGACTCACCTGTAATAGGTCAGTTAAAAAGCAAACAAAAAGTATCAGGAAATATTTGCGAAACTAATAATAAATGGATGGAAATAGATCTACCAAGTGATGTTTATTTTTATATAGCAAAGGAATATGTAACTTATGCAGGTAACGTTGAGTTTTATGCAGAGTATCAAAAAAGAAAAGATGAAGTTGAAAGACTTTTAAATTCTGCATATTTTATTACACAAGCTGAGTGCAAAAAACCGTTTAATGAAATGAATCCAGAAGAAGCTATAGAGCAATTTGATCAGATCATAAAAAACTTTTCAGATTTTTCTCAATATGTTCAACAAGCAAAAGATGGTTTAGCTCTTTTGCAAGACAACTACTTACAGAAAAAAATTGCTTATCTAGAATCTAAAGCAAACATTACTAGATCAGATAAAGCTGAGCTTACAAAAGCTATTGAAAAAGCTTCGAATTCAGAAGCTAATGATTATCAACCTAAAAAAACCACTTCATTAACTTCTAAAATGAAATTTTGGGAATCTGTTGAAGATTCACTTTATCTTACATGGACAACATTTCATCCGGAGAAAAAATTAAAAGAATTTTACAAAGAACAAGAGATCAATGCTATTGCAATTTCAGGTGTTGTAGAAAGTTATTCTCAATCTATTAAAAACAAACCTGGTGATTTTATAGTAAAAGGAGAAAACACTCCTTCTGCTTATCTTTACTCAACAAAAGTTGATTTAGATCAATATGTTGGAAAAAAAGTAAAACTGAAAGTTTCACCAAGACCTAATAACAATTTTGCTTTTCCAGCATACTTTGTAAATTCTGTAGAAGTTGTACAATAATTTTTTTCAGATTATTTTTTTTTAAAAAAAATGCCCCTCTACTGAGGGGCTTTTTTTATATCTTTTTTTCTATTTTAAAACCTTTTAATAAAATAAGAGCTACAACATCTCCTAGCAATACTGTAATAATTTGATGGTAAGAGATCATGGAATAAATATTTGAGATTACAAAAGAATTAATAGGTCCTTTGCTAGCAACGAATCCTATCAAAAACAAAAAAGAGCATTTTACAGCTGAGGCTAAAATAAGAGCAAACAAGTAGTCATGCTTTCTTAAAGATCCAAAAACAACTATTAAAAGAGCGTTAGAAATCATAATAAAAGGAACCAAGGCAAATAAAACAGGATTTACAAGGCCCGTTGAAAGAGCAATTAATGAAGGTAATAAACCTACAAAAATTGTAGTTCTAATACCTAATATACAGGTTGAAACAATTAAAGTAGCGTTTACAATTGTGCCTACAATGATCTTATTTTTTAAAAGAGGCGAAAAAATAGCAATTGAAATAAAAAGTGAAAAATAAAGTATTTTTTTAAGATTTTCTTTTTTGAAAAATATATTTTGCATATTACACCTCAATTTTAGGATTTATTGATATATTGGAACAGGCTTTCGATATTTCATCAATAGCTAATTCTTTTGATGAAAGTCCAATATCTTTTAATTTTTTAGCTGACACCATTACTCTAGAGTTATAGGAAGCAATAGCTTGATTATAAGCATCAATGCTAATTGAAAGGTTTTTTCCAAGTTTTGTAAAGTATCCATTCATGGTATTTAATCTCTCATATAACTCTATTCCAATTTTTGCGATTTCTTTTGAATTTTCATTGATCTTTTCTTGATTCCAAAGGTGAGCGATAGTTTTTAATATTGCAATCAATGTTGTTGGAGTTGCTACAATAATATTTTTTTTAGCTGCTATTTCCAAAATGGTAGGCTCTGTTTTTATAGCTGTTGATAAAAAAGCTTCTGATGGTAAAAATAATATCACATATTCAGGTGTATTTTCAATTTTTGCATAGTAGCATTTAGAAGATAGATCATTTATATGTTTTTTAAGTTGATTAGCGTGCAGTTGAAGTTTTTGAATTTCAACAATTTTATCTTTATCTTGAGAATCCAAAAAAGCATCAATTGGAGTTTTAGCATCGATAATAATATGTCTTTTACCTGGGAGTCTAACGATTAAATCGGGTCTATACTGTTTATCTTCACTATGTATAGTTGCCTCTTCATAAAAATCGCAATTATCTAAAAGTCCTGCAAGTTCTACAACTCGTTTCAGATGCATTTGCCCCCATGTTCCTCTCACGTTTGGAGATCGAAGAGCATTAGCTAGATTATGAGTTTCTTTTCTTAAAATATTTTCAGATTCTATAAGTGTATCAATTTGACTTTTCAAACTTGAGTAAGCCGCCTGTCTTTTCAGTTCAATATCCTGAGAATATTTATCAATTTTTTCCAAAGATTCTTTTACTGGATTTATAAGATTTTCTAGCTCTTTTTGCTTAACTTCCAAATCCCCTTTAAAACCGACGTGATATTTATCAAAAGATTTTTCAGCAATATTCACAAACATTTGAGTATTTTTTTGCATAATATCGAAAGACAAACTTTTAAAAGTTTGACTTAGCTCTTTTTGGGTTTTAGACATGTTAGCTTTTACAAAAAAATAAATAAAAATTATTGCTAGCACAAAAAATATAGCGAAAAGAATTATCAGATTATTCATACATCCTCCAAACTTGAGGATAAATCAGATTGAAATAGAAAAAAACAAAAAATATTTTCTACTCTTCATCTTCCTCGTCGTCAGGTTCAAAATCTTCTAATGTTTTAGATTTTTTACCTGCAATCAGCCTGATCAACGATAGTAGTAGAGCTATAAAAACATAACCCCAAGAAGCGATAGCAAAGACTATAGAAAAATAATAAAAAATTCCGTACAGAAAAAAAATGGCAATCAAAACAGCAAAAAAAACTAAATGAAAAGAAGGTAGTTTAAAATGAAGTCCTTTTAAAGAAGGAAACTTCCATTTACTCAACATTAGATATCCCAAAGCTATATTGATACAGGTCAAAACAATAGCTCGAGTAGTGTTAGAAAGAACAAAAGTATTAGCTATAATAGGTGATAGAAAAAATAAGTTTACTGATACAGTTGCAGCGGCAGCTGCAGGTATTGGAAGACCTGTAAAATTCTTTTTTTGCAGTGTCATCTCAACAATATTACCCTTAGCTTCTGCAGATTTTATATTAAACCTAACAAGCCTTAGAACGCCGCAAAGAGAGTATACCATTGCACCGGAAGCTACAATAAATGAAAGCAAGGTACCCTGCTCTAAAGATAAAGTTTTTAATAAAATTACTGAAGGAGCCACACCAAAGGTTATTCCATCAGAAAGAGAATCAAACATTACTCCAAAATCACTTTGAGCTTTAAAAGCTCTTGCAATTGCTCCATCAACAAAATCTGCAAATGCCGCCAAAAGCAGTAAAAGCGCAGCTCTTTGTACCATTTCAAAGGTCCCTGAACCTGGCTCTATCATATTGACTTTAAATATCACAAAAAGACCACAAGCCAGACCAAATGCAGTAATAATATTTGGTACAAGATAAATTTGTTTCATGAATTTCTCAATTTTTATTTTTCTAAAATATTACAAAATCAGCAGTTTACTTTCTAGTTTCTTTAATAACTTAAAATATTTTTTCAAATCTATCAAAATAATAATTACTTTATGCTACAATAAAATAAAAAGACAAATATTGCATGACAGATAATAATTTTAATAACCTTAATGTTAATCGTTTAGATTCAACGTCAAAACGACATGACCTGTTAATTCAGGAGCTTGATATAAACACTCAAGAGCAGGTTCTTGTTAATAAAAGGATTTTTCTTTTAAAAGAGGTTATGAAAGAGATACCAAAAACTGATCCTCAATATGCTCTGTTATTTACTCAGCTTGAAATGGATAGAATAGAATTAGATGAGCTTAAAAACAGACATAATTATTTAAAAACAGCCCTTGGAAACAGCTCAAAATAGGTCCCCAAAACAGATCTTATAATATTTTAATTACCTTTATTTTTATTATAATTTATGTTATTATTATTATCATAAATACAGGTTTTATTATGATAGATGAAGATGATAGTAATACAATAATTGAAGATTTTGACTTTGATGAATGTGATCAGGATCTTACAAATGAAGATTTTGATAGTGAATAGTAAAAATCTTCCATTTGACCTCAAAATTACTCTAAACATTTTTTAATTCTTTTTTTTCACTTAAACTCTTAACAATAAGCATTATATATTTACCTCTAGCGCGCAAACAACTAATATCAAAGAACTTAAGTTGTAATTGATTTTTATGTAAATAAATTAATTATTAGTTATAATAATAATTAGAAATACATAAATAATTAGAGGTTAATTTTATGAAAAAAACTGTTAAAAGAAAAAAAAGCAATCATAAAAAACTTAAAACTTCAGCTCATCATTCAAAAAAGGCTGAACCTAGCAAATATAGAGGTCAGTTAAATAATGTTATGAAGAAACTTGATAATAGTTATAAAAAACTAGAAAAGGATATTGAAAAGCATGCACCATTTGACATTATAGAAAAAGATAATAACGAGCTTCTTTTACTTTTAGGTGAGTGTAACTATATGGTCAGAGAGTTCCATCTATTTGAAAAAGAGATCAAAGGTAGAAAGAAATAATAGTTTTTTTAAAAAAAAATTAAAAGCTTTTTAAATTGAGATTTATTTAAATTTTCCCTAACTTTAAATATCAAAAATAAATATTTTAGTTGGGGATTTTTCATGTCATTAAATAAAAAGGGCGATAAGTATAAAAATTTTATTGTAACAAAATATCTACCTATAGATGAGATCAATTGTATACTTATAGAACTAAAGCATGAAAAGCTTGGATGTGAAGTTATAAAAATCTTAAATGATGATGAAGAGAATCTTTTCTCTTTATCTTTTAAAACTTATCCCGATTCTTCTAATGGAGCCCCCCACATATTAGAACATACAGTACTTTGCGGATCTAAAAAATTTCCTGTTAAAGATCCTTTTTTTTCTATGATTAAAAGAAGCTTGAATACTTTTATGAATGCAATGACGGGATCAGATTTTACATGTTATCCTGCATCTTCATGTTTAGAAAAAGATTTTTATAATTTATTTGAAGTTTATATCGATGCTGTATTTCATCCCAATTTAAACGAACTTAGTTTTTTGCAAGAAGGACATAGATTTGAATTTTCAATTCCTGACGATGCAAGTTCAGATCTTATTTACAAAGGTGTTGTATATAATGAAATGAAAGGATCTATGGCAAACCCGGATAATGTACTTTTTCAGCATATGATGAAACATCTAACTCCTGATCTGCCTTATGCATATAATTCTGGTGGCGACCCCAAGGAAATTCCCAATTTAACGTATGAAAAATTTAAAAATTTCCATAAAAAGTTTTACCATCCCTCAAAATGCCTGTTTTTCTTATACGGAAATTTAAGTTTAGAAAAGCAGCTCGATTTTATCGAAAAAAATGCACTTGCCGGGATAATAAAAACCCCAGAGCTTGAAAAAATAAAAAGACAAAAACGCTTTGAAAAACCTGTAGTATTCGAAGATAGATACCCAATTCAGGAAGGAGAAAGCATTTTTAATAAATCTATAATCTCCTTTGGTTATTTAACATGTGATATTGAAAATCAAATAGATCTTTATGGTCTTGCAATTTTAGACAACATTTTAATGGGAACCGATGGAGCAATTTTAAAACTTTCTCTTTTAGGTTCAAATCTTTGTATGCAGGCTGATTCTCTGTTAGATACTGAAATGTCGGAAATTCCTTACATAATAATTTTAAAAGGTTGTGAAGCTAAAAATAGCGCCGCTCTTTTATCAATTATTACAACCACTTTGGAAAAGTTAAAACAATCTAAAATACCTCAGATGTTGATTGACGCTTCCTTACATCAACTGGAATTTATGAGATCTGAAATTACTCATGATCATGCTCCTTATGGATTAACGCTATTTTTTAGATCTGCTTTAGCAAAGCAGCACAACATTGAACCTGAAAATTCTTTAGTTATTCACACTCTTTTTAAAACATTGAAAGAGAAGCTAAGTGATCCATCTTATATCCCTTATCTGATTGATAAATATTTTTTAAACAATAACCATCTGGTTAAGCTAATTTTAAATCCTGATAGCAATTTAATGCATGAGATGGATGTAGAGGAAAAAACAAAATTAGAAAAAATCCAATCAAAGTTAGATCCTTCTGATATTGAAAAAATCATAACACAAGCAGATGAACTTCAAAAATTTCAAAAACTTCAAGAAAAACAATCTTTAGATTGTCTGCCAAAAATAAAAACTGAAGATATTTTGAAAAACAATAAAAACTATCCTCTCAAAATAGAAAAAATAAAAAATTTTAATATTTTTCATCACAGCGTTTTTACAAATGAAATTCTTTATGTTGATTTAATGTTTGATTTACCTGATCTTTCATCTGATGAAGTTGATCTGCTTTCATTATACTCATCTCTTTTAACCGAAATTGGAGCTAATAAAAGATCGTATATAGAAAATTTAGAGTATATTCAACTTTATACAGGAGGGATTGGAACTTATCTGCCCATTCATATTCAAGCTGAAGATTTTAATAAGGCTGAGCCTCAAATCGCAATAAAAACCAAATGCTTAAACAGAAACTCTCAAAAACTTTTTTCTTTGATAAAAGATATATTAACAACTCCTAATTTTGATGACTCAAACAGAATCAAAGAAATTTTACTTCAGCAGTATACTTACCTTGAACACTCATTAGTTAAAAACTCTATGAAATATGCTTCATTGACATCACAAGCATCTCTTTCATATCCTGCGAGCTTATCCTCAAAGTGGCATGGTCCAAATTACTTAACAAGATTAAAAAGCATAATTGAAAATATTGATAAAAAACTTTCTCTTCTCATTGAAGATTTAAAAAAGCTTCATAAAAAAGTATTTTTAAATAGCAAAGCCAATCTAGTACTTTCATGCTCGGATGAAATGTATAAAAATCTTAGAAAAAATGATTTTTATGATCTTTTAGATCTTCAAATAAATTTAAGTCCCCTTCTAGCTCAAGAAGAGTTTTTTGAAAAATCAAAAAAATCTTCAATTCAAATCATTCCGGCTCCAGTAGCTTTTATTGCTTCTTCATATAAAACTGTTGGTTTTTTAGATCAAAACTCAGCTTATTTACTTATAGCTTCACAACTTTTTGAAAACAAAGTTTTACATAAAAAAATAAGAGAGATGGGGGGTGCCTACGGATCTTCCGCTAGTTACTTTGCAACATCAGGTATTTTTACATTTTCGAGTTTTAGAGATCCTCATATAAAATCAACTTTAAAAGCTTTTAAACAAGCTATTGAAGAAATTGCAAAAGGCAATTTTGAAAAAAGCGATTTGGATGAAGCGATTTTACAGATTATTCAACATACAGATGTGCCTATATCTCCAGGAGCTAAAGCTATCACAGCTTACTCATGGTTAAAATCTAAAAAAACCGATGAAATGAGGCAGCATTTTAGAGATAAAATCTTAACATGCACTAAAAAAGATATTCTCGATGCTGTAAAAACTAATTTACTAAATCAAATAGACAGCGAAGTTACAAAAGTTTTTACCGGCAAAGAGATAGTTGAAAAAGAGGATGTTAAAATGGATATTTTAAACATTTTTTAATACTTTCGAAGTATGAATTTTTATTTCAAACAAACTTTCTTGAGAATAACCATCTTTTTGAAATATAATCAAAAAAGTAACAATTTTTTAAAAAATATTAGGAGCATTTTTATGAAACGAATAGTTTTGATTTTTTTAGCTTACTCAACAATCTTATTTTCCCCTTTTACAATAAGCGCTCAAGACAGCACTTATTTAAGAGAAACATCAAAAGCTTTTGCATATGTAGGTAAAAAAGCCATTCCGGCTGTTGTTTTTATAAAAGCTCAAATGAATGGAGATATAAACGGTTCTTCCAACATGGAAGATTACTCCGATCCGTTTGAATATTTTCATGATGAATTCTACAAAAGATTTTTTGGACAAAGAGGATTTGGAAAAAAAGAACCTCAATATGCAGCAGGATCCGGCTGCATTGTCTCAAAAGATGGCTACATATTAACAAACAATCACATTGTAAAAGATGCAACCTCAATTTCTATTACTTTAAATAATGGTGAAGAATTTGATGCCAAAATTATTGGCACAGACCCTACAACCGACTTGGCTATTATTAAAATTGAAGGTAATAATTTTGAATTTCTGGAATTTGCCAATTCAGATGAAATCGATATTGGAGAATGGGTAGTTGCTATTGGATCCCCTTTTCAATTTCAGTCCAGTTTAACTGTGGGCGTAGTATCGGCTAAAAGAAGACAAAATTTAAGAATTACAGATTTGGAAGATTTTATTCAAACTGACGCTGCCATCAATCCAGGCAATTCAGGCGGCCCACTTTTAGATTTAGATGCAAAAATTGTTGGAATAAATACAGCATTATTATCTCAAAACGGTGGCTACATGGGAATATGTTTTGCCATACCTTCTAACATAGCAAAACATGTCATGAAGCAGATAATCGACAATGGTTCCGTTAAAAGAGGATACCTTGGAATTACTATGCAATCAATCGATAAAGATATGGCTGAAGCTTTGGAATTACCAAACCATGAAGGCGTTTTAATAGCAGATGTTACAAAAGATTCACCGGCAGACCAAGCTGGCTTAAAACAGGGTGATATAATCTTAGCTTATAATAACAATGCGATTAAAAATTTTACCTCTTTTAGAAATGAAATAGCTCTTATGGAGCCTAATAAAACTGTTAATTTGACAATTTTAAGAGACGGTAAAAAGAAAGAGATAAAAGTTAAATTGGGCAATTTTCCTGAAACAACCTCCCTATCAACCAAAACGTCAATAAATCTTGGAATTGAAGTTTCCGATGTTAAAGATGTATCTTCTGATATCTTAAAAAAATTCCAGTACTCAGATAGTTTAGAAGGAGTAATTATAACCACAGTAAAACAAAACTCTTTAGCTCTTAAATCAGGTCTTAAACCCGGAATGATTATTCAACAGATAAATAACAAAAAAATAAAAAATATCGATGATTTTAATATTGCCATGAAAGATGCAGATCAAAAAAGACATCTTCTTATGCTTGTCAGATATCAAAATATTACAAGATTTATATCTGTAAGATTAAAATAAAAATTATATTGAATTAAAAAAAGCCCCCTAAAACTGGGGGCTTTTTCTTTTAAAGATACTAATTAATTTTCTAAAAAAAAGATTTTTTTGTCTTTGTTTTTATCAAAAAACAAAATTTAATATAATTTAACTAATAATTATGATAAATAAAAAAATAATTATAAAAAATCTTTTAATCCATAATTAAATTTGAATAAAAGGATAATTTATGATAGACTTTCATTAAATTTCGGAGGAAAAAATGTCAGCAGCTCCAGCTGAAAAACCAAAAAATGTGTATAGTTTATATGCATATCCAGAATTGCGTACTCAACAACATTCAGAAGGCCATTTTTCAGAAGGCCATTTTTTTGATCCAATAACGCGTGAAGATCTGCCTCCTTTAGATGTTGTAATTACACAATGCTGCCAGAATGTTTTTTCAAAAACTTCTATGCAAAAAGCATTACAGGAAAAGAGCTCATGTCCATGTTGTAGGGCACCGTTAAATCCTACCATTATCGAAAATAAAAACGAGGGATTAAATCCATTTCAAGCATTGCACCCAAAAGAATCAGAAGAAATTATCGAATTAAGAACACGTCATGATAGGTATTTAGAAGAATTACGAAATATAAGATTTAAAGATGAACAGAAAAGATTGGGAGAAGGTTTAATTCAAGCTGGGAAGGAACAGCAAGAAAAAGCATTTCAAGAAATGCTTACACACCTTGATGAACAATGCTCTCAAATTATTAATCAATTTGATCCTGCCAACCAAGATCCAAATAATATCACCAACCAATTAAATGCAACTAATAAGCTATTTAAAGCAGTTTTAGAAGTATTAAAACAAGCTGAAAATCATAATACAAACAAACAAATATATGAACTTTTAGAAAAGATACAAAAGCATTCAATATTTTTAATAAATACTAAAACTCGCTTAATTGACAATTCTTTTTTCAATGTGCTGCAGCAAACTTCTCAAATGCATCATTCACTTGAAGATGGTAAAGGAAAGCAAAAAAAACTAGAAATAACAATAAGAGAGTTGAATGCTCAGCTAGAGCGAGAAAAGGAAAGGCTCACTGAAATAACAGAAGCCAAAAGGAAATTAGAAAATACTTTTTTAATCAAAGCACAATCTACAATAAGCTCGGCTTTTGAAAATATTAAAACTCCTTTTTCCAATAGTATGACAAGCGCTGTAAGGTATTTCGACCATATAAAAGGAGTAGCTATTATTTCGGGTATTTATGCTGCATCTTCATTATTAAATGAAAGCCTTGGACAAACTCAACTTTTGAGATATTCTGCATCAGGATTTTATGTATTTAGAGCCATAAAAAGCTTAAAAAATAAAAAATTCAAAGAAGCTTCTAAAAATCTATTAATCTCAAGCTGTTTTATGCTTCCGGAAATTTATAATATTTTCTTTCCCTCAACAGCGACTACATCTATAATTTCTAGAAATTGTCAATCTACAGACTCGTTAATGAACTCCCACGATCCCTACTCTGTAATTGAAGTGTTTGAAAACAATTGCAAAGAAACAGCTATCAAAGCTTTAAAAATAAACCCTGAATCGATAAAATCAGTTTGGGCTATGAGCACCAAACCAGATTATTGGATAGATTCCCACTGTGAAATAACTATTGACCCTTCTTTTTCTGAAAGTTTAAAAAATTGGATTAATCCCCCAAAATATCTAAATGAACCTGTTAAAATTGCTACAGATTTTTTCAAAAAATATTGCTGGCCTAGAACCGTTCAAAAAGTTGATTATTGGACTATAACAGTAAAAACTACTTAAAAAACTTTAAAAAAGCATCAGAGTTTTTTACCTGATCAAA
Organism: Parachlamydiales bacterium; assembly: GCA_016935395.1. Classification (GTDB taxonomy): domain Bacteria; phylum Chlamydiota; class Chlamydiia; order Chlamydiales; family SM23-39; genus JAFGQY01. Next base: position 12,360 of record JAFGQY010000116.1, read on the forward strand.
ATAATTTTTCATTAAAATATAATGATATATTTTGAGCAAAACCAAATTTTTTTTTAATAATTTTATTATTTTTTATAAACACAACTTTTCAAAAAAAACCATTGAATACTAAGTCTTTTTTCATTAAAATTACTTAAAATTTTAGGAAAAACTATGGCAGCTGCAGCAGAAAATCGAAATGGTAATTTATATGATTTACACAAAATTTTTCCAAGAATAGAGGGAAATTTTACTGATACCATAGACCTTGAAGAACATCCTTATTCAGATGCTTATGTTACCGGCTGTTGTCAAAACTTAATAGCAAAAGAGTCTGCATCAAGAATCTTAAGACAAGCTTCACTCGATCAAAGAATATGCCCTCTTTGCAGATATCCTTTTAGTGGTAGGGTTATTAAAAATATATCAAGTTTGAATCCTATAGACCCAAATCCGGCAGCAAATATTTTTGGATTCAACACGTCTGATGCTCAACTAACCAATATCAGATTGTTACATGATAACAATCAACTTAGAGCAGCTCTCGCAGAAGTAAATGGAAACGAGGAAGAATTAATCCGACTGAGAGCAGCTCTTGAAAGAGCAAACACTCAGCTAGAGAACAGTGTTAATAAACAAGAATTAAAACTAAAAATTATTGGCATTGTTCACATGCTTGCCATAAGTTCTATTTTTGTTCCTTTCAAAGTTCTAAGTTATTTTAGATATTCTGTATTAGGATATTATTTATATCAAAGTGCAAAAAGTTATAAAAGACAAGAATTCGAACAAGCTTCTAAAAACCTATTTATCGCAGGTTGTTTTATGATTCCTGAAATTGTTAATATTTTGCCTTCCGCAACAGCCCAACAATCATGCAAACCTATCGATGGATTAATGAAGTCATCTAATGATCTTACTAAAGTTTTTGATAGTGAATGCAAAAAAACAGCTATCAATGTTTTGAATATCAACCCTAAATCAATCACTAGTGTTAACACTGATGCGACAAATTTTTCCAAATGCTGGATATCTTTAAAACCTTCTTCTTGGGAAAATTTTAAAAATTCGATTATAACACCGATATATCTTAATACTCCTGTAAGAGTTACTACAGATTTTTTCAAAGAATATTGCTGGCCTAGAACCGTTCAAAAAGTTGATTATTGGACTATAACAGTAA
>JAFGQY010000117.1 GCA_016935395.1 Parachlamydiales bacterium
CCTCCTTTTAGTAAATAAAATCTTTATTTACCAAAAAGTATCATTTCTATTTGTCTAAAAGGTGTCATTTCTAAAAAACGCTAACATTTAAAAGACTCATATAGAAAACTAATATTAATTAAGATATCCTTTTTAAGAAAAAAAATATTTTTAAAAAGGATTTTTTAATTATGGATGATAAGATACTTACAGCAGTTGATGGAGTAATTCAAGCTTCAAATTTTTTAAAAACAGATACAAGTTTAGCTTTTATCAAAAAAGCTGCCTTAATGATAGCTGATTGTTTCGAAAAAGGTGGTAAAATTATAATTGCAGGTAATGGAGGAAGTCTTTGCGATGCTATGCATTTTGCGGAAGAATTTACAGCTTTTTTTAGAGAAAAAAGAAAAGCTCTACCGGCTATTGTTCTTTCGGAAGCTGGGCATTTAACAGCTGTTTCAAACGATACGGAGTATAACTATGTTTTTGAAAGAGGCGTTGAAGCTTTTTTAAAAAAAGGTGATATATTTATAGCTCTTACAACATCAGGCAACTCTTTAAATCTAATTAATGCAATTAAAAAAGCAAAAATACTTGAAGGTAAAACTATCTCTTTTTTAGGTAAGACAGGCGGAGATACAAAAGGACTTTCAGATCTGGAAATTATTGTAGAGGGATTTAAAACTTCTGATAGAATTCAAGAGGCTCATATGGCAATGATACATATTATTATTGAGATGGTAGAATATGTTTTGTTTGAACCTCAAACTATTTTGAAAAAACTTACAAAATCAGATTTTGCAAAATCTTTATGAGTTTTAAATACAAAATTTTTTCGTATGTAAAAAATATAATTGATGGTAATAAAAAAGGCTTTTTAGCCTTTTTTATTAAGTCAGTTTTATATTTATTATCGAAAATTTTTTCAGTTATTATTTATATTCGCAACTTCTTATATGATAAAAGATTAATAAAACAGATCAAGGTAAAACCTTTTATTATTTCTATTGGCAATATTGTTGTTGGAGGGACCGGAAAAACTCCTTTTACAATTTATTTGGCTAAAAAACTGTCTAAAAAACATAAAGTAGCCATAGCAACTAGGGGATATGGCAAAAAAAATAAAAAAAATCAAATAATTGATAAAAATAGCCAAATTACATTTGAAGATATTGGTGATGAGCCATATATGATGAGAAACAATTTTGAAGATATAACTTTTTTAATCGGGAAAAATAGGGCTGGTTTAATAAAGCAGGCCGAAAGTCTTGGCATAGATGTAGTTATTTTAGATGATGGATTTCAATATAGAAAGTTGAAAAAAGATTTAGAAATTGCCGTAATAAATGCTGATGACCCATATGGTAAAAATTATTTTTTACCAAGGGGATATTTAAGAGATAATAAAAAGTCTCTTAATAGAGCTGATTTTTTTTTAATAAATAATTTTTCAAATTCAAACAGTCTTCAAGATGAAATTTTAAAAAATTTTAATAAGCCGATAATCTGCGCTAAGTATGAGGCTAAAAATATCAAAAACATTGAATATCAAAATATTTTTTTAAAAAAAACGGAAAAAATAGCAATATTTTCTTCTATTGCAAATCCCAAAAATTTTAAAAATGCGTTAGAAAGTATGGGATTTGAAATTGTAAATTCTTTAGATCTTTCAGATCATGAAAAAATAAAAGAAAAGAAACTTTTTGAATTTATTGAAGATTCTATTAAAAAAGATGCTAAATATGTTCTTACTACAGAGAAAGATATTGTTAAATTACCCCAAAATATTAAAACAGAACTTCCAATTTATTTTCTTCAGATTGATCTAAATGTTGTTTCAAATTCTTCATACATAGATGCTTTTGTTGAAAAAATAGCTACGAAAGTGTAATAATTAATTAAATTTTATAAAAATTAATCATTAAAAATTTGGGTGGAATTTTAATAGTGCTCATTTAAGCATGTTATGAAGCTGCTAGATTAGATTCAAATAGGGAAATAAATTATGGATGAAATGGAAATTAAGTTGCCAAAACTAGGTGAAAGTATTGTTAAGGCTACTGTTGTAGCTGTTTATAAAAAAGTTGGCGATTTTATTAAAAAAGATGAAACGCTTATGGAAGTGTCTACCGATAAAGTTAACAGTGAAATTCCATCACCTTATGAAGGGAAGATTACAAAAATTTTAGTAAGAGCAAATGAAGATGTAGAAGTGGGGCAAGTTTTAGCTGCTGTTTCAACAAATGGTGAAAAAAAAACTGGTGAAGAGAAAACTTCTATTAAACAAGAAGAAATAACTTCAAAGGACAAAAGTAAACTTTATTCTCCAACTGTTTTAAGGTTAGCAAAAGAAAAAAATATCAGTTTTGATGAGATTGAAAAAATAAAAGGTTCCGGAGAAGGCGGTAGAGTTACTAAAAAAGACATCGAAAATTTCACAAAAATTGATCTAAAAGGTGCAAAATTAATTCCTTTAAGTCCTATTAGAAAAAAAATAGCTCAAAGCATGACCAAATCATTAGAAGTGCCACATGCTTACTTAGTTGATCAAATAGATGTTACAGATCTAATGCATTTTATTTCGGTAAACAAAAAATCTTTTTTTGATAAACATAGTGCTAAGTTAACTATCACTGCTTTTGCTGCAAAAGCTATTGGAATTGCTTCTAAAAAATATCCTCTTACAAACTCTTCATTCAAAGGGGATAATATTTTGGTTCATGAGAAAATAAATCTTGGACTTGCTGTAAATGTAGAAGATAATGTTGTAGTTCCTATTATTCATGAAATCGATAAATTAGATATTGTTGATATTTCAAAGGTTATTAATGAGCTTGCTTCAAAAGCTAGATTTAATAAATTAACAAATGAAGATATAAAAGACGGGACTTTAACACTTTCTAATTTTGGTATGACAAATGTAATTTTAGGTTATCCTATCATAAAATATCCCGAAAGCTCGATTATTGCAATGGGAGCAATTACAAAACAGGCTAGACAATCTCAGAAAAAAGATTTGATTGATTTTAGATCAATACTGATGCTTACTTTAGGATTTGATCATAGAATTTATGATGGGATTTATGGATGTAAGTTTATAAATGAAATAAAGGGTTATTTAGAACATGGATTTGAAAAATCTTTTTAATAATAAAAAAAAGTACTTAGACTTTTTTTTTGAAAACGTTGATGTTAATCAAGCTCAAAAGATTTTAGATATTTTAAATAATTCAAAAAAAAACATTATTTTTACTGGTGTTGGTAAAAGTGGATTTATAGCAAATAAAGTTGCAATGACCATGCTCTCAACAGGAACCAAGGCTATTTATCTTCCTGTTACCGATGCTCTTCATGGGGATATTGGAATTGTCTGTGAAGGAGATATTTTTATAGTTTTTTCAAAAAGTGGCGAGACTGATGAGCTCATGAATTTGATCCCGTTTGTAAAAAAAAGAAAAGCTACGGTTATTTCAGTTATTTCCAATAAAAATTCCAGGTTAGAAAAAATTTCAGATGAATTTATCTATCTTCCTTTAGAAAGGGAGCTTTGTCCCTATAATTTAGCTCCAACTACATCAACTTGTATTCAACTTATTTTTGGGGATATTTTAACAGTAGCATTAATGAAAAAACATAACTTTTCATTAAATGATTATGCAATAAATCATCCAGCAGGAGCGATTGGCAAGCAAATAACCTTGAAAGTGGAAGATTTGATGATCAAGGATGATAATATTCCTATCTGTAGAAAGGATGATTTAATAAAAGACGTTTTGCATGTTTTAAGTTCAAAAAAATGCGGGTGTCTTCTTGTTGCAGATGAAAATGAAAATCTTTTAGGGATTTTTACAGATGGAGACTTAAGAAGGATCATTGATTTAGATCCTATGTCATTTTTAAATAAAAAAATGCATGAAATTATGGCTAAAGAACCCATTGTTATTGAAAAATCTGACCTTGCTATAAATGCCATGAAGAAAATGGAAGAAAAAAAACAGATAACCGTAATCCCAGTTGTAGAGAAGAGAAAAGTTGTTGGCTTAATAAGAATGCATGATATTGTTCAAGCAGGATTGAGCTCTCTTAGCTTGTAAACAATATTTAGAAATATCAAAATAATAAAAGCTCATATAGTAGGTTTTTTATGGATGTGCTAAATGATTTCATTATATTTATTTTTATAGTTGGTTATATTGCTGTAGCTTTAGAATATTATATTAAGGTTAATAAAACTGCCTCTGCCATATTAATGGCAGTTTTTACATGGATATTTCTATTTGTTAAAAAAGGAGGATGGCAAGGGTTTGGATATGGTGAGGTTGAAAGGCACATAGCAGATGCCTCTCAAATAATTTTCTTTTTATTAGGCGCTATGACATTAGTTGAGCTCATCGACGCTCATGGTGGATTTAAAATGATAAATAACCTTATCAGGACTAAATCCAAAAAAAAACTTATCTGGATTATTGGGTTAATATCGTTTTTTATTTCAGCAATTCTAGACAATCTGACAACTACGATTGTAATGGTTTCAATTTTAAGAAAATTAATCCCTGATGTGAAAGAGAGACGGCTTTTAGGTGCAACTATAGTTATTGCAAGTAATGCTGGAGGAGCATGGACGCCGATCGGTGATGTTACAACAACAATGCTTTGGATAAAAGGTCAGCTAACGACACTAAATATAATGAAAAGCCTGTTTTTACCCAGCTTTTTTTCATTTGTTGTTGCAATTTCTCTTTTAGGAGTTAAAGTAAAGGGCAAAATTCAATCAACTGTACAAAAAGAAGTTATAGTCGAGCCTGGATCAAAGGTAGTTTTTTTAGTAGGTGTATTAGCTTTGATATTTGTTCCTTTATTCCACTTTTTAACTGATTTACCACCTTTTATGGGGATGTTTATTGGCCTTGGGATTTTATGGGTTATTACAGATATTATGCATTCCAAACATGAATGCAGAAAACATCTTAGAGTTCCTTATGTTTTAACAAAAATAGATATTTCAGGAGTTTTATTTTTCTTAGCAATACTTTTAGCGATCAATACACTTGAATTGACAGGTATTTTAAGGCAGTTAGCCTTTTGGTTAGATAAAACAATCGGTAATCTTGCTGTTGTTGCCACTTCTATTGGTATTTTGTCTTCAGTTGTCGATAACGTTCCTCTTGTAGCTGCATGTATTGGTATGTATGATCTGATAACTTATCCTCCGGATTCAATTCTTTGGCAAATGATAGCTTATGCTTCAGGAACCGGCGGTAGTATTTTACTTATAGGATCTGCTGCTGGGGTAGCTTTGATGGGACTTGAAAAAGTTGATTTTGTCTGGTATATGAAAAAAGTATCGATTGCAGCTTTAACTGGATATTTAGCTGGTATGGCTCTGTATCTTTTACTGCATACTTTATATATTTAATAATTATCAACGTGAAATAGGAATTTTTCAAAAAACATTTTTTGAAAAGAAAAGGCCTTGAAAAATCAAGGCCTTTGAATATTTAAAATATCTTTAAATGGTTTGACTTAGAAATCAAATCCTAGTCCGAATACAA
>JAFGQY010000118.1 GCA_016935395.1 Parachlamydiales bacterium
AATTAAAAGTCGACATTATAATAATAAAATAAAAATACTTCAATTAAGATAATTATTAATTTTGTTAAATTATATTTTAATTGCACTATTTTTATAAGTTTATTTAATATTTTAAGGAGTATAAAAATATTGAATCCTTATATGAAAAAAATAATTATTATTTTTCTATTTATATTTATCCTTAAAGATCAATTATCTGCGAAAGATATCATTTTAAATAATAGTTTTAACAATGAATATGACATTACTCTTAATCAACTTGATTTCTTTGAATTCAGGGGAAATGAAAATATTATAAATATAGGCATTTACGGTAAAAAAAATATTAGATGAAATTTCCTTAAAAATTCCCAATGGAACTATTCACTTTTATGATTTAAATGCAGCTATAGGCAATCAAATATCAAAAAATAATTCTGACATGATAATTTGCATTCAAAATAATCCATGGGGAAGAAATGATTTTTTATTTAACATTAATTATTTAAATCTTATAAATTCCACAAAAAGAGGCATAATAGTTGCCATACCTAAAGAATCTTATCATTTTTTATTAATTAAATATTTGCTTCAAACTCCCAGATGGCAAAAATATGCAGATTTGTTAATAGATAACAATTTCTCATTAGATAATTATCGCAGTTTACTTATAAAAAAGTACAATCTAAACATTTTACATTTTCAAATCGAAAAAAAACTATTAACTTATAATGACAAGCAATCTTTAAAGGCATCAATTGGTGATAACATTCACTATTTCATCAAACTACCCAACATCTTAATAGATGAATTTATTAATGATTTAACAAATATTGCTACAAAACATAGATTCAAATTCGAAGATGAAAAAATTCATATTCCTTATCAAGTTCTTACAATTATTTTTGATAAAAATTATTAATCAATTTTAAGGATATATTTTTGCTTTTGCGATTTTAAGCATTTGTAAAAACATTTTTCAGTTTTTTTATAATTACATCAAAGCGTTCCTTTTGCAGTTTTTCTATTTCCTTATGGATACCTAAAATTCGATACTTATAAGTGTCAGGTTGCCATAAAACCGCATGCAGGTTGAACTTCATTGCTAGAAAATCGGGAAGAAATCCAACTTCATCAGAATTAGCGCAAATATCTGCAATCAATGACCAGCTGGATATTCTAGCTTTGACAGGAAGGGTATGATTGTATTTTTGCAGCCAGCTTTGTTGCAAAAACAGTCCTTCCATTTGATTTTCCGGTATTATGACTGGTTTTTTGCAAACATTTTTATTTTTTGAATAAAGCTGAAAATTTCCCTTACCGATTTCAGTTGTGACAACACCTTTCCATGGTGCGTTATCCAGTACAATTGCTAAATCCGCCTTACCATGAATAATTGCCTCGTATGCTTGATCAGGGCGCATATGTCCGAATTCAATATTACCGATTTCAAGAAGAGCGGGCGTTGCGATTTGGGCTATTGCATGAGTCGTGAAAATCCTTATTGGAACCTGCTGTTTAAACATTATCAATTCACGAAGCTGTTTTACCCAATTTTCGAATCTGGGTAATAAAATTTCAGCTCTTCTTGTAAGAGAAAATTTTCTTTTCTCATGAGAACATAATAAAAGACCTAATGCATACTCGACTCTTTGTATAGCTGTACTAGCAGCGCTCTGGCTCAAATTATGAAATATAGCAGCCTTCCCTAAATTTTTCATATATGCAGCAGTTATAAAAAGCTCTAAATCAGCAATACGCAAACAGCTTAATTTACTTTCAATTTTTTCAAGTTCACTTTTTTGTATTTGATCTGAAATTTTTAACTTATTCATAAAAACAATGTTTAATAGATTTTTTCGATTTCACTTATCTAATATATCGACTATATAAATAAATTAAAACAGATATACTGAAATTTAATAGAAACAGGAGCTTTTATGGATAATAAAAAGGGTATTTTACATTTCTTTCAATGGATTTGTCGTTTTAATTTTGGAATTTTTGAAAAAGAAGAATTTAAAAAATTTATTAGACTGGGTCTAATATTTATTTTAATAATAGGCGTTTACTGGACTTTAAGACCTCTAAAAGATTCAATCTTTATATTACTTGTCGGTAAATATCAGCTTCCATTTGCAAAAACAATTTCAGTATTGACACTGCTTCCTTTAGTTATGTTCTATACAAAGCTTCTTGAAAAAACCTCAAGAGAAAAGATGCTTCATATACTTCCCCTATTTTATGGAATTACTATATTAGCATTCAGTGTTTTGATGTTTTTTATTCAACCAAAAGTAAAGGATATTGCTCTACAATCTTCTATCTATAATATAGCCATAAAGGGACTTGGATATTTATGGTATCTGTTTGTAGAGAGTTTTGGTTCTTTGGTTGTTGCACTGTTTTGGGCATATACTGCTGATACAACAGAGCCTACATCCGCTAAAAAAGGTTTTCCTTTAATCTACGCATTTGGACAATTGGGAGGAATTATTTTTCCATTCGGTATTGGTGGACTTCCCTATAGGTTAGGGAATCAAACAGATTTCCTATCAATGGCCATTTTAGGTATATTGACACTTTTGATTATTCCCCTATTTCGTTATTTTTTAAAGGCAACTCCCAAAAAATTATTGATATCTTTTCATGGTGAGAATGAAACTGCAATAGAAAAAAAACAGGAACCCGGCTTTTTAGAAGGCTTAAAACTTGTATTAAAACACCGTTACCTATTAGGTATTTTTGCTGTAAATTTTATATATGAAGTTGTAGTTACAATTTTTGACTTTAACTTTAAACTTGCAGCAGGAACTCAATATACAGGCGTAGCTCTTAGCAACTATTTAAGTATATATGGATCAAGTGTCAATGTTGTATCACTATCATGTTTGCTTTTAGGTATCAGTAATATTACACGTTTCTTGGGTATCGGCGCTGCTTTAGCTTTAATGCCGATAATTGTCGGATCTGCTCTTTTTGGATTTTTGACCATTGATTCTTTAACATTTCTTTTCATTCTTATGGTCGGATCAAAAGCAATAAACTATGCTCTAAATGGTCCTGCATTAAAACAACTTTATGTACCTACAACACCTGATGTAAAATTTAAAGCTCAAGCTTGGATTGAAACATTTGGATCAAGATCATCAAAACAGGGAGGATCTTTGTTTAACATGCTCTTATCGCCTTTGCAGTCAGCTTTCGGAAATGTAATTGGAAAATCCTATTATTTATATATCAGCGGAATACTTTGCTTCCCGCTACTTGGCTTATGGCTAATAATGGCAATATTTCTTGGAAAAACATTTAGAAAAGCAGTTAGGGAAAATAAAGTAATTTGTTAAAAAAATCTTAGATATTATTGATAACTTAATGAAATTTTTGTTATTGATAATAAAAAAAAGCTTAACGATATTTTTTTAAAAAAATATCGTTAAATCTTTTTAGCTCAAAAAGCGAGTGTAGGATTTATGAATAAATGTTTTATTAATTCAGAAGAAGCCAAAAAAAAAGAAATAGATGAACTTTTCAAGGATCTTAAGAGCAGCAATGAAGGTCTAAGTAGCTCTGCTGCTGAATCTCGCATTAAAGACTGCGGACCCAATTCAATAGAAGAGAAAAAAACTTCAATTTTTCTTAAAATATTACTTTATTTTTGGGGACCTATTCCCTGGATGATTGAGATAGCCGCTATTTTATCCATTGCAATAGGCCATTATGTTGAATTTCACATAATACTTATACTACTTCTAATAAATGGTCTGGTCGATTTTTGGGAAGAGTTTCAAGCTGGAAATGCTATTGCAGCACTAAAAAAAAATCTAGCACTCAAAAGTCTTGTAAAACGCGATGGGAAATGGCTTCAAATCGATGCTGACAAACTTGTCCCGGGAGATATTGTAAGACTAAGACTTGGTAACATTATTCCTGCAGACGCCAAACTTATCGAAGGAGATTACCTAACTGTCGATCAATCAACAATAACTGGAGAATCCCTTCCTGTTACAAAAAAATCAGGCGACCTTGTTTTTTCGGGATCGATTTCCAAACAGGGTGAAATGACAGCTCTTATAACAGCGACAGGAAAAAATACATTTTTTGGAAAAACTACAAAATTAGTTGAAAAGGCTAAATCCATTTCTCATTTCCAAAAAGCCGTTTTAAAAATTGGAGATTACCTCATTTACATGAGTTTGGGATTGGCGGTACTACTAATTATTTTCCAACTATTAAGAGGATCGTCATATCTGGAACTTATTCAATTTGTACTTATACTTGTGATCGCCTCCATTCCAGTTGCCTTGCCTGCTGTACTTTCGGTAACCATGGCCCTTGGAGCCTTATCTTTATCGAAAAAAAAGGCAATAGTTACAAGATTAGAATCCATAGAAGAAATTGCAGGAGTTGACGTTCTTTGCTGCGATAAAACAGGAACACTTACAGAAAATAATTTATCCTTAGGAGATCCGGTTGTTTTTAAAAATGGTGATAAAAATGCACTTATACTTTATGGAGCCTTAGCATCAAAAGAGGAAAATCAGGATCCTATTGATCTGGCAATTATAAAAGGAGTCAAAAACCTTGATGAATTGAAAAATTACAAACAGGAAAAATTTGTTCCTTTTGATCCTGTCAGGAAAAAAGCTGACGCTACAATTAAAGATCCTGAAGGAAAAACCTTTTATGTAACAAAAGGAGCTCCCCAAGTTATTATAAACCTGTGCAACTTAGAAAATTCTTTCAAAAATGAAGTCAATAAAGTCATGAACAATTTTGCAAAAAAAGGTCATCGGACATTAGGTGTTGCCCGATCTGAAGATGGAAAAACTTGGGATTTTCTGGGACTGTTGCCTCTTTTTGATCCGATAAGAAAAGACTCCGTGGAAACAATCAAGTTTGCACAGGAAAATGGAATTAAAATCAAAATGCTTACAGGAGATAATATAGCCATTGCAAAAGAAATTTCACATCAGCTGCATATTGGGGATAATATTGAAATAGCAAATAACATTATTAAAAAAAATACCAATCTTGATTCACCCGAATTTGCAAAAGAAATTGAAAATATCGACGTCTTTGCAGAGATTTTCCCTGAACATAAATATGCAATTGTTAAAGCGCTTCAAAGTAACAAGCATATTGTAGGAATGACAGGAGATGGAGTTAATGATTCTCCAGCCTTAAAACAGGCAGATGTAGGCATTGCTGTAAGCGGATCTACAGATGCTGCTAGAGCTGCTGCATCTTTGGTATCTCTAGCTCCAGGACTTTCCGTAATCAATAATGCCATAGAAGAATCAAGACGAATTTTTGAAAGAATGAATAGTTATTCTATTTATCGAATAGCCGAGACAATCAGAATAATGTTCTTTATTACAGCTTCTATTATCTTTTTTAATTTTTATCCGATAACTGTCATTATGATTATTTTACTAGCTTTGCTAAATGATATTCCGATTCTTACAATTGCCTACGATAATACTCTTTTGGAAACAAAACCTATTCGATGGCAGATGAAACGCATTCTTACTATTTCCACAGTATTGGGCATCATCGGAATTGTTTCAACTTTCCTTTTATTGTATATAGCAAGAGATTATTTTCATTTAAGTATTGCCAAGATTCAATCCTTTATTTTCCTAAAATTATCTGTTGCAGGACACCAGACACTTTTTGTTGCACGTTCGAAAAAAGCTTTCTTTTCAAAACCATATCCGTCTCCTATTTTGCTCTCTGCCATACTTTCCACTCAAGTTATCGCAGCATTGATAGTAGGCTTTGGCATATTTATGGAGCCTTTGCCTTGGAAATATGTGGGAATTATCTGGGGATATGCCATAGTATGGACGTTCATTGCAGATGCTATTAAAATTCTATCCTATAGGCATTTAAACTTTATGGGTAAGCATCATCTAAAATTTCTTAAAATGATTAAGCAGAAATTTACATTTCATTCGATTAAATAAAATACTTATATAAACTCGTTGAAGATTGAATTAACTTTACCAGATTTATGTTCTACTTTCCATCTATTTTCCTGTATTCAACTAATTATTTGTCTAAAATTAAACTTAATTTAAATAGAGTGTTTTATATCAATGCAATCTCTACCACTCGCCTCCACCCAAGGACTTATAGACAGCTATAAGATCATGAGACAGGGATCTTTCAGATTCAATTTTTTTAATATTTTTATCAATCAAGTAACTTTTTTGTTCCAAGTAATAACTTAAATCTATCAACCCATTTAAATATTTACTTTCTTCTAAAAATGTAACATCTGAAATGGCTAAAAACTCTTCTTTGATATCGTTTAATTTTTTTTGTTCGTTAAAATAAGCTACTAAAGAGCTCTCAACATCTTTTAAAGCATTTAAAACGGTATTCTCATAAAAGAAAAGAGCCTGTTTTTCTAAGGATTTTTTCATATCAACATTTGCTCTTATCCTGTCGAATGTAATAATAGGCCAACTCATAGGAGAACCAAAAGACCAGTTATAACTATCAGATGAAAAAAGGCTACTTATTTTAGATGAGAGTAGTTCAGCGGTTCCGAGTAAAGAAAAGCTTGGGAAATATTGGGCAACCGCTGCACCTATTTGAGCTGTTGCAGAAGCCAGTTTTCTTTCTGCTTCTTTTATATCAGGTCTATTTCTTAACAAAGATGAGGGAAGAAAGGAAATTTTTTTATTTTCTGCATTTGGAATTTTATTAAATTTTATAAATTCTTCAGAAACATTTTCAGGCGTCTCGCCTATAAGTGTGGCTAATAGATAATATGTCTGTTTTACAAGAGTTGAATAATAAAATAAATTTTCTTCTTCAGCTTTTAATTTAGCTATCTGATCTTTTTCCTTAATTTTACTATCTAACCCGGATTTGTTTCTGCTTTGAACAAGTTTTAAAATCTTTTTTTGAAGTAAAATTTTTTCCTGCGTTTTCTCTATTATATTTTGCAACGCACAAATATCTACATAATATCTTGCAACGTCGCTAATAATTGTTACATAGACATCTCTCATATTTTCCTGCATGGCTTGCAGTGTATATAAAGCCGACTCTTTTTCTCTTCTGAGTTTTCCAAAAAAATCTATTTCCCAATTTGCATCAAAACCTATCCTAAAAATATTAAAAAAATAGTTAGGAATAAGATTGGTTTGAATAATATTTTTACTAATGCCATATCTAATAGCAGAAGCGGTCATATCTATTTCAGGGAAAAGATCTGCTTTTTTAATTCTGTAAAAAGCTCTGGTCTCTTCAATTTTTTCTAAAGCAATTTTTAGATTGTAGTTTTTCTTAATTGCCAGCTCGATAAGATTATCTAATGATGGATCGTCAAACTGTTTCCACCAGTCTTTTAATGAAGTTATATTATCGTTTTTATCAGAAATCTCTGAAAATTCATTTGGCATTAAGACAACAGGCTTTTTATAATCCGGGCCCATCATACATCCTGTAAACAGGATAAAAACAAATATATATTTTTTCATATCTAAGCTATCTTGTATAATTGTAGATATAGTTTATTTTCCATCTCATATCAATTTATTTTTTTATCCTACCCTTTTTCTAAAAAACCATGAAGCTACCGATAAATTAAAAACTCCTATGAGAATAATCGGATAAAGATTGCTCCAAACAATATTAAAAGGAAGTTTTTTTATAAAAATACCCCTTACAATAACAAGAATATAACGAACGGGATTGATGTAGGTAATATCCTGGAAAAACTTTGGCATAGTTTCAATAGGAGTTCCAAAACCGGATAATAAAATAGCACTTGTTAGGAAAATAAAAGTGGCAAGAAGAGCTTGCTGCTGGGTATTACATAAAGATGATAAAAAAAGTCCTATTCCCACAATAGAGCATACAAAAACAAATAAAGATAAATAAAGTGAAAAAATTGAACCGGTAAATGGCACTCCAAATACAAATATTGCAGCTAATAAGATTATAGTTCCCTCTGCCATACCTATAATTATTCCAGGCACGGCTTTTCCTATAAGAATATCCATAGATGATAAAGGAGATACTAAAAGCTGATCGAATGTTCCCAGCTCTCTTTCTCTTGCTATTGTCAAAGAGGTAATCAAAAGCGCTGTAACCATTGTTAAAATTGCTACAAGACCCGGAACCGTAAACCATAAATAGATCAGATTTGAATTAAACCAGTTTCTGGGAATTAAAATGGTAGATGGGGTTGGAAGATTTATTTTTTTGGCCAGATCCATATTATATTGCTGAATAATTTTTGTAGCATACCCCTGAACAATTTGAGCTGTATTTGATTTTCTGCCATCTAAAATAAGCTGCACACTTCCTGATTGATTCTCTAAAAGATTTTTAGAAAAGAGCTGATCTATATGTACAACCATGACAACCTTTTGGTTATCTATTACATCTTTTATCTGCTCAACGTGATCAAGATATGTTACATTTTTGATAAAAGGAGATCCTTGAAATCTTTGAGTGAGTTCATAAGAAAGCTTTCCATAATCCTGGTTTAAAATTGCAATGGAAGCATTTGTAACATCTAAAGTTGCAGCAAAAGCAAAGATAAATAATTGGATAAGAGGTGGAATGATTAAAATTATCCTGCTTTTTTTATCCTGCCAAACAACCAAAAGTTCTTTTACTATTAAAGAGTAGATCCTTTTAAACATGTTTTTCAGTCCAATCTTTTTTTAGTTTTAGTGAAAATTATTAAAAAAAGAGCTACAACAACAAGAGCCATGATTGAAACGTTTATGATTAAAAGCCTATGTACATTACCCACTAAGAATAGAGATTCTAAGCATGTTATCATATATCTTGCAGGGATAATATAAGTTAAAATCCGAATTAAAAAAGGCATACTTGAAATTTCAAAAATAAAACCGGAGAGCATAAATGCAGGAAGAAAAGCTGTTACAATGGAAATCTGAGATGCTAAAAACTGATTTTTGGTTAAAATAGAAACTAAAAGCCCCGTTCCTAATGCAGTTAACAAAAACGTAGCCGATACAATTAACAAAGGTATAATTGATCCCAGAAAAGGAAGCTGAAAAACTATTATCGATATCACAGTACATACAATCATTGAAAGCATTCCAAGACAAAAATAAGTAAATGTTTTTGCAATATAAATTTCTTTCATTGTAATAGGTGTAGCCATCAATGCTTCAATCGTTCCTCTCTCCCACTCTCTTGCTACAACAAGAGCCGTTAAAAGCGATCCGATAAGAGTCATGATAAGAGCTATAGCGCCGGGTATTAAAAAAAATCTACTGTTTAAAGCTTCATTAAACCAGACTCTTGGTTGAATATCTATAATTGGTCCATCTTGTTTTCCACTACTTATCGCCTCTTGCAAAATCCAGTTGCTCCATGTAGCCTGTAGATAATTTTGAACAAAATTGGCAGTATTAGGTTCACTACCATCAGCAACGACATATATAGGAGCTTTACGATCAGGTCTATTTAAATACTCAGAAAAATAAAAAGGAACTGTAACAATACCTCTTATTTCCCCGGCTTCAAGCTTTTTTTGAAGTTTTTTAATATTCCTATCGACCTGAACAGAAAAATATTTGGAGTTTCGAAGAGACAAAAAAAAGCTTTGAGCTTTAGAGTTATTATCTTCTAAAACAACTCCTATTTTCAGATTGTCCATATCTAGAGATACACCAAAACCATAAATGCCAAGTAAAATTATGGGAAAAATAAAAGCTATCATTATGCTGCTGGAATCTCTGATAATCTGATAAAATTCTTTTATTACCAGAGCTTTTAATCTTCTGAGTTTAACAGAAAAATTTTGAGATTTTTTTTGATAATTATCCATTTATATTCTCACTTTGAGAACTTAAAATTACAAAAGCGTCTTCTAAAGTTGGAATAGGTAATTTTTCTGAAGCAACCGCACTTTTTAAATTATCCGGACTTCCTATTTTGATAATATTTCCCTGATTTATCAAAGCTATCCGATCGCAATATTCAGCTTCATCCATAAAATGGGTTGTAATAATTATCGAGACTCCCTTTTTTACAAGGGCATTGATGTGATTCCAGAATTCTCTTCTAGTAATTGGATCCACACCAGAAGTTGGTTCATCCAAAAATAATATTATTGGGCTATGCATTATAGCACAAGAGAGTGCTAAGCGCTGTTTAAACCCCAAAGGCAACTCAAAAGGTTTTGTATTTTTATAATTAACAAGATCAAATATTTTTATCATCTGATTTATTATATCAGATTTTTTATCATTCGTTTCGGGGTAAATACCGGAAAAAAATTTCAGATTTTGAAAAACGCTCATATTATCATATAATGAAAATTTTTGTGCCATGTATCCGATCTGAGCTCTGGCTTCACTTTTTACCTTACTCAATGAAAGGCCTGAAATAATCGCATCTCCTTGGGTAGGTTTTAAAAGTCCGCAAAGCATTTTAAAAGTTGTAGATTTTCCCGCTCCATTAGGGCCTAAAAGTCCAAATATTTCTCCCCCTTTAACAGAGAAACTTATATCGTTTACTGCAGTAAAATTTCCAAATTTTTTAACAATATTTTTAACTTCGACAAGAGGTTTTTCAGACTTTTCTATATCTTTAACAATATTAATTAATGGTGAAGCTTCTTTAGGTCCTCCCCCTAGAAGATCCATAAATGCATCTTCAAATCTAGGCTCGACCTCTATAAGTTCAGCCTCTCTTCCCGCGTCAAATTTAGAAATATCTATTTTATTTTCTAAAGATTTTAAAACTACTCTGACAGCGTTTCCTTGAATTACTCCATCAATTGTCTTTTCATCTTTCAAAACTTTTTGTAAAACAGATCTTCTGTCAGTTGTGATTTTAACAATCTGATAGGTTCTTTTTTTTAGTTTATCGGTTAATTCTTTTGGTGAACCGTAATAGAGCATTTTACCTTGGTTTAATACAAGAACTTCTTGACATTTTTCAGCTTCATCCAAATATGAAGTGCTCCATAAAACAGAAATGTTTTCTTTTGTCAAACTGGCTACCATAGACCATAGTTCACGTCTTGAAATTGGATCTACGCCCACGCTAGGTTCATCCAATAGAAGAAATTTAGGTTTTCTAAGTAAAGTGCAGGCGAGTCCTAATTTTTGTTTCATTCCTCCCGATAAATTTCTAGCCAGCCTTTTAGTAAATTTACTTAAAATAGTAAATTGCAAAAGAGTTGAAAACCTTTCTTTTTTTTCTTCTTTGGTTAAAAAGAAAAGATCAGCATAAAGATTAAGATTTTGCTCTACTGTAAGATCTTCATAAAGACCAAATCTTTGAGGCATGTAACTTATTAACTGATGAATTTTTTCTGAATTTAAAATAGTGTCATATTTTAATATTTCAACATTTCCAAAAGATGGTTTTAAAAGTCCCGCCATAATACGTATTAAAGTGGTTTTCCCGGCACCATCTGGACCGATCAAGCCAATTATTTTTCCGCTGGAAAATTCTGCGTTTATAGCATCTAAAGCCAGATTATTTTCGTCATCGAAATATTTTTTCAGATTAGAAATCTTTATTAAGCTCTCTTGCAAATCAGCTCCTTTAGTCAATGAGTTTTAACTTTGCAGTAACCGGCATTCCCTGTTTAAGCTCTTTGTTAGGATCATCAACAATAATTCTCAAGCGGTAGACCAAATCAGTTCTAAGATCTAAAGACTCGACTGTTTTAGGAGTAAACTCTGCAACTGGAGAGATAAAGCCTATATGACCTTTATAAACCTTTAATCCTTTTGTATCGGTAAAAATTTCTGCTGGCATTCCAAAATAGATTTTACCCAGATTAGGCTCATTAATATAAGCTCTTATCCAGACAGGCTCATTTATTGATACGGTAAAAATCGGCTCGCCCGGATTTACAACAGAGCCCGGCTCTCTGATTCTCGTCAGAATTGAACCTGCTGTTGGACAAAATAATCTTGTATCTTCCAGATTTGTTAAAGATTTTTCTAAAAATGCTTTCGCTTCTTCATAAGCTGCTTCAATTTGTTTCAAATTATAATAAGCATTATCATATTCCTCTTGAGATATCGCCTCTTTATTAACAGAATATCTTTTTTCAAACTGCGCTTTAGATTTTATATAAGAATTTTCTACTTCCAAAACTTTTGCTTTTGCAGCAGCAACATCTTCTTCATAAGGAACTTTGTCAAGAAGCGCCAATAAATCATTGGGTTTTATACTATCCCCTTCATCGAAAAACAGCTTTTCAACTCTTCCAAATACCCTAAACCCTAAATCAACCTGTCTTATATCAACATTACCATAAATTTTAAGATATGTTTTATCGACTCTTCTATCGCTCAAATAAATGAATAAAAATGTAACGCTAACTATCACCAAAATAGCTATACTTAAAGAAACAAATAATTTACTTTTCATTATTTCATTTTTTTTTTTACTTTACCCTTACTCCTTATAAAGTATTAAAAAATAATTTTGTTCAAGATAATTTTTTCAAAAAGAGAGTCAATATAATTTGAATTTTTTAAAAAGATTGTTATAATTTTTTCTAATAATAAAAAATTATCAGTTACATTTTATGAAATATTCTTATCATGTTCATTCAACTTTTAGTGATGGAAAGGTGAGCATTGCCAAAATTATTGAACATGCAAAAATACTTGGATTAGATGAAGTTGGAATATCAGATCATTTTCATATTTCTGTAGATGACATTTTAATTCCATGCGATATGGAGCTAAATGAGTTTGATAATTATATAAATGAGATCGTAAGTTACGAAAAACAGACAAATCCAAAAGTTAAACTGGGACTTGAAATTGAATTTGTTTTTGAAACAATGGATCAATTAAAAAAAATCCTCTTTCAAAAACCTTTGGATTATATTATCGGCTCTGTTCACATGATAAACAATAAAATAATAGATTCATCAATTGACTCTTTACCGTCTAATTTTTGCACTGATATCGTTAAAGAATATTGGATCAAAATCAGACAGATGGCAGAGTGTAAATTTTTTGATATTGTGGGTCACATGGATCTTACGAAGAAATTTAATCTTAAACCAAAAATTGATATTTCAAAAGAAATTGATGCAGCTTTAAATGCCATTAAAGAGGCGGATATGACAGTTGAAGTTAATACTTCAGGTTTTTATTATCCATGCAAAGAGCAGTTTCCTTCTACCCACCTACTTAAAAAATGCAAAAAGTTAGGTATTCCAATTATTGTAACTGCAGACGCACATTTACCAGAACACTTGACTAGAGATTTTGATAAAGCTTTCAAATTATTAAAAGAAATCGGATATTCAAAGCTAGCTTATTTTACTAAACGCAAAAGATTTTTTACACCTTTAGAATAAAATCAAAAAAAAAATATTTTAATAAACTTACTTATCTTTTAATAGCAGTAATGCACATAAACAAGGGAAATTCATCTCTTGAGATATTTTCCATTTTAGCTTTTGATCCAGTGCTTTTTTTATCAGATGTCCATTCTTCTATTTTTTCAATATAAAAATTGGTTTCAAAAAGATAGTTTGAAAAAGTTGATAGTGAAAAATGATTTGAAAATATTGTCTTGGAATATTCATTTTTTGATGGATTTACTAAAAAGGGTATTTTCATAGATGACATGTATCTATCAATTCTACGGTACTGTATTTTTTTTCTTTCATCGATCTGCCAAAAAGATTGCCTTGGAATTCTAAAACATGGGTGATTCATCACGATTATTAACTGACCGTTTTTTTCAAGATGATTATAGGCATTTTTTAAAATATTCAAGGGATTTGAAATGTCTTGCAGACTTAGGATAATGCAAGCTGATTGATAATCTTTTTTTTCAAGTTTGATCAGCTCGCAAAGATCTTTACTCAAAAAATGATGATTTTTGTTTCTATTATAAGAACCGGCCTTTTGAATCATATTTTTTGAAATATCAATTCCTAGATATTCAACATTTTTCCCGATATACCTTTGCAGAACTCCCTGACCGCAAGCTAAATCTAAAATAGATTTTTTGTTTTCCAGCAATTTTAAAACTTTCGGAATGATAATATTAACATGATAATAATGTCCCTTGTCTTTTACAATGCCATCATACCAATTACTTATGTGATTATATCCTTTCATAACCTGCACTTTTAAATTAAAAAATCCTTATAAAATAAAGACTTACAATATTGTTTAATTGAAGCTACTATACCACAAAAAAAAATGAAAAGCAAAAGTGTTTGAAAAAATAAAAAAACATCTTTTGTCAAAAAAAAATTAAATATTTATTAACACATTGTGTAAATATTTTTTTAATAAGCTAGTTTGAAGTTTAGATTGCTCATGATTTAATTACTCAGAAGTCTTTTGATATTATCATGTCGTAATAAAACACCTCATAACTGTTGTCGTCAAATGCAATGATCCAAAATTTCCGAACTAATGCTTTTTCAAACAACTACACTTCATTAAAAATATTTTAGGTAAGTTCAAAAATAGAATCTTAGTCAAACAAATCTGAATGTGTGCCTGTTCGTATAAAAATAACTTCGGTGTTAGATACTTTATAGATCAACAGCCAATCAGGCTCAATGTGACACTCCCAGTGATTTTTATAATTACCGGTTAGCTTGTGTTCTTTGTTTTTAGGCAATAACGGCTCTTCATTAACAATCTTTGTAATAATCATCTTCAAACGAATAATATCTTTTCCTCGTTTTATAGCTAACTTTAAGTCTTTTTTAAACTGGTTTTGATACACAGCTATAAGCATTAAATATCCAGATCCTCAAACATTTCTTCTAAAGATTCAAACTTATGTAAGCCTTTACCTTTGGCTGTATCTTCCAATGCTTTTAAGGTGGTTTTGTTGAGTTTTTTGTGAGCAAATTCTTCTAGGCTCAGCAAAAATAAATCTTTCATACTCAAGCCTAAAACAGAAGCCATAGTACTTATTCGCTTATGCTCTTTGCTGGGCAAATCAATTGTATAACGTATAGTTCTAGCGGGCATAGTATCCTCTTTTGTTAAACTAAATATAACACAACATGCTGCATTACTGCAAGATAAAGAAAGAGCTTGCAAAACATCCCCTTTCTTTCAAGAATAGTTCAGATGCATTTTAATTTTGTTTCCATTCAAAGACTCTTAACAATGAAAATGATTTTTAATTGACCTAAGTTCATGAAATGATCGCACACTAATTAAGAAAAAAGGTTTGAAAAAATAAAAAAACATCTTTTGTCAAAAAAAAATATTTATTAACACATTGTGTAAATATTTTTTTTAATAACCGCAATAAAATAGAAATTTTATAAATTTTTAAAACCTTTATAATATTTTTTCTCAATAGCTCTAATCTGATCTAATCCAACCAATTTATTAAATTCAGTAAATTCAATCATATCTTTTTCAAGAGGTTTTAAATCTGATGTTTTATAAAGTTTTTCAAAATAATTTTTTGCAGCTTTAGCAATGATATAGGTACATGAAGTTGGGTATGCAACAACTGCAAATCCAATTTTTTCTAATTCTTCACCTGTCATTAATGGAGTTTTACCTCCAGGTATCATATTAGCTAAAGTAGGAATAGATATTTCCTTTGTAATTCGTTTCATCTGTTCAATGTTTTCCGGAGCTTCAATAAATATCAGATCAACTCCGGCTTCTTGATAAGCAATAGCTCTTTCTATGGCATCATCTATTCCATTTACAGCTATGGCATCAGTTCTAGCCATAATAACAAAATCATTATCTAAGCGACTATCAAGAGCAGCTTTTAATTTTGCAACCATCTCTTCTTTAGGGATTACCTGTTTTCCACTCATATGCCCACACCGTTTAGGATCAATTTGATCTTCAATAAAAATACCTGCAACTCCCGCTTTTTCATGAAGCTTAATTGTTCTTATTACGTTTGTTACATTTCCATGACCTGTATCGCCATCTGCAAGTATTGGCAAATCTGTAGAATCTGCAATTCTCGCTACGCAATCTACCATTTCTGTTAAGGTTAATAAAGAAACGTCTGGCTTTCCTAATAAAGAGGCGCTGTTGGCATATCCTGCTACCGATATTGCTTTAAATCCTGCATGCTGGGCAATTTTAGCGCAAAGAGCATCATGCACTACGGGTAATAGTAAAATTGGTTTATCTTTTATAAGCTTTTTTAATAATGTAGTTTTTTTCATGATCATCCTTGGTAAAATCAACATTTTTAAAGTTAATCTGTATACATTTTTTTTAATCATTGTTTAAATAAAGATCAATTTATTTTTTGGATTAAAGAAATAAATATAAGACATTATCTTCCGTACTAATTTTACTATTTAATTTCCAGTTTTGATATAATACATCAAAAATTAACCATAAGAATTATTTTGATTAAATATTTAGTAAAAGAACCTATACAGCTAATAGATGCACTAAAAGAGGTATATCCCGACTCTTCTACAAAAACAATTAGGGATATGCTGAAAAACAAAAGAGTTTCAGTTGATAATATCATCAGCGTTAAAGCAAATATATTATTAAATAAGGGTCAACTGGTTATAGTCGGATCTATAAAAAAGCCTTTACCTCATGGTCTTCAAATCATCTATGATGATAAAGAAATCATAATAGTAAATAAGCCTGAAGTACTTTTAAGTGTTCCTTTGGATAATGGTGAAGGCACTAATATTTTAAATATTTTAAGAAGACATTTTGATACAAGTGAAATTTTTGCAGTTCATAGAATAGATAAAGAAACATCCGGAGTTATGATTTTTGCTAAAGGTGAAAAATCCAGAAGGATTTTGGATGAAATGTTCAAAAATCACGATTTTAAAAGAATTTATTTGGCAATTGTTAAAGGATATGTCACAAAAGATTCAGGTACTTGGAAAAGCAACCTTATTGAACTTAAAGATTTTCAAGTTAAAAGTACGACAAGAGAAAATGAAGGCAGAACTGCTATAACTCACTTCTCAGTAATTAAAAGATCTAAGAATTTTACTTTTTTGCAATTAGAGTTAGAAACAGGAAGAAAACATCAGATAAGAATCCATTGCAAAGATGCAAATCATCCTATTGTTGGAGATAAAAGATATGGTTCAAAATCTTTAGATCCTATCTCAAGAATATGTCTTCATGCTTATAAGCTGGAATTTATTCATCCATTCACAAAAAAGCACATGAGTTTTTCAGCTCCAATTCCTGTTAGATTTTCAAGCCTTGGTTTTACTTTGTGAAAAACCGGCTTTTTTTAAAATTCTTTCAATAAACTCCGTTTTAGCCCAGCAGTATTTCATACCGTCATTGAGTAAGTAAGCTAACTCCTTTTTTAATGCGGCATATTCTTTTCGGGCGTCTTCATGAGATCTAAGATAATCTCTAAATTTTAAATTTCTTTCGATATTCGGATTATTTTTCTCAAAAATATGAAGATGAATTTTAGGATTTTTTTTTGAAAAATATCTTCCGGTTTTAATAACTTCTCCTCTATTTTCATATCCCAATTTTTCTAAAGCTTTAACATCTATTAAAGAAATGTCCTTTACTACAACTAAAATATCAATTTTAGGTTTAGAACAAAGACCAAAAACAGCCGTTGAACCAATATGAAAAATATCTAAAAAATTATTTTTTAAAGCTTTTTTTATTGGCTCTTTTTCTTTTTCAAATAATTTTGGCCAATTTGGATCATATTCAACTATTTCAACCATATTTTACTCATATAAATAAAAAATTAATTTTTAACTAAAAAAACTCTTTTTTTCAAAGCTCTAATTTTTTCAATGATAAAAACAAAAAAGACAAAGCTTATTATAGCTGCTGATAAAGAAACTAATATACCTTGAAAAACACCAAATACTAAAAATCCTACTATAGAAGATAGTGCAATTAGTAAAGTATAGGGAAGTTGAGTGATAAAATGGCTCATTAAATCGCACTGAGTAGAAGAGCAGGTTAAAATTGTTGTATCAGAAATAAAGGAGCTGTGATCACCAAAAACTCCGCCACTTAAAACAGGCGCTAAAACATATTCAAAAGGAATATTTAATTTTTTTGAGAAACTAAGAGCAAGCGGCACTAAAATAGCAAAAGTTCCATAAGATGTTCCAGTTGCAAAAGCAATAATTGAACTTACAAAAAACAAAAGAGCCGGCAGTAGTACTATTGAAAGGTTATCTTTCAAAAAAGACGCTATAAAATCAGCTACATGCATCTGTTTTATCACCCCGCTCATAGACCAAGCCAGCAAAAGTATCAAATAGGTTCTTATCATACTTTTTGCGCCATCTATGTAATAATTAAATCCTATTGAAAAGGTAAAATGCTTTTTAATAATTCCAAGTAGTAGTGCGCTCATCCCTGCAACAAAGCTGCCAATTAATATCGAGTAAGCTCCTTTAGCATTTGCAAAAGCTAAAGTAAAATCATGAGTTTCAAAATACCCACCTGAATATAAAAATACTAAGATAAAGCTAACAAAAAAAGCCAAAAATGGAACAACCAGATTTAAAATGCTTCTATTTTTATCAGTCTCAAATGAGATCGTTTCCAAATCCTTTGAAATTTTTGAATTTTTAGATTCAACTGCAGAAATTTCATTTAATAAATTAGCTTCTTTTTCTTTTTTTCTCATTGAGCCAATTTGCTCTTTTTTAATAATAAATAAAAGAGTGCAAAAAAGAGTCATAATTGAATAAAGATTTAGTGGAATGGTCTTTAAATAGGTTAAATAAGAAGATGAAGCGTCACTACTTTCTTGGCCTATAAGTCCTACAATATAGATTACCCATGTAGACAACGGAACTAATAAACAGACCGGAGCTGCTGTTGAATCAACTATAAACGCTAACTTTTCTCTAGCAACTTTTAATTTATCTGTTATGGGTCTCATAACTATACCAACGATAAGACCGCTAAAATAATCATCAAAAAATGTCAAAACACCTAAAACCATTGTAACTAACTGTGCAGAAAATGCTGTTTTAACTTTTTTTGTAAAAACTTTAGCAAAAGCAAAAAATCCACCCGTTCTTTGAAGCAAAGAAATGAGTCCCCCAAATGCTCCCCCATACAAGATGACTGTTGCATTCCACTCTTTTGAAAGTGAAGGTATTATAAAACTTTCAAATACCTTTAAAAACCCCATTATTGGATTATTGCCATTTAATAAAGTTGCGCCAACCCAAATTCCTATAAAAAGCGAAGGAATAATTTTTCGAGTAAATATTGCTAAAAAAATTACGACTAGTGTTGGTAAAAAAATCATAGTTTTGCCTAAAGATGTCAAAAACTATGATATATTTTATAAAAAAAAAATAAAATATAATTCAAAAAAATCCACAAATCAGGCTATTGGGTAAAATTATTCACTAAGATCATGCACTGCTTTAGAAATAATTTCTGCCATGGTAGGATGAGTAAAAACTGCATTCTTCAAATCATTTAAGTTAGCTTTTTTATTCATGAAAGCTACCAAAATATGTATTAGATCTGAAGCGTTTTTACCTACCATGTGAGCTCCGATTAGTTTTTCAGATTTTTTTTCGAAAATCAATTTCAAAAAGCCCTCTTCTTTTTCAATAATCCCTTTTGCAACATCCTGATAAAAAGCTTTTTTAATAAAATAGGCCACCTTTTTATTAAAAAGTTCTTTTTCATTTTTTCCAACTCCCGCTATTTCAGGATCAGAAAATATTGCATAAGGCATAGGGCTATATTTTATTGGTTTTTCAAAATTTTTGAAAAGATGGTTAAATATGTAATCAGCTTCAAAATTAGCTGAATGCTTGAAGTAAAAACTGACTATAGCATCTCCTAGAGCAAAGATTGATTTATTAGTTGTTTGTAGATGCTTATTTACTATGATATTTGATTTTTTACCTACTTTAACATTTGATAGATGCAGATTTAGATCTTTAGTATCAGCTTTTATACCGGTTACTACCAAAAGAGTATCTGCTAGAAAAATTTTATTAGATGTAAAAACTTTAAAAATTTTATTTTTGTATTCAACTTTATCGATTGAAACTTTTTCTTTTATCAAAACATCCTTTTTAAAATTTTTTAAAAACGCTTGCCTAATATCTTCATCTATCTGAGAAAGCACTTTTTCTTTTTCTAATATAGTAACCTTTACTCCCATTGAAGAATAAAAAAAGGCAAGCTCTACTCCAATATATCCTCCACCTATAATGATCAATTTTTTAGGTAAACATTTAGGAAAAAGAGCCTCTTCAAATGTCATAAAAGGAGTATTTTTTAAGCCTTCAATATTTGGTATGTTAGGTTTTGCGCCAACTGCTAAGATAATTTTTTTTCCCTTAATAATTTCTCTTCCAACTTGAAGAGTGTTTTTATCTATAAAGCTAGCTTTTTTTGAATAAAAAGTAACATTTTTGATATTTTTGTACGTTTTTTCAAGTTCATTTGATTTTTTTTGAGTAAATGTTTTTGTTTCCTCAATTATTTTTGAAAAATCAATCTTTTTTAAATGTACATCTATATGAAACTCTTTTGATTTTTTTAAGTTTTTTAATTGATTAGCATAATTTATTAACATTTTAGAAGGGATACATCCCTTATTTAAACATGTACCACCTAAAGAGTCTTTTTCAATTAATGCAATTTTTGTTTTTTTCCCTCTTAGAAGCACTTTTGAGACGATATTTAATCCACTTCCAGAACCTATTACTATCAGATCAAAATGTTTCATTTTTTTCCCTTGGTTAAGTTCATAATAGAAAATTTTGAAAAAAATTAAAAAAGATATTTACATAAATATTTCTTTTATTATAAAGCCAAGGTAAGAAGATAAATTTTTTAATAACCTTATATGGAGGAAGAAACAATGGTAAAAAAAAGAAAAAAAGTAGCAAAAAAAACTGCTAAAAGAAAAACAGCTAAAAAAGCAGTTAGAAAAACAAAAGCTAAAAAAGTTGCTAAGAAAAAAGCTACAAAAAAACCTGCTAGAAGAAAAGCTGCTAAAAAAGCTAAATGCACAATTTGCGGCGAATAATCTAGTTTTTTAAGTTTTACTTCAAAACTTCTAAAAACCCTACTTGGAAAAATTCAAGTGGGGTTTTTCTTTTATTTAACATTTTCCTAAACCGCTATTTTTTAACTTTTCAAACTGCGCTATTTTGAAAATTTTACTTTGTACATTATAAAAACAGCCTCTTTTTCGATTCCATATCAACAAAACCTTAAAACACAAAAACTTAAGTTTTATTATTTACTAACAATTTAATTATATTA
>JAFGQY010000119.1 GCA_016935395.1 Parachlamydiales bacterium
CTTTTAAAGGATAAAAATAATCATCGTTTATAAAAATTTCATCAAAAATTATCTGCTGCCATGGTTCTAATTCGTTTTTGATATCAATATAAATAGTTCTTTTTAAAAAATTTTGAGCTAACGTTTCTGACAGAAAAAAAAGTCTATTTTTTAAAATTATTCCATCTTTTATAAGGTATTTTCTTAAATTATTAAAAACATCTGAATCTCTTAGAAACAGTTTTTTCTCAATTTTTTTTGAAATTAATAGCTGAAGATCTGTTTGAGTTAAAAAAAAACTTTCACTTTCATTAAAACTTAATTCATTTTTAAAAAAATTGATAAAATTTGAAAATTTAATAAAATTCAGGCCAAAACAAACATCAATTTTTTCATCCTCTAAAAAGGACTGTAATAAAAAATTTTTATATTCTGTATTTTCAATAAATATGTAAGATTTTGATAGAGGATTTTTTAGAAAAATATTTTCTTTAATTTTCCCTGACAAAAGCTCAATATTGTTACTTGAAAAAATCTCTAACATGTTATTCTTCCAATAATCCTTTTTTAGATTAAATATAAATAAGGTAATATTAAGATAGTAGAATAAAAAATAAAATTTAGTAAAAAATGCTCATAGCTTTAAAAAGAAAACACTCTTTCAAATTTTTAAATGCCACCCAATTTTTAGGTGCATTGAATGATAATCTATTTAAGTTAATAACAGTTTTCTTTTTAATCAATATTGAAGGAACAGCAGAAGCTAGCAAAATACTTGCAACTACAGGCGCTATTTTTGTTGTGCCATTTTTGCTTTTTTCGAGTGCATCAGGGGTGTTGGCTGACAGAATAAGCAAAAGATCTATTATTGTAGCAATGAAAGCTCTTGAAGTAGTTGTGATGTCCCTTAGCATTGTCGCAATAGTATTTCAATCAGGATTTGCTCTTTATACCCTATTATTTTTTATGGCATTTCAAAGCGCTGTATTTGGACCTTCTAAATATGGAATTATTCCTGAGATTGTTGAACCCAAAAATGTCTCCAAAGCTAATGGCTCATTAAACGCTTTTACTTATCTAGCAATAATTATAGGAACTTTTTTAGCTTCATTTGTTGTTGACATAACAAATAGAAATTTTTTAATTGCCGGATCTTTTTGTGCAATAATTGCCGTTTTTGGATTGATTACAAGCACAGGAATAGAAAAAACCATCCCTAAAAGATCAAAAAAGAAAATAAATCCCTTATTTATATATGAGATTTATAAAACCTTAATGATATGTTCTAAAAAAAGATATTTAATTTCTGCAGTTCTAGGATCTGCTTATTTTTTATTTTTGGGAGCCTTTACCCAGTTAAATGCAATTCCTTTTGCAATTGAGTCGTTAAACCTTACTGAAATTGGAGGGGGATACCTTTTTTTAGCAACAGCTGTTGGAATAGCTATTGGATCTACAGTAGCCGGCAAAATATCTAGAGATAGAGTTGAGCCTGGCATGGCCTGTCTATCCGGATTTTTTTTATCACTACTTTTTATTTTATTATGGGTTTTTTCTGCTTCTTTGATTTTAGTTGTTTTAATTTTAGTATTATTAGGTTTTTTTGGTGGAATTTTTCTAATTCCATTTGATTCCTTTATTCAAATTGCAAGCCCTGATAAAAAAAGGGGCAGAATAATTGCAGCTTCTAATTTTTTAAGTTTTTGTGGGGTTTTATTAGCTTCATTTTTACTATATCTTATAAGCGGAACTTTAAGATTCAGCTCAGCACATGGCTTTGCTTTTGTAGGTATCTTAACATTCCTTTTTACTATTTTTATAACAGGCAGAATGTCAGAACTTTTCTTTTCATATATATCTAGAAAAATACTTTTAAAAATCTATAAAATAAGAGTTTCAAATATTCCAACACCCTCTTCTTATATAGTACTTATAAATGAATCCTGGCTTGATGTATTTTTGATGTTTTCTTTTTTACCAAACTTAAAAGTTTTTACCTTAGGAAAAGTTTTAAAAGAATTTCCCTATTTTAGAGGTTTTTTAAATTCTTTATATCTGATCAAGAGAAGAAAAAACAAAAATTCATCATTAAAAAGAATTTATGCAAAAGCTAAAAAACACAAAAGAAGAATCAATTTTGTCTGTCTATTTTTAGATAAATCTTTTAATGAAGATGATATCAAAAAGTTTTTGAAAGGACCTTATGGCATTCTTTATCCAGAAGTCACCTTTTTAAAAGTGCAAAGACGCAACAGGCTTATTGAATTTAATTTCTATAAAAATGATTAAAAAGCGTAGATAAATTCCATTTCATATTTTTTGTAGCTCATTGAGGGACCAACATCAAAAGTTTGATTATTTGAGATTTCAAAGTTTTGAAGAAGCGTTAAATTAGCAGTTATTGCATAAAGCGCTTCAAATTGAAATCCTTTGTAATTTTCATTTCCAACAGCTGTTTTTGAAGAAGTAGGAGCTCCGGTTCCATTTATATTTTGTGTATATAGTCCAACTTTTTCAATATTACCTCTTTTTATTCCACCACAATCAAAATCGGGGATTGCTTGGGGCATTACATATTGAAGATTTACATCTACAGCCCAATCTCCAGCTTGTAAAATTTTCCCATAAGAAACTCCGACATAAGCTGCCAGATTGTATTTTTTGTTATATGACTTATCAGATAATTTTAAATCGTTAGCGAAGTGATTAATTAAACCGGCAGCATATATTTTAATATATTTATTAAAACGATTAACGGTTCCTTGATATCCCAGAGTCACTTGAGAGTTTAAAAAGTCATAAATCCTATTTTTGATTGGGTCTGAATAACTTTTTTTCCAGTTGATAATAGAATATTTTAGAAAAAATCCGGTATTACCAACTCTGAGCATTCCAAGCTCTGCAACTTCACCATAATGATTATAAAGATCGTTAATTAAAAAAACGCCCGTATTGACATAAAAATTTCCGATAGATTCAAACGCTTTATTAAATTTTAACAACCCTCCGTCAAATATTGATGAAAATTGAATTTTAGATTCAAAAACGCTATTTAGATTTCTTCGGCCGAGCTCAGCATCCAAATTAAAAGTTTCCCCATCAACAATTCTTCCACCTAAATAGGCTCTTTCCAGTGCTATTTTATTTGTAGTTCCGCTTTCTGTTCCCATATCGTTATCAAATTCGAGCTTAACAGAAGCCCAGGTTCTATCAGTTTGATAATCAAACATTAAATTGACTTCAACGTCAAAAGCATAATCTGGTTTTTGTGAGACGCTAGAGCTTCCTCTTTGTTCTGTTCCGTTTTTTCTCTCGTTAAAACCCTGAAATTCAACTCTTACTTCGCCACTTAAAGATAGATCCCCACCAATTTCTTTAAGGGTAATCAACCTTTTTTGTCTGATCCATTTTTCAAGCGCTTGCATATCCGGATCTTCTTGCTTGCCTTCATTTTCTAAATCTTGAGCAAATACTGAAGAAAAGATAATAAGAGGTAAAAATATAATATATCTAATAAAGTTTTTCATAATGGCTTAACACTATATTACAAAAAACTTTTTTTTCTCAAGAGAGAAGTAAATATGATTGCATATCAGATGTTACTTAATCTTTATCCAAAAATTTTCTTAATATAATTGGGATATCATGTTTTTTCATTTCCACTTCAATAAATCTAAGTTTATTTTTGTTTTTATCTAATAAAATCAAAGCTTCTTCAAGCTGAGTATGATCTTTGACTTTTACTGAAAAAACATTTTGACCAAATATTTTTGGAAGTTCTGAATAATTCCACATTTGGATGTCATTATATGACATATTCCAACCATGTATTATCCTTTCGATAGCATATCCATCGTTATTTAATAAAAAGATTATAGGATTTAATCTGTTTTTCAACATTGTTGACATTGCCTGAGCTGTTAGCTGGAAGGATCCATCCCCAATAAAAAGTATATTTCTGTTATTTGGCCTAATGGTAGTAGTGCCAAGCAAAGATCCTTGTGCATATCCAATTGATCCCCACTGACCTTGATTGATGTAGGTAACATTATCTGGCATAGCCATTTCTAAAGATGCAAATGAAGAAGTTCCTGTCTCTGCCAAAATAATATCGTCTTTTTTTAAAAAATTCTGCATTCTTCCCCAAAAACTTATCTGTGTAATTTTATCATTTTTGGGCTTTACAAATTTTAATTTTTCAGGAGGAATAACTTTTTCTTTATGTTGAATATTTTTTATATTTATTTTTTTAATAAGTTCTTTAAAAACATCTAAAAAATATACATTTTCATATAAAGAAGAAGCAACTTTTGTGAAATTGATTTGAATATCAATAAGATTTTTTTTGTTAAGTTTATGGGTAAATTTACCGGTACTAAAATCGCTTGGGAGAAAGCCAATTGCAATAACTGCATCAGAGCTTTCTATTCTTTTTTTAACATTTTTAGAACTTAATTTACCTGCATATCTCCCTAAAAAGCTTTTATGAGATTCATCTATAGATCCTTTAGATAAAAAGGTTGTAGCAAAAGGAATATTTGTTCTTTCCAAAAATTTTAAAATTAGTTTTTTTAATTGAGGATCTCTATTAATAAGATAATCTATTAAAATAACAGGGTTTTTTGCCTTTTGCAGTTTTTCATAAATTACATTCGAAGCTTCTTTTAAAGTATTAACGTTTGAAAAGGTATCTATTTTTTTTGTCTTTTTAATAGTTATTTTTTTATGAAAAAGATCAACTGGAATTGCTAAATATCCGGGTTTTTTATGAAAAATACTTTTCTCAAACACTCGATCAATCTCAGTTTGAGCATTTTTTTCACATATTATTGCACTTGCACAAGTTATCTTTTTATACATATGATAAAACTCATCAAATTTTCTATCCGATAACGAGTGATGCATTATCCGTTTTTGTTTTTGGACCAAAGTAGAGGGCATTCCAACGATATGAATAATAGGAACATTTTCAGCATACGCACCAGCCACACCGTTTGTCGCGCTAAGCTCTCCCACACCAAAGGTCGTAATTAGACAAGAAACCCCGTTTATTCTAGCATATCCATCGGCGGCATAAGAAGCGTTAAGTTCATTGCAGCATCCCACCCATTTAATTGATTTGTTTTTTATAACTTGATCTAAAAACAACAAATTATAATCACCCGGCAAACCGAAAATGTGGCTTACATTAAGATTTTTTAGTTTTTTTAATAAATAATCACCAATAGATATTTCCATGACTTTTTTCCCCTATAATAAAATAAGCTTCTAATTGCAGGGGTAACATAAAACAAAATTTTTTAAAACCTTATTTCACCTGAGAAGGTATAAGATCTTTCATTTACAAGTCTCGCTTCAATATTAAGCATTATGAAAGAGCCCATAGACATTGAAGTTCCCAAAAATGTTCCCGCTTTTTTTAAAAAACCAATTTTTAAAGAATTGTTTTGTAAAAACGGAACGTTTTTTATCCTCACTTGAGTATCCTTATAAACTACGCCAAGATAAGGTCTTAAAATTGAAATCTTTTGAGCAAGACCCAGACCCAGCTGCCACTCTTTTAACTTAAAATTCAAATTATTTTCATTAATAGGAGCATCGTTCAAAGTCAGATATGATGCGGGAGCATAAAAAAGACTATATTTAACATCAGCACCCAAAGTAAAATCCATCATTTCAAAAAAGATTAGCTTTGATCCTATTCTATAAAGGAAATCATTTTCACTTTTAGATATATAAAGAGAAGAGCCACGTCTAAATTCCGGTTCAATCCTGCAAGAGCCCATTTCAAAATAGATATCTAGCCTCTCTTTAAAATTTAATGTAATAGATCCTGTATTAGAGAAAGCTTTTATTTTTCTTAAAACATATCCCATCTCTTGAAATACATCCCAAAACTCCATCATTAAATCGCTAGATGTATAGTTTTGATAATCAAACCTAAAGTTTAACCATTTTGTATCTGGAATAAAAAACCCCTCTTCGATAATAGCAGGAAGCGCCGGATTTCCATTAGGAGCAGAAAATCCCAAATTAAAAGAAAAAAAAAGAAGGGGTAAAAATAAAAACTTTTTCATTTTTTAAAATTTTAAATCTCCGGAAACTGTAATTCCTTCTTCGTCAATAAATCTAGCTTCAACGTTTAACATAAAATATTTTCCATTAGAAAGGCTGCAGCCAACAAACACGCCAAAATGATCTTTATTTTTCATTCGCATTTCAGTATCACCATCTTGAGTTACAGGAAAATCAAAATTTTTAATACTGGATTTAGCTACAGAATATTTTCCTCCAATATAGGGAATAAAAACATCTATTTTGTGACCAAGATCTACATCAATCTGATAATCTTTGTATCTAACTCTTGCATTGTTACTATTATCATTAGGAACTCCATCTTTTGTTACAAAAGATAAAGTAGGTTTTGTAAATGAGTATCGAGCTCCAACGCTAAAAGCGGTGTTTCCCCATTCAAATAATATTGCTTTTCCTCCAACAGCCCAGGAAAATCTATAATTTGTTTCTAATTCAACTCTTGAGGTTATTCCTCCGTATGTATATCGCCAATCAGATCTTATTCTTGAAGCTCCTAAAACTGCATAAGCATCCATTCTATTATAAAAATTAATTGTAACAGTCCCTGAATTGACATCCTGTTTAAAATTATCTATTCTGCCCTCATTTCCTATAGACTTGTTCATTCTTCCGTCCGAAACAAAATTACCCTCATATCCCAATCTAAAATTTAACCAGCTTGCAGGGGAAATAAAAAAACCTTCTTCTATTATTTCTGGAGCCAAGGGGTTATTCACAGGGGCAGAATATCCCAAATTAGCAAAAAATAGTAAAAAAATTATTATTATATTTTTTTTCATCTTTAAAAACCTCCGAC
>JAFGQY010000120.1 GCA_016935395.1 Parachlamydiales bacterium
ATTTTAAAGGAGGCACTGCAATACAATTAACTATTCTTGATCATGTTAGAATTAGTGAAGATATTGATTTTACTATTGATAAACCTGCAAAAGAAGTCCAAAAAGAAATAGAATTAGCTATTGATTATTCTAAAATATTTGGGAAAGTAACAAGAGATAAAGACGTTGATAAGTTTATAAGGTTAATAGTTTCCTATAAGTCTGTTCTTGGTAATGACACTATATTTATAGATCTAAATGAAAGAGGAAAGCTACTTCTTGCTGTAGAAAACCTAAAATTAAAACATTTTTATCCAAATATTCCTGAGTTTAATTTTCCTTGCTTGAATAGGGAAGAGATGGTTGCTGAAAAAGTTGCTGCTGCTATTGGCAGAAACAAGCCAAGAGATCATTTTGATATTTATCAACTTATTAAACATAAGATTCCTATAAATATGTCCTTAGTAAGAAAAAAATGTAAGCAAACTAATGTTGACCCAAGTATTATAAAGATGTTTAATAAAGCTAAAAAACTCCATAAGCGTTGGAATGAAGATATGATTCCTTTACTTGTCAACGAAGTTACTTTTCAAGAAGTGGTGCAAACACTTGCAGATTATTTTAATCTTAAAGAAGAGAAAGATAAGTTAAAGAGATTTAGTTAATTTATATCCCGATATTTAGGGGGGGAGGGACTGGTCAAAAGTGTTCGCTAAATTTGGGGAATTCTTTAGTTCCCCTCTTTAGCGGCATTTTTTATTTTTAAAAAAAAACTTTTAAATAGTACTTCATTCTCAATCTATTAAAATTATGAAAAAACATGATTCAGATATGCTGAAACTCACTAAAAATGAGCAGGAAGTATTGAAGAGCATTATCCAGCATGCTAAAATCCCGGATTCAGAGATAGCCAAAAGAATGAAGCTTTCCCCGCAGGCTGTTTTTAAGATCAGGAGAAAACTTGAGCAATCCGGAATAATAAAAGGATATATGCCTATTATTGATTTTAAGAAACTAGGGATACATCTGATGGTTGTTTTGGTTATAAGATTAACCGGAAGGGTCTGGGAGAATTTTTCTGATGAGGAGATCTCTAATAGAATAAAAAAAGTGCCCTATATCATCGAAGCTTTTAGATTGCCTGAATCAGAATCAACACACTTGCTTTTACTGGGCTTTAGAAATATCCAGCAAAAAGACAAATACTTATTAAAAATGCAGACTGAGTTTGCCAATGAAATTGAAATCAAGCAGGTGTATCCTTTTTCAATTGACAGGGTAATCACTCAAAGTCCTGTTGGTCTGTTATACGAAATAGTTGATAAAAAAGAGTTTCCTATGAATGTCTTTTTTCTTCCTCGAAAAAAAGAGAAATAATCAATCTTTTTTAATATATTGATTAATTTTTTAAACAAAATAATATCCTAAAAATTTATTTTTACTACCACATCTTTAAATATGTCTTTCTACAAATTATTTTCTTTTATGGCTAAGAGTAAAAGTCTTGTAATTGATTATGAAAATGAGGAAATTGTTTGCAAGCATTGCGGCAAAAAAATCGGCAATGATGTTAAATTAAAAGGTTTATCAGTCATATGCCCTAATTGTGATAAGCCCATATAAAAAATGTGCAGAAAATGATGTGTTTAACACTAGAAATGGAAACCAGTAAAATGGATGAATATAAAATATCTGAATTAAAAAAAGCAATTAAGCTTATAGAGTGGGACTTGGCTAACATTACAAATAATGAGATTAGACAGTTTAAGGAATATAAGCTTAAAAAATTAAAATCAGAGCTATCTGATTTGCTTGCAAAACAAATGGGTTAAAAAGATGTTCAGACTAAAACAGAGATTGATGAATAAGCAGGCAAGACCTGAAAATAAGTTTAAAATGAAAAAAGAGGATAAATTAGAATAACAGGAGGTGCCACACATGGTATATGAAGATGAATTTGATGAAGAGCTAGAAGAAGAAACTGAAGAAGAGGACGAGGATGACTCTCTTGATTATAAAGATGAAGGTTCTGATGATGAAGGTTCTGATGATGAAGAAGAATGGTAAAAATATAAAACTGCGAGGTGTTTACAATGGGATATTTTGATGAAGAAGATGAACCAGGCTACGAAGAAGACGAAGAAGACGAAGGTTCAGAAGACGAAGAAGACGAAGACGAAGGTTATTAATAGTATGGACCAACAGTGAGATACAGTAATTAAAATAGAATGAGGCGGAGCACATATATGAGCTTCAATAAACAAATTTAAAATTTTTTTATTTTTATTACATCCAGAGTTTTTTCATGATGTAAAAAAGTTAAGAAATTATAATAAAAAAAACAACTATTAA
This sequence comes from Parachlamydiales bacterium, assembly GCA_016935395.1. Classification (GTDB taxonomy): domain Bacteria; phylum Chlamydiota; class Chlamydiia; order Chlamydiales; family SM23-39; genus JAFGQY01. Next base: position 2,332 of record JAFGQY010000120.1, read on the forward strand.
AAGAGATGAACTGGTAAATGGTTAACTCCATTCCTAGCAAGGGAAGTTCAGTGAGCTGAAATAACATGGATTTTAGTTTGCTGAATCTCCTGGAAAGCCCTGTTGAAATAAGCGGCTTTTTGTTTCTATTGTTAAGTATATTATTCAATATATTAATATTCAATATTTTAAATTCTGG
>JAFGQY010000121.1 GCA_016935395.1 Parachlamydiales bacterium
ATTTACCTGATAAACAGACACCTAAAATTGGCGACATTGCACCAGAAATTAATCTGCCAGCTGTAGATCGGTCAAAATCATATAAATTATCTGAATTAAGAGGCAAAATGGTGTTAATATATTTTTGGGCATCATTTGCACCTCCTTGTAGATTTGAAAACGACCATGTTGTTCGGATTTATAATAAATATAAAGACAAATCATTTAAAAATGCAGAGGGCTTTACTGTTTATGCAGTTTCTTTAGACCGAGATGTTGAAAAATGGAAAGCAGCAATAAAAAAAGACAATATGCAATGGCCATATCATGTTAGTGATATGAAAAGTTACGAATCGGAAGTTGTTAATAATTATGGAATTATAAATGTGCCTTTCAATTTTCTTATTGATGGGAGCGGAAAAGTTATCGCAATAAATTTAAAAAGTCCGGATTTAGCAAATACAATTGAGAAGCATTTAAAATAATTAAAGAATATTTTTTTTAAATGACAAAGACAGGCATTTTTTCCTGTCTTTGTCATTTTTTATATCTGAAAAAGCATAAAAATGCCAAAATGTCTTGTTTTATATTTATGGCAAATAATTTGAGAAAACAAGCAAAGTTCTAATAATTTTAATAAAGTTATATCTGTTATTTATAGCTTTCAATTACAATAAATAAAAATTGTATAAAAGAAGCGATAAAAGTTATATGAGAAACTTGAAAATTTAATAATAATGGCAAAAAAGAGCAAAAAAGAAATCGTAAAAGATAAAAAGTTAAAACCTAATAATAAAGTGGAAGAAATTAATAATTCAGTTGAAAACTCAGTAGAACTTGATGAAAAACACCAAGAGCAAGAAAATAATGAAATTAATATTGAAGAGCAGCAAATAATTGAAAGCACTGAAAATAGCGAAGAACAAATAAAAGAAGCTCCAAGTTTTGAACAAAAGTTTAGTGAAATAAATGATAAATATTTAAGGCTTTCGGCTGAATTTGATAACTATAGAAAAAGAAGCTTAAAAGAAAAAATGGACTTAATTAAGTCGGCAGGTGAAGATATATTAATTAATATTTTACCTGTTATGGATAATTTCGAAAGAGCTTTAGAATCGATAAAAGAAAATGCTGATGCAAATTCTACAAAAGAAGGTATTGAGTTGATTTACAGCAACTTTAACGAGTTTTTAAAGCAAAGAGGTGTTCAGGAAATAGAGGCAAAAGGTAATAGTTTTGATACAGATTATCATGAAGCGATATCAAAAATTCCATCAACTGATGAAGAGCAAAAAGGAAAAGTTATTGATGTAATAGAAAAAGGATACTTGCTACACGGTAAAGTTATTCGATTTGCTAAAGTTGTAGTTGGCGAATAAAAATTAGTATTTAGTAATTTGGAATTAGTAATTGGAAATATAAAAATCATAATCGTCTAATATACTAATAACTATAAATGAGAACAAAAAAAAAGGAACATGTCCAAAAGAGATTTTTATGAAATATTAGGCGTTTCGAAAAGTGCAACGAAAGAAGAGCTGAAAAAGGCATATCGCCAAAAAGCTATTCAATATCATCCGGATAAAAACCCTGATGACAAAGATGCAGAGCATAAGTTTAAAGAAGCAGCTGAAGCATACGAAGTATTAAGCAATGACCAAAAAAGGCAAAGATACGATCAATTTGGACATGCCGGACTAGGAGGTGCGTCAGGTGGTGGTGCAGGAATGAATATGGACGATATTTTCTCTCATTTCGGAGATATTTTTGGTGGATTTGGTGGATTTGGCGGCGGTAGCAGGCGTGGAGGAACAAGAGTAAATAAAGGCTCAAACTTAAGAGTTAGAGTAGAACTTACTTTAGACGAAATTGCTAATGGAGTTGAAAAAAAGATAAAAGTAAAAAAATACGTTTCCTGTAAAACTTGTAATGGCTCCGGAGCCGCCGATAGTAATTCAATATCTAATTGTACTACTTGTAATGGTTCCGGTCAAGTTACACGAATTGCAAATACAATTTTAGGTCAGATGCAAACTACATCTACTTGTCCTTCATGCGGAGGAAGCGGAAAAGTTATTACAAAAAAATGTACTTCTTGTTATGGCGAAGGAATTGTAAAAGAAGAAGAACTGATAAAAATTGATATTCCTGCAGGTGTAATGGAAGGAATGCAACTTTCAGTTTCGGGAAAAGGCAATGCAGCACGTGGAGGTGGAATTAATGGTGATTTGCTTGTTGTTATTGAAGAAAAGCCACATCCAGAATTAATTCGTCATGATAATGATTTGCTGTATATTTTAAATATAAGTGTTCCTGATGCTATTTTAGGCGAAACTGTTGAAATTCCTACTTTAAGTGGTAAAGTTAAAGTTAAAATTGAAAGTGGAACTCAATCAGGTAAAATACTGAGGCTCAGAGGTAAAGGATTGCCTGATGTTCAAGGATATGGAAAAGGAGATATACTTGTAAAAGTAAATATTTATATTCCAAAAACTATTTCTAAAGATGAAATGAAAATAATGGAAAAGCTTAAGGAATCTGAAAACTTTTTGGCTAAAGCTGAGATGGACAAAGGTTTTTTTAATAAAGTTAGAGACTTTTTCGAATAAGAATTTAGACTTAAAATAAAAAAAAGAGCTCGTTTTTTAACCAGCTCTTTTTTTTTGGGTGAAAGACGGGGGTCGAACCCGCGACCCTCGGTACCACAAACCGATGCTCTAACCAACTGAGCTAC
>JAFGQY010000122.1 GCA_016935395.1 Parachlamydiales bacterium
AGGTTTAAAATCTCTAAATATTTTTGCTCATATCCTTCAACGTAAAAGTCGACTTCAGCTCCTATTAGATGTTTTGAAAGTTTGGCAGAAGAGTCAAAATCGGAATATTGGTTATGCTTTGGACATCTATGTCCGCAAGTTATTATTACCTTTTTTTTAGTCTTTTTCTGAATATAATTTAAAATATCTATTAAAATGGGATAAACACCCTCTTTATTATTATGCATAAGAGGCAAGCTATGCTTGGAAGATCCTTCACAATCTAAATAGACTTTTATGTTATCAGGATCGGATTCATCTATTCTCTCGGGATTTAAAGGATTGCCCTTACATCTAAAATACTCTTTTGTAATTTTTGAAATATTTTCTAAATTTTCTTCAAATGGATAGGCTTCTAATTTTTTTTGTTTAGGCTCATTAAAATCAAAAAAGTGATCTTTTTCCAATCTGGTAATCTTATCTACTTTTATCTTCTTTTTTTTTAAATCTTTTAAATCATTAAAGTTGCAAGAAGATAAAAACAGTAAAAGTAAAATAAAAATACTTTTACATAACTTAATTTTTTTCATATAGTGTGAACTTAGTGGTTAAATTAATTTAAAAGGCATTATGTCAGATATTTTCAAAAAACTGCAAGAGTCTGCAAACTTAGCAATGAAATCAACCTCATCTGATGAATCAATGAAACATCTTGCAAATGCATTTTCACTTTTTTCTAAAGAAGCTAAAAGAATTGAAAATTCTTATAAAACATTGCAGGACAGGTTTTTAAAGGTAAGTTCTATTTTAGAAAAAAAGGAAAAGGATTTAACTCACAAAATTACTGATTTAAATTCTATCACAAGCTATTTAAACAATATCTTATCAAACATATCTCAAGGAATTTTATTTATCGATTTAGACGGAATAATAACAACTTTTAATAGCCCTGCTGAAAAAATTTTAGAAAAAAAACAAGATGAAATCTTGTTTCAAAGCTATTTTGACTGTTTTAACGATGATTTTTTTGGTTTTTCTATGAAAGACGCAATTAAATTAAAACAGACAAAAAAACTTAACTATATATTTTTTAAAAAAAATGAAAAAGAGATAGAAGTTACCACATCCTTTGTTTATGACTGTCCTAGCCGATATCAAGGCATTATTATAATGTTAAAAGATATGACTAAACTAAAAAAACTTGAGGTATTAGCAAATAGAAATGATAGATTAAACCATTTAGGTGAAATGGCGGCTAGCGTAGCACATGAGATCAAAAATCCATTGGGAGTGATAAGAGGATATGCTTCTCTTCTTCATAATGATCTAAAAGATAATAAAACTCTTCAAACCATGACCTCTTATATTTTGGATGGGACAAGATCGCTTGAGCGAGTTGTAAATAATGTACTTGAATATGCTAGACCTGTTTCTTTAACAGTAGTTAGCTCAAACATCACAAAATTAATTAAAGAGCTTATTAAAGATATCTCCATTGATCCTACATTTTCAAAAAATGTTAAAATCGATCTTCATTTAGCTGACACAGATACTATGCTGCCAATGGACAAAGATCTTATTAAATCTGCTTTTTTAAATTTAATTGTTAATGCATACCAAGCCATAGAAGAAATTGGAACTTTGAATATTTCAACCTATAAAAACAATGATTACTTTATTATAAACATAAATGACACAGGGACCGGGATAGAAGAAAAAGATCTTGAAAATGTTTTTTCTCCTTTTTTTACAACAAAGCAGTATGGGAATGGCCTGGGTCTTAGTCAAACTCATAAAATCATACAAGCTCATTTCGGAACAATTGAAGTAAGATCAATAGTAAACAAGGGAACAACTTTCTGTATATCACTGCCAATAAAGAGGTAATTTTATGATCAAAAAAGCACTTATAGTAGATGATGAGGAGCTTATTTTAAATTTTTTAGAAGAGAGTCTAAAAAGATTAGATATCAAAACAACAAAAACAAAAAATGGCCAAGTTGCTATAGAGAATTTAAAAAATGAACATTTTGATTTAGTTATAACGGATATGAAAATGCCAATTAAATCTGGAATTGACGTTTTAAAAGAAGCTAAAAAAATTAATCCAAATATAATTGTAATTGTAATCACAGCTTACGGGAAAATTGAAAATGCAATCGAATCTCTCAATTTAGGTGCTTTTACCTATCTTTTAAAACCTTTTACGTTTGAGGTTATACAGACCCTAATAAATAAAGCTAACGAACATCTAAAGCTTAAAGTGCAAAACAGCATATTCAAAGAAGAGAGATCATACCATATTAATCAAGATATCATTGCAAAATCAATTTTCATGCAAGATCTTATTAACAATATTGAAAAAATTGCTAAAAGCAATGCTTCTGTATTTATTAGTGGTGAATCTGGCACAGGAAAAGAAGTTATTGCAAAGCTAATACATCAAAGATCTTTAAGAAAAGATCTTCCTTTTATAAAAGTAAACTGCGCCGCTATTTCCGAAACCCTTGTAGAATCAGAATTTTTTGGACATGAAAAGGGATCATTTACAGGAGCTTTTGAGCAAAAAAAGGGTAGATTCGAACTTGCAAACTATGGAACTCTTCTACTAGATGAAATAACCGAAATACCTATCAATCTTCAAGCAAAACTTCTAAGGGCAGTGCAAGAGCAAGAATTCGAAAGAGTCGGAGGCTCAAAATCTATAAAAGTAGACATTAGATTTATTTCCACTTCTAATAGAGACCTGAAAAAAGAGATAGAAAAAAATAAATTTAGAGAAGATCTATTTTATAGACTAAATGTGCTGCCGATAAATATTCCCCCTTTAAGAGAAAGAAAAGATGATATAATTTCACTAGCTACTTACTTTTTAGAAAAGTTTTCCAAAGAAAATCATAAACCCATAAAAACCTTATCAACTAGCGCAAAAGAAAAACTTTTAAACTATCCTTGGCCCGGAAATGTTAGAGAGCTTGCAAACATAATTGAAAGGATATACGTTTTGGATAAATCAACTATTATTGAAAAACAAGACATTTTATTGGATAACCCTAAGATTTTTGAAAAAAATCAAAGTGAATTTTCAGGAAAAAAACTATCAGAAGTTGAAAAAATGTTGATATTAAAAACTTTGCTTTTACAAAACAACAATAGAACCAAAACAGCAAAAGCTTTAGGAATAAGCATTAGAACACTTCGAAATAAGCTTAATCAATATAAGTCTAACCAATAAGTTTTTTAATTAAACTTTTGTGTATTGTTGGATTCTTTTTTGAACTAATATTTTTGCCTTTTCAAAAATCTTTAATAATTTTCTAGAAGTTAAGTACTGTCGATGACTCATTGTCTTAAAATCTAATCTTGCTTTGATATATCTCAGAGCATCACCTTTAAGATTCTTTTCAGTCTGCGAACGTTCTTGAAAATTGAAAATATTATTTAATTGTTGTTTAAATAATTCAAAATCATCATGAAAAATTTTTTTACTAACTTTTGGACTATCCTTATCAACCATTCTATCGATAAGAATAGATAAAGGATCAGAAAATTTAGCTAATGGTTCTTTCCAGGAATAAAATGTTTGACAATTTACGCTGTCTACTTTTGCATCTTCCAAGACAGGAGTTCTTCTAGTATTTACTATCTTCGCTCTAGCACTTAATCCTCTTGCTTTACGTTCTTGTTCTTTGTTTGCTTGAATTCTTTGTAGAGCAATTGCTTTTATATTCCTTCCAGGTAGAGTAGGTTTTTCTTTGTCTAATAATTCTACCGCTGCATCTGCTAAAATATTTAGAGGATTATAAGGTCTTATTGCCATGTTATTATTCCTTTATTTACACTTGAATTTTATTCATAATTAATAATAGTTTAATTAATGAATTAAGTTATTTTCAATTAAAAATATTATTTTATTTTTTTAAAAATTAATTAAATCATTCATAACTTGATTAACAAATATTAAAACTCCAAGAAATAATCTTAATCTACGCAAAAATAATCTATAGCTTCAAAAAGCTTTTGAAATTTCTTCATAGAATCATCGTATCTTTTTTCTAAAATGTAAAAAAGATCAAAAAGAAAATACTTAAAGGCTATTTCTTCTTTTAAATCTTCTTCAGCCAATATTTTTTTATATTCAGGATTTTTTGAAATAATTATCTTTAAAAATTCTTTTGATTTTTTAAAACTTTCAAAAATATCTTTTTTTAACTTTTCAATATCTTCATCTTTAATTTTTAACATTGAATCTTGTATTAAAGAGTGCAGATAACCTTTCAGATCAAACTCTTTGAAGTTTTTTGATTTTTTAAGAATTTCTTCATATGAAACATCTAAAATATTATCAATTTGAAGACCTGATTGAGTTGCGTTATAAATTTTTTGATTTTTTAATTTTTTTGAAATATCAGAAATACATTTCTTTTCAATTTGAAAAATGTGATTTGTAAAAATATTCTTATTATCTTTTGATTTTGCAGGTATTAGCTTGTTATTATTATCAATTTTTTTATCATCAAAGCTATCTGTAGCATACTTTTTATTGTCCGAGTAAGATAAATCAAGTCCATCTAAAATTATTGGATTGCACCCTAAGTATTTGGCATAAGAAATACAAACAGATGTAACGCTCAGAGAAGTTTCAGAAAGCTCCTTTCCAACATATTCAAAAGGAAGTTTAAATTTTTCATCTATGAAAATTTCAAACATCCCTCCAATGAATGCTTTTATATATCCTATAGGACCATTAAAAGTATTAAAAACGCCACTATTAACTCTAGTGGAGTAAATTATGGGCATTTCATAAGCCAAGGAGTTTTTTAAAATATTAAACTCTTCTAAATTAGGATCAATTATCACTCCTAAATGAGGATTAATATTATTTAAAGTTAAACATTTTATAGCAGATCCACCTGCTATGATAAGAGCACTATTTTCAAGTTTTTTTATTTTTTCATAAGAATATTTTAAAGACGGACCGGCTCCGCAAACTATTGCAGGAACATTTTTAAATTTATTTTTCAATTTATTTGCATAAAAAGATTTTGATAATTGATCAATATTTGAATAAAAATTCTTAAATATCTTATTTGAAAAAAAACTATCATGGTGAGATAAAAAAGAAATTTTCATTTTTTTTAAAATTTGATCTTTTAAAGATAAAAATTTTTCATCTTCAATTTGAAAAGTAATAACATCTATTTCATGAGAAAAATATTTTGATGAAAGTTCATTTAAAAATGAGTCAGCATCATTAAAAAAATGAAAAAAAACATTGTCCCTTTTTAAAAAATCAAAAGCATTTTTACTTTTAAAAAAATTTAATAAGTGATCCAAATCATCTTCGAAAAATATTAACGCTTTTTCATCGTTATCAAGCCATTTTTCAAACATTTTAAAAGAGATGTTTTGATGCGGCTTATAAACAAATAAAAAATCAACATTTTCTAAAAAAATATCCTTTTCAAAAAATTTAAAAATAGAAGTTTTTTTTGTTTTTGAAACGTAAGTATTTAAAAGCATGAAAAGATAAGGATTTTTTTCAGATAAAATATCTAAATTTTCATTTAACTGTTGCATAGATCAAATCTCTTTTCATTTAAAAAAATACCGCAAATATCGAAAAATTCATCTTGAATTTTTTTGCCATTTTCAAAAACAGTTTTTCTTTTTATTTTTTGATTTTCATAATAAAGAAAAGAATCTTTATGTAAAACGCCGCTTGAGTAGTTAATTTCAGTTTTTAAATTTCCATTTTCATAAAAATATTTTTGTACACCCTCGAAGCTACCTTCTTTAAACTGCTCAATAGAACAGATATTTTTAGATAAGTAGTATTTATAAGATTTTCCATTTTTTTTACCAAAAAAATACCATGTAATAGAAAGAATATTTTTGTTTTTTGAATAAAAAATAGAAGGACCATGTAGTAGATCTTTATGATAGTGAATCTCAAAAATTAAGTTTTTATTAACTTTTGAAAAGTTTTCAAGTTTTTTGATTTTTACATCAGAAAATAAATCCAGGTTTAAATCTCTATCAAAAATAGTTAATTTATTACCTTTTAAAAAATATTTTTCTTTCATAAAACCTCTTTTAAAAGGTTAATATGAGTAGTAATAACATTTTGGAAAAAGATTATTTTGTTAATGTAATGATCTATTGGTGTATTATCAACTTCTTTTATAAAAACAGGCTTTAAAACTCTCCAAAACTGCACAGGCAAAAGATTAAATAAAAAATTATCTTTTAATTTTGTAAATTCAAAGTCAAATTCTTGATTGCTAAAGTCATTTAAAAGATTTTGAAGTTCTTTAGATAAACTTAATAAACTATCATAAACATTTTTTAAAATTTCTTGAGTTTGCATTGGGTTTTTAACTAAAAATTCTTTATCAGATATAGTTTCGTTTAGCTGAGTTTTTAGATCTTTTGGAAAAATTTTAAAATTTTTTAAAACATCTGTTAGGGTAATATTTTTTATTCCTTCTAAGTTTATACCACCTTCAGTTGCATTTATAATCATATTAATCTTTTTTCTGTGAAACTTCTCAATCCAATTTTTAGCCATAATCCAATCATCTTGTATTTTCACACTATTTCCATCTCTATCCTGGGTATCTTTCACAGAAAACCCATCATTTTTTACCTCTAAGCTTTTTGCATATTTTTTATCTTTATAACATAGATCATGACCGACAAGAACTATTGGAGAGCATCCTAAAATATGTGCCGTTTGAATTAAAACAGTTGAAACGTTCCAACCACCTTCAAAATCAATATTTTGAGTTAACTTCAGCTGATCATTCATAAACTTTTCTAATTCAAATAGGCCACAGTCAGGAAGTAAAATATTTGTTGTTTGATTTAAGCATTTTTGTAAATTTTTATAAAAGGTTTGATTTTGATATAGAAAACAGCAGTTATTATCAACTTCTTCATAGATAACACTGGGATCAACTCCTCCAAAAAAGTCTATATCGATATTATTATTTTTTAATTTTTTTACACATGAATTAGCTGCAAAAACAAAAGCTTTTGTTTTTACATTTTTTAAAAAGTTGATATTTTTATCTAAAGATGGCCCTGATCCAACAATTATTGCAGGAATATTTTTAAATTTACCCTTTAATGACTGCAGTAGACAAAACTTATTAACATTCAAAAGATTGTTATAGATATTTTTAAAAAACAGCTCACCAAAATCAGCAAATGGATAGGAAGAGAGATTTAATCCATTTTGGAAAAAATTAAAAGCAGATGAAATATTTTCAAATAAGCTATGTCTTTTATCATTATTACTTTTTATTATCTCAAAAGAGCTAAATAAATTATCATAGGCAATGTTTTTTAAAACAGAAGTGTTGCCTTTTTCTAAAACATGAAAATTTTTTATATTTTCATTCTCTTTAAAAAAGCTTTTAACTTCAATTTTTTGTCTATGTGATTTTTTTTGATCCTCTTCTAAAAATACAAATTGAAGTTTTGGGTTTTTTAAAAGTTTTTTTTTCAAATCATTTAATAATTTTTGATCAAGCTTACCAAAAACAACTAAAGTATCTGGTAAAGTATTACTATACATTAACTTCCCTAATCAGATTTTCAAATTTTGGTATAAAGTTTACAGACTTATACTCACTATTTTTTTGATCATACCAAAAAGTTTTTGTTTCAAGTTTATTAGCAATAGCGACAAAGTAAGATTTTACATAAAAGTTATAACCTAATACCTGATCTATAACATCTTTCGTAAACTTATCCGCTTTACATTCTATCATAAGAAGTGGATATAATGAATATCTTGGATGAATATTTTTAGCAAAACAGATAATATCCGCTCTTCTTTTCAAAAGATTCAAATTTTTATTTTTCAAATATGGAAGGCAAAGCAGATCTTTTTCAATAGAAATTAAGTTTTTGGGAAAATTAAGCTCATTTACTAATTTGTAAATGAGCTTTTGTCTAACAATTTCTTCAGGTGTCTTAACTACATAGGTATTTCGTATCGAATCAAATATTTTATTATCATCATTTTTGGATTTCAACAATACCTAGTTCCTTATCATTTCTTTTATATAAAATTTTTAATTTTTGATCTTCTTCACATTTGTAAATCAAAAAATTCTCTCCAGCAAGATCCATTTTCATCACAGCTTCATCTTGAGTCAGCATTTTGATTGACATTGTATCTTTTGAGACTATTTTGGGCATTTCATACTTTTCTAATTCTTCTTTAAGCGTTTGATTATCAATTTCGTCATTAATATCCTCTACCTCATCAATCTCTTTAAGTACATGAACATGCATGTCAACAGTAGCCAAGTCCTCATTTCGTTTATGATTTTGCAATTTACCTTTATATCTTCTAAGTAATTTATAAAGTTTATTAAAAGCTCCATCGATCGCTGCATAAAGATCAGTAGTTGTTGCATGCACTTGAATTCTATAATGCATAAAATTCATAACTATTGATGCTGTATGAGCCAATTTTTGCACTTCTAAAGTCACAGCTATATCCAAAATATTATTTGTAAATCTTTCAATCTTGGTAAGCTTTTCTTGAACATATGCTTCCATGGCAGGGGTAATTTGAAGACTTTTTCCAGTTACATGCAGGCTATATCCTTCTGATTTAAACTTAGATTTATCTACCATAAAAACTCCTAAACTTTTTGTATTTTTAAAACATATTACATTTATTGATCTTATTTTTTAATAAAAACATTAAAAATTATCTTAAAACTGTGTTTGATTTATCAATATCAGAAAACATCATAAAAGAGCATTTTAAAACTTAGAACGATTAGCAAAAAGCCAAAAATGATCTTTAAGACTTTGTTGGGCGTAATTTTTGATAATTTAGCTCCAATATATGCAAAAATAAATGTTGTAGGAGCAATTAAGATTAAAGCCGGTAAATAAATATATCCCAAAGTGCCTATATTTGTTTTGCTAGTTTCACCAAAAATCCAATAAGACATAGTTCCAACTATTGAAATGATTAATGTAAAAAGAGTTGAAGTGCCAATAGCTTTTTTCATAGGGAGATTAAAATAAGATAGAAATGGGACAGATATCGATCCTCCACCTATTCCCAAAAGTCCGGACTTTAATCCAATGACAAATCCACCGATACTAATAATTTTAAAATTTAAGCTTTTTTTATGTCTTGTTATTTTAAAATTAAAAAGCATCTGCAAAGCTACCAAAAAAATAAAAATTGCAAAAAAAAGTCTTAAATATTTCTCATTTATTAGATGTGCAATTAATGATCCCAAAATAGTTCCTAAAACTATAAAAACAAAGATTTTTTTAAAAACATCGAAATCAATATTATTTCTTTTGTAATGTGCAATAGCAGACGAGAATGCAGTAAAGATCATAATGCTTAAAGAGGTTGCTATTGCATATTTTATTGCTAGATCTTTTTCAAAACCGACATATGTAAATATCATTGTAAGCCCGGGTACTATAAAAACTCCCCCTCCAATGCCTAGCATTCCTGCAATAAGACCGGCAAATATTCCTAGAAGAACATAAAATATTATTTCTTGATTCATTTTTAATTTTATCCAAAAAGATTATATTTTCTTTAAAAAATTCTTACCTTACTAATGCTTCTTATAAGAATTGCATCTTTAGTTTGCAATGATAAATTTCATAAAAACCGATTGCTACTTAGCTTTAAAAAATTGCATTTAATAATTATTAAACTTAACTTTCTTAAAGACCTTTTTTTTAAAAAAAATTTTAAAAATTATTTAATCCGAAACCTACTCTAAAAACAATATCTTCTCTTAAAGGAAAAGACTGGATAAAACCTTTTGTTTTATACCCGGCTTGAGTATAAAAAGAGAATTTTTTTGAAAGTTTTTGTTCTAAGGTTAATAAAAGTGAAGAACCGAAAGTAAATTTTTTGAGATCCTTTTCATCATATCCTATCTGAACATTCTCAAAAGTGAACATAGCACTTTTATAGTAGATTTTAGGTTGCAAAAAAGAGTCCAATCGAAACCCTAAAGCAGTTTTTTTGGTTTTATAAATTTGAGGGAAATCAAAACCCATACCCCAAAAAACTTTATTATTATGTTTACCTATTTTTAAATAAGAATAAATAGCTCTATTTTCATAGGAAAAAAAGTTTTCTAAATAGTATTCCAATCCAAAAGGAGCGAGTCCTAACCTCAATGATGGAAGATATTTAATATTTTTAAAATTTATCATCGGAATTTTAAAATCTTTTCCTGAAAAGATGTAATAAAAAACAGATAATATAGAATAGTAAGTGTAAGGATCAACAAGACTAATCAAAGCCGATTTTTTCAAAGTCTGTTTTTTTAAAAGATCATTATAGTAAGTATTATTAAGCCAAAATAAAAATGACTCAATATCGTGACCTTCGTTAGAAAAAATTGGAGAATCATTGAGTGTGTATATATACGAAGTAAGATCCTGCTGCGCCTGCAAATACAAAAAAGCTTTCAAAGGGTCCAATCTTAAAGATTGAAGCCATTTCATTTTAAGTCTATTTGCTAAAGTAGCTGTAGCTTCAACTCCTGCAATACTTGTAGCCGTTTCCTGAAAAGATGTATAATTCTCACCAAATGTATAATAAGTTGCACCTCCGCCGCTTCCATAAGGAGAAGGTGTATTGATCTTATATTTTTTTACTTTAGCAAAGTGAGAACCGAAATCTCTTATTCTATAACCATGTCCAAATACTTCATGCTGAATGACTATTTCAGTTTCAGAGAGAGGAGCCCAAATCAAAAAAAGCTCAGAGAATCTTGCAAAGGCATAAAGCACTCTTTTCTCTTTTGGAATTTTTAAAAGTTTGTTTCTGGCTTCTTCCAAACCTTGATGAAAAGTCAAAATATCTTCAGAACCTGAAAATCCTGAAAATTTTGGCTCAATTAAAATGTAATAACTCTCTTTTGCATGTAAACAAAAAGAAACTAAAAAAACCAAAAAATAAAATATTTTTTTCATA
>JAFGQY010000123.1 GCA_016935395.1 Parachlamydiales bacterium
AACTATTGAAGATGCTGCATATCATACGGCCAAAGTGCACTTTGGAGAATCATTTGCTCTTGTACTTTATGATGTGACGACTTTGTAATTCGAAAGCCACAAACCTAATAACGAATTAATGACACGAGGATTTTAGAAAGACGATAAGTCAAAACAACCATACATTGTTGTTGGCTTGCTGGTAACTCATCAAGGCTTTCCACTAAGGCAAGAAACCTACAAAGGAAATACTTTTGAAGGACATACGATGATTGATGTAATCAAGGAGTTTCAAAAGCGCCACACTAATTCTAAACCGATCATTGTTGCAGATGACGCCAAGCTTTCTCAGGAAAATATGCTGCTCCTCAAGGCCGAAAGCTATCAACACATTGTGCGGGCTCTCTTGGCGAATGCGCCAAAAGCTTTTATTGAATCAATAACTTCTCGATTGAAAAAATAAGATGGTAGTGTTATTTATTTATTTTACCCAAATTGGTCTTATGATGTGATTTGTACTTACTCTGAAAAACGAGCCAAAAAAAGACCAATGCGAATTTGATAAACAAATTGCAAAAGCTCAGGAGATAATTTCTCAGCAAGAATTACGTAAACGAACCAAATTTGTTAAAAAATAAGAGGATCACCAAGATTCATTTATTCTAAATGAGGACTGAAGAAGAAAGCAGAAAAGCTTATTGGCATTAAAGGATAATGCATAAACATTCTTAAAAGTATTTTGAAAATACACAAGCTGTTGAGTACTATCATGGACTTTCGCATGTTGAACAGGCATTCCTCATGTCGAAAACAGACCTTAAGACTCGTCCGATCTTTCTTTATGTGCATGATTCTTTAGAGCTCATGTTTTGCTTTGCTTTATGGGACTTATGATGGGTAAATTCTTGGAAATTAAAACGGGACAATCTTTGCAGAGAGTACGAGATATCCTTTGGAATATTCAAGAAGCTCATATTAAAGACGCACTAACGGGAAAATGCATTATATTAAAGACCTCTGCATGTTTTTTATAACTGATTTTCCGCAAAACTCAGATATTTTAAAGCGCATTTTTTATGAAATCAAATAGTCTTTTATAAATAAAATCTATATCTACAACACTATCAATGCCAAAAACAATCTGATGAATATTTTCTTTTTTCATAATCCAGTGCTGAGGGTTATTTACATTGCTAAATAATACTAATGTTTGTTTATTCAATGCGCTTGAAATATGAGAAATTAAAGAATCGGTACACACAATGGATTTGGCTTTATCAATAAGCTGTACAAGATTTTTATAGTTTAATTTATCACAAAAATTAAAGCAGTTAGAGTTATTTTGAATAATATTTTCAATCTGTTTATTTTCAAAAGACCCTTTACCGGTAAATACTATTTTGATTTTTTCGGCTGCTTTTTTTGTTAATATTTTCCAATTATCAATTGGCCAATTCTTTCTTTGGTCACCTGATCCTATATGAAAGACAACATAATCTTTTTTAATTATATCCGAAAGAACTGGATCAAAATTTCTTTCAACAGTTATCAAAGGATTTAGATATTTTAAACCTGTTTTTTTGATATCTAAAAACTCTAACAATTTTGATTGATAAATACTTACATGCTGATCTTTTTCTATCCATTCTAAAGTATGAGTTAAAAAATTTTTATATCCTCCGCTAGTATATCCTATTCTTGTCGGAATCTTGGATTTAAAAAAAAGATGGATGCAGTTTGGGAAAAAAAAATACAAATCAATTGCAATGTCATACTTTTCTTTTTTTATTTCTTTTAATGCTTTGTATTTAGACCTAAAATAGGAAAACATTTTTTTTAAAATTGAAATATCGGATCTATTCAATATTCTATGATCTACAAAATAAACCTTATCTATTAAAGGATGCTGAGTAACAACATCACTAGCCCAAGATCCGCAAATAAATCCTATTTTCGCATCAGGATATTTTTCTTTTATATGAGGCAAAACTCCGGTAGAAATTACAACATCTCCTAAATGGGCAATATTACTCAAAAGAATTTTCTTTGGGTTTTTGGTTATCTTTTTTTGGTTACGATTCTTTCTTAAAAAAAAGGTGAAAAAATCAATAATTTTCAAAAAAAAATATGCGCGAGAATATTTTTTAACCAGCACTTTGATTTCTCCCTAAAAAATCACTTTATCATCTCCAATCCCTGAAGATAATTGATCATATCTCTAATTTTAGCAGCGTCTTCAAATCTAAGTTCTTTTGCAGCTTTTTTCATCTCTTTTTGCAACTCTTTAATCTGTTTTTCCAGCTGATCTAATTTTATATCGCTCGATATGTCAAGCTGCTTTACACTTTCTGATAGTTCTTCCGGCAATATACCAAAAGTCTCTTCAATAGTCTCCATTTTATCTTTTTTGATAGTTTTTGGAGTAATACCATGTTTTTGATTGTATTCATTTTGGATTTTCCTTCTTTTTTCTGTGATTGCGATAGTGTGTTTGATAGCCATAGTTTCTGTGTCGGCATACATGATGACCCTTCCGTCAACATTTCTAGCAGCCCTGCCGCAAGTTTGAATAAGAGCGGTTTCTGATCTTAAAAACCCTTGCTTATCAGCATCCAAAATGGCAACTAAAGTAACTTCAGGGAGATCGAGTCCCTCTCTTAAAAGATTGATACCAACTAAAACATCAAATTTTCCAAGTCTAAGATCTTTTAAAATGGACATTCTCTCAAGAGTGTCGATATCTGAGTGGAGATATTTTGATTTAACGTCAATGTCGTTCAAAAATTTTGAAAGATCTTCTGAGAGTTTTTTTGTAAGGGTGGTGACTAAAACTCTTCCGCCTTTTTGAGTTTCAATTCTGATTTCTTCTAAAATATCATCTACTTGAGTTGACGCTTTTCTAACTTCAATTTTAGGATCTAAAAGGCCCGTTGGTCTAATAATTTGCTCAACTACTTCGCCCTTGGATTGTTGAAGCTCCCAATCAGACGGTGTGGCTGATACAAAAATCACCTGATTAATTTTTTCTTGTACTTCATCAAATTTTAAAGGTCTGTTGTCATAAGCAGAAGGAAGACGAAATCCAAAATCAACTAAAGCCTGTTTCCTAGCTCTATCTCCATTATACATGGCGTGCATTTGAGGAAGGGTTTGATGAGATTCGTCAATAAACATCAAAAAGTCTTTTGGAAAATATTCTAAAAGACAAGGGGGTGGATCACCGGGAGAACGATTACTGAAATGACGTGAGTAGTTTTCAATTCCCTTACAAAAACCTATCTCTTTTATCATTTCGATGTCGTAAGTGGTTCTTTCTTTGATACGCTGCTTTTCAACCAGTTTATTCTCCTTTTCATAAAAAGAGATTCTGTCTTCTAGTTCTTTTTTAATTCTACCAATGGAATCATATCTTATATCTTCAGGAGTAACATAGTGTGATCCTGGATAAATGCTTATCTGATTAACTTTTTCATAAACTTTTCCGGTTAATGGATCGATAACGGAAATTTTCTCAACTTCATCTCCAAAAAATTCTATTCTATAAGCAATATCAGATTCATAAGAGGGAACTAGTTCTAAAACGTCCCCTCTTACTCTAAACTTTGATCTGGTTAGCTCATAGTCATTTCTTTCATAGTGCATTTCAACTAAGTGAAGCAATACATCATCGCGTCTAATTTCCTGGTTAACTTTTAAAGACAGAACCATTTTTGCATAAAATTCAGGGATGCCCAGACCATATATACAGGATATTGAAGAGACAATGATAACATCATCTCTTTCTATTAAAGATCTTGTTGCCGAAAGTCTCATCTTGTCAATCCTATCATTAATAGCCAGATCTTTTTCTATATAGGTATCTGTTCTTGCAATGTAAGCTTCCGGCTGATAGTAATCATAATAAGAGACAAAATATTCAACAGCATTTTGTGGGAAAAAAGAAGAAAACTCCTGATATAGCTGAGCTGCAAGCGTTTTATTATGGGCTAAAATTAGAGTTGGCTTTTGGATATTTTGAATAACATTAGCCATGGTGTAGGTTTTTCCAGAACCGGTGATACCTAAAAGAACCTGGGCATGTTTACCTTCCAATACTCCCTTGGTTAATTTTTCTATCGCCTGGGGTTGATCGCCTTTAGGAGAAAAATCGGTTTTTAATTTAAACATATTATTGTAGGTATGTTTTAATAAATGTTTTTAAAAGTCCAAGCTCATCAAAAATTTCCATTCCAATAATGTATGCTGATATAACTAAAACAACATAAATTAAAACTCTGCCCCAAAAATTATTATAAACATTTGGTTTAGGAAGCTTTAATGCCATCAAAGCTGGATATATACAAAGTATTATGGCAACAAAAATTGCAGCATATTGCAGCGCTAAAATAAAGCCTCTTTGAAAATACAAAACAAATATGAGAGGAGGAACATATGTTAGCAAAACAGCTATCAATCTGCCGCGATGAGTTTTTTTTATTTTTAAACCATCTCTTAAAAAATCAGCCAAACTAAGTGACACTCCAATGAAAGAAGTAATTATAGCGCAAAAAGAAAACAGTGAAGCTACACTACTAATCCAAGGTTTATTTAAAGCATTCTTTAATATAAACAGCAAAGGACCTGTACTGCTTTCCCCTCTTAGATAAGCTATTTGTAAACTATACTGCCCGGTTAAAGGAACAACACCTAAAGTCAAAAACTCCCATAAAATATAGATAAGAAGAGGGATAATGCTTCCAACAATTATAGCAATTGACAGCTGTTTTCTGTTGTGATTCATATAAGTTGTTAAAGTTGGCAAGATTATGTTGTACCCATAGGAAGTAATGATAACTGGTACAGCTAAAAAACTGGCTTTTATATCAAAATGAATAAGAAGATTAAAATCGATATGTTGAGGCATGATAAAAGCTAAAATAAAATAAGTTACAATCAAACCGAACATCAATATTCTATTCAAATAATCCGCTGATTTTGACCCTAAATAAATAAATATACCAAAAAGAATTATCATGGGAAATGGCGCTGCAAAATTTGGTAAATCATAACCGGTTAATGAAAAAATAGCCTTTGAAAACAGGCTTGCACTACCGGCAATATAAGCTGCAGTTAAAGAATATAGAAGCAATAGATAAGCAATCCAGGCTATTATTTTTGCCCGTTTTCCAAGGGTTTTTTCAGTTAAAGAGAGTAGGTTTTTTTCACCTTTAAAAGACAAATTAACTTCTAAATATAAAAAAGAAGCTCCAAGCATAAAAATCCAGCAGAAAAAAAGTTGAAAAATTGAAGGAAAAAATCCACCAAATCCTGTTAGCACGGGAAGGGCAAGCATGCCCGCTCCAATAGTTGTTCCGGATATTAATAAAATTGAACCAATAAGTTTGTTTGTCCTGATTAACATAAAATTTTTCCTTTATTTACTAAAAAAAGAGCTGAATAATTGTGATAAAATTATTACAACTGAAAATATACAGATTAAAATTAATGAAATTTTTCCTCCTTTTACATGATAAGAAGAGGTTTCTTTTCTAAAATATCTTCCAATCCAAACCATCAAGGCCGGGAAAATTCCAAATAAAATTACAGCTGAATAAGCTCCTGCAAAACCAAGCGCTTTAAAAAAAACATTTGGATAGCTAAAAGCAAAAACTGTCGGAGGAAGAAGAGCTAATAGTATTAGCCATAAATTATTTTTGTGTGTTAGTTTTACTTTTAGTCCATCAGCTATAAAATGCATAAGTCCAAGAGATTGTGCTAAAAAAGATGTAACGATTGCAAAAAAAGCAAACCACGAAGCAAAGTTAACAACAACTCCTGATTTTAAAATATTTCTTAGTGGAATAGTAGCTTCTTTTCCCATATTGAAAGCATTCATCAGTCCTGATTTCCCTTCCACCGGAACAATCCCTAATATAAAAATTGTCCAAATCAGATAAATAACCAAAGCCAAAAGGCTCCCTCCAATGATCGATATTCTTGTGCGTTTAAGATCTCCTTTCATATAAGCCGTTAAGGATGGAATCATATTATGAAATCCAAATGATGTAATCAAAACAGCGAGCGGCAGAAGAAAATACTTCATATCAACATGTAAATAAAGAGATCCTTTAATTTTAAAAATGCCGAGTAAAATCATTCCTAAGTATGCAGCGATAAGACCGAACATTAAAATACGGTTAAAAAAATCAACAGGTCTTGTCCCGAAATAGACTAAAACTCCAAAAATTATTACAAAGAAAATACTTGCATAAGATGGACTTAATGAAAATGGTAAAAAAGAGGAAAACAGAGTTCCGCTTTGAGTAATATATGCAACTAATAGTGAATAAAATAAAAAAAGGTATAAAAACCAGCTAAATATTTTAGCTGTCTTTCCAAGGGATTTTTCAACCATGGAAATAATGTTTACCCTTTCATAAAACCAGCCATTAATTTCAATAAGCAAAAGTCCTGTAAATGTCATAAAAATAAAAGAAAAAAATATCAAAAATAAAGATGGAATAAAACCGCAAAGGCCAAGTAAAACCGGAAGACCTAACATTCCGGCTCCAATACAGCTTCCAGCAATTAAAAGTATTCCACCTAAAATACTTCCGGGCAAAAGTTTTTGATCATTCATGTATTAGCTCTTAATTTTTCTTTTTCTACTCTTTTAATTTCCTGATTCATTCTACCTAAATCATATCCTTCAAAATCGACAAATTTTAAAAAGCATTCAAATTCAGGAATAGCTTTAAAAACTTTTTTTGCCATATCTTGAGCAACATATCTATAATTTGGATGTCCCGCGGGAGCTGATCTTAGCTCACATAGCCATTGAAGAGCTCTTAAGTTTACATGAAAATACCAGCGAAGATTGTAAGCCATCGGTACAACATATTGAGCCTCTTCGGGAAATTCACTGGAAATAATATCAAAAACTCTTTTGGCTTCTTTCATTGCATTTGTGTAATCTTTTTCCATCTCGGTTCCAATAATTTCTTTTGGAATAAAATATCCATAGTTTGTGGTAAGAAGTTGCCTTTCTTGAGTAAGCATTCTATGTCTTTGTAGATCACGGTAAATACCAAAATCAGCAACAATTTCAAAAGTAAACCAAGCGTGTTCAAGAGCTCTTGGAGATTTATGACGTCTATTTTCTCTAGATGTCGAAGCGGCTTCAAAAATCCTCATAATTTCTTCTGTTGGCAACTCTTTTGTGTAATTTTGAAGTTCTAATAAAGATAGCGAAGAGTTTTCAAAAAGAAGTGCTGCAGCAACTTTAGAGCTGCCCTCTTTATCAAAATCAACAAGGGTAATGCCCGGTTTTTTTTGTTCGCCAATAACATTTTTAGAATGTTCTTTTGATAAGATTTTAAAACTGCCCCTACATTTTTCAATAAAGTTAGAATAAGATTGCTGATGTTTATTATTTGGCTCGGATCTTCTTACAAAAGAGGGAATAATTTTAAAAAGCTCATCATAGCTATCTTTAGAAATTTCTTGCATTTCAGCTAAATTATTAGAAGACAGTTTTTTAATTAAGTTTTCATAAAATCTACCATTTCCAAAAAGTCCAACGTTAGTTAAAGCACTACTAGGAAGAAGCCCTCTTAAACAATCTAACACTTTTGCTCTCAGCGCAGCTTTATAAGCGCCTATTGAAATATTTTCTTCTTTTGGGAACTGCTGCTCCATGATATTTGATAAAGGCGGTATAAGCTTTGTATAAGTTTCAAAAAGCATATTACATGTATTCAAATATAGCTCTTTATAAGCAGAAGTTAATAAAATTGGCTCTTTATAAAACAAAAATTCTCCATTTACTCTTTGATCGAAGTAGATATATCTGGTTGATTTTTCTAAAGGTGAGCCCCCTATTCTAACATCTTCGATGGCTTTAGCTGCTAACATTGAAATATTTTCAATAGCCAGATGAGCGCCTCCAAGTTCCCCTATCGAATCATCTCCATAACCATCCAAAATTCTATCATAAAAGCTTTGAGCTTTTTGAACGGCTAACATTTGGGCATCTTCAGAAAAGGAAGAAATTTCAGAAAATGATGAATCATCATTTAAAATAAAATCTTTTAAAAGCAAAGATCTGAGCCCTAAGCTTGATCTGGAATATCTAGAGAATAAAGCTCCCTTAATTACTTCAGGCAAATTGTGAAGTGCAAAAACACCTTTGTCAGTATTTGTAACATATTTTTGTAATATTTTTTTCTGATCATCAGAAAAATTTTCAAAAGACTTCATCTCATACCTATCTATTAATCTATTTATATAAAACTATAACAACAACATGTTTTAAGGAAAATATCTTTCCTCATCTACTATTTCAAATAGTTCTTTTCCTGTTTCTGCTTTTTGACCAACATCTCTTAGCCACTCGGACAATTTGAAAGAGATTTTCGATTTAAAAGATTTGTTCATAAAAAAATCAAAAGGAATTGAAAAAGAAACGCCTTTGTCAAAATATTTCTTTCTATTAACAATATCATTGCCATAGGTAAAA
>JAFGQY010000010.1 GCA_016935395.1 Parachlamydiales bacterium
AATAAAATTAAATAAATATATAAATTAAATTAACTTATGTATATAATATTTATTATCGTAATAAAAAGTAATAACTTAATGGTAACAGCAGTAAAAAGTATCAGTTTGGCAGGATCCATAGTGCCGACAGTTATGGAATTTGAACCAGAATTCTATAAGGCATTAGAAGTTGCTGGATTATCCCAACAGCAAATCGATAAATATAAAGATGATAAACGTTTTGCAGATCAGGATTCTATTGATGATTTTTTATGTGAAGTAGATAAAAATAGTTATACGTTTTTACATCATGCTGTAGAAAATAATTGCCATGATCCTAAAATCATTAGTCAGCTCATACCTAAAAATCCTATAAAAAAATTACAAGTATTGTTTCAAAAAAATAATTGCGGTTTTACTCCTCTTTCTTTGGCTGTATGTGGTAATTCAAATGAAGAAATCATTGAATTATTAATACCTGAAGATAAAGAAAAAAGGGATGAATTATTATGTCAAACTGATTTTTATAAAAGATCCTCATTAATATTAGCAATATTTACAGGATACAACGAAGCGCTATTAAAATTATTAATACCTGAAGATAAAGAAAAAAGAGATGAATTATTATTACTTCAACCCGGTTACTTGAAATGTTCTCCATTAAGGTTAGCAATAAATACAGGATACAGCGAAGAGGCATTAAAATTATTAATACCTGAAGATAAAGAAAAAAGATATGAATTATTAAGTCAAAAGAAGGATAGTGGCGCAAATTGCATTGAATACTTAATATTTAAAAGAGATTATACGAGATTAAGGTTATTTTCAGAGATGAAAGTTTCTTATAATTGTGAGCTATCAGAACATCAATATTTAAGATTATTATTCAATGTTGGATCACTAGCAAAAGAAAAAATAGAAATAAGGGATTTTGAAGGTATAGGAGATGATTATTCAGCATTTTACTTTATAAATAAGATATTAAAAGGTGAGATGAATCAAGATTTGCAAGATGCAATAGAAAGCTATTTAGATTTTAGACAATATAATCCAATAGAAGTATGCAAAAGAATTAAAGAAGGTAAACCAACAATAGTTAATGCTTCTTGTCAAAAGCATGCTATTTATTGCTTAGTATATGAGGGATATTTTTTTATTTTTAATAGAGGTGCAGGGAGAAAGGAACCATCAGTAATATGTTATAAAATTAATGCAAATAAAATTGATAAGATCGATATATCTTGGCTGATGGATAAAGAAAAATCTATAGAATCAAAATACAAAATAGTCAACGGATTTGCAGAAGGGAAAGATAATTTATGTAAAGCTCTTGAAAAAACAGCAAAACAAAAAACTCAGAAAACAGGAAATTGTGGTTGGGCAGGTCCAAAACTTTTAACATCGTTAATGCTTTTTTTGCCGGATGTATTCAAAGATAAGGACGTAACGTCAATAGATGAACTTGAAGCAAAATTCGAAGAAGGATTTTTAAAAAAAGGAAAACAGTTTTCATTAAAATGTAGAAATGAAATTTATGAGCAATCTTTAAGGTATAAAAATGCTAAAACAGAAAAACTCTTCAATGAAGCCAAGAAAAAATTAGATGCGTATTCATCTAAATATAGCTATCTAGAACTCAAATAAGATTTTAGATATTTTGCTGTATAAGACTTTTTATTTTTTAAAAGATCATCAAAAGATCCTTCAAAAATAACTTCGCCGCCATTTTCTCCAGCATCCAGGCCAAGATCAATAATGTAGTCTGCATTTTTTATAATATCTAAATTGTGTTCTATGATAACCAAAGTATTTTTCTTGTCTGCCAATTGATGGAAAATTTTTAGAAGCTTTTCTATATCGACAAAATGAAGACCTGTTGTCGGTTCGTCTAAAAGATAAAGAGTTTTGGAAGATCTTCTTTTTGCAAGTTCTTTAGCAAGTCTGATTCTTTGAGCTTCACCGCCGGACAGGGAATTTAATTCCTGCCCAAGTTTTAAATATCCAAGTCCAACTTCTTGTATAAGAGTTGCCATTTTTGAAAACTTTGGCAAAATATTGAAAAACTCTTTTGCTTCATCTATTGTCAGATCTAAAACTTGTCCTAGATTCTTATTTTGATATTTAACTTCTAAAGAGAGGGGATTTAATTTTAATCCATTACAAGCATCACAAGTTATTTTAACAGGAGGCAGATATTGAAGTTGAATGTTTTTAAAACCTAGCCCCCAACACGTTTTGCACATGCCCTGGATATGATTATAACTAAAATTTCTCGGCCTTAGACCCTTTACCTTGGCTGAAGACAGATTTGAATAAAAAGATCTGAGCACCGGCATTAAATCAGAATATGTTCCAACATCAGATCTGATAGTAGATCCAATAGGAGTTTGATCTAAAGAGATTATGTTTTCAAAGTTTTTTAGCCCTTTTACAATACCATAAGGATAATGAATTTCATCTTTTCTCTGTTTTATAGCAGCTTTTGCTGCCTTTTTTAAAATGTCATGAATAAGAGTAGATTTACCGCAGCCGGATACTCCGGTAATGCAGGTAATGGTATTTAAAGGAATAGAGGCGGAGATATTCTTTAAATTGTGAAGCCGAGCCTTTTCAATTGTTATTTGATCTTTTTTATTTATAGGTCTTCTTTTTTCAGGAAGAGATATTTTTTTAGCTTCGCTTAAATATTGTCCAGTTAATGATTTTGGATTTTTTTTAATCTCATCTATGGTGCCGCTTGCTAAAATTTTTCCTCCATTTACTCCAGCTGATGGGCCAAAATCAAAAACATAGTCAGCTTTTTCAATTATCTGTGGGTCGTGATCTACTAAAATTAAGGTGTTCCCAAGCTCTTTTAATTTTTTCAGTGTGTTTGCAAGTAAATGACTATTATGAGGATGAAGACCAATAGTCGGTTCATCTAAAATATATATGCAGGAGGTTAAAAAGGAACCTAGCTGTTTAGATAGACGAATTCTTTGAAGTTCTCCTCCACTTAATGTTGGTGCAGATCTGTCTAAAGAAATGTAATTAAGTCCAATTTCATTTAAAAAATTTAAAGAGGATTTAATATGATTTAATACATCTTCCAAGATATGTTTTTGAGATTCATCCAGTTTAATTTTTTCTATAAATTTTATGGCATTTTCGATAGAAAAAGAACAAAAGTCTGTAATAGATACTTTGTTTATCAAAACATTTCTGGCAAGAGGGTTTAATCGCTTTCCAAAACAGGATGGACAAGTTCTCTCTTCCATAAGAGGTATTAGCATTTCTTTAATATTTCTTGTGGAGTGCTTTGCCATTGTGGCTAGAGTTTTATTAAATCCTTTCCATTTGTATGAGACATTTTTTTTAAAAAATTCTTTTTCGGTTCCATTTAAAAATATGTTTAGTTTATCAGCTTCTAGTTTTTTTAAAGGTTTTTCTGTATCAATTTTTAAACTTTTAAACATTTCTTCTATAAAATCTATTTCACAATCTTCAAAAAATATATACAAAATATCTAAAATTGTAGCTTTTTCAAATGAGCCTTCAGATAAAAAATCAAATCCAAAAATATACCCAAGTCCCATACACTCTAAACACATTCCGGCTTCAGAATTAAATGAAAATGTTTGAGTTGTTATTTCAGGATAGGATTTTCCTGTTTTTTGACATGCAAAAGCTAGGTTGAAAAATATATCTTCATTTTCTTTAGATATAAGCAGTTTTCCATTAGAAATTTTTGCAGCCGTTTTAATAGCTTCCAAAAGTCTTAAATAGATATCTTTGTTTACTTTGATTCTATCGATAACAAGAAAAATTTCATTTTTTGCATTTTTGTTAAAGGGTATTTCTTCATCAAACGAATAATATTTATCGTTAAGCCTTAGCTTGGTGTATCCAAGTGATAAATACTTTTCTAAAAAGTCTTCGAAAGAATCATTTTTTTCCATCTCAACAAAAGCAAGTATTTGTACTTTTTCATTTTCTTCGAACGAAAGCACTTTTTGTGCAACATATTCAGGACTTATGGTTGTAATCTTTTCTTTCGAGTCAGGAGAAAAAGCTTCTCCTAAATGTGAATATAAAAGCCTTAAATGGTCGTATATTTCGGTTATTGTTCCAACAGTTGATCTAGGATTTAAAAGATGACCTTTTTGCTGAAGAGCAATCGGCGGATAAAGATTTTTGATTTTGTCAACGTTAGGTCTTGGAATTTTACTTAAAAATTGTCTTGAATAACCGGGGAGAGACTGTATATATCTTATCTGTCCCTCTGCATAAATTGTATCAAAGGCAAGAGATGTCTTTCCGCTACCCGATGGTCCTGTAAAAATTGTAATTTCATTATGAGGTATTTGAAGATCAATATTTTTTAAATTGTTTTGATATGCATTTTCTATTATTAAATACTTCTCTTCAACAACTGTTGTTTTTGTTTTTTTATGAATGTATTTTGTCTGTAAAAATGCTTTTTTAAGAGCTTTTCCCGTTGGTGAATTTTCTTGAGCTATTTTTTCGGGTGTATCGGAGGCTATGATTTTACCTCCCTCTTCTGAAGATCCGGGCCCTAAATCAATTACATAATCAGCGCATTTTATAAAATCCATGTTATGTTCAATTACAATCACTGTATTTTTGTGATTAACGAGCTCTTGTAAGATATTTAGAAGATTTTTAATATCATGAAAATGAAGTCCGGTTGTCGGCTCATCTAAAATATAAATGGTTTTTCCAAGACTTGGCCGAACAAGCTCTTTTGCAAGTTTTATTCTTTGAGCTTCTCCCCCAGAGAGCGTTGTTGCACTTTGTCCTAGCGGTATATAGCCAAGTCCAACTTGATTTAAAAGATCTAGCTTGTGCTTAATATTCGGGATAGAATCAAAAAAAACAAGAGCTTCTTCAATATCCATGTTTAAAACATCATAAATATTTTTGTCTTTGTAATAGATAGATAAAATTTCTTTTGAAAATCTTTTTCCACCGCATTGTGCGCATGTAGAATAAACATCTTCTAAAAAATCCATGTCAACTTTTACCTGTCCGAGACCCTTGCAGTATGGACATGTCCCTTCTTTAACATTGAATGAAAAACTTCCTGCATTAAAGCCTTTTGCCTTACTTTGTTTGAGATTTGCAAACAGATTTCTAATATCATCAAATAGTTTTATGTATGTAGCCGGATTTGATCTTATCGTTCTGCCAATAGGGGATTGATCAACAAATATTACTTTCTCTATATTTTCAAGACCTTCAATTGAATCAAATTTACCACATTCAAGTTTAGACTTTTGTAAAACATTAGACAAAGCCGGAAAAAGGGTGTCGGATATCAAAGATGATTTTCCGGATCCCGAAACGCCGCTAATACAAACAAAGTTATGTAGTGGTATTTTTAGATCAACATTTTTTAAATTGTTATGGATGCAGTTTTTTATAACTATACTTTCTTTTGAAATTTTTCTTTCATACGATAAGGGTAGTTTTTTTTCACCTGATAGATATTGACCTGTTAATGATCTTTTTTCATTAATAATATCTAATATTGATCCCTTGGCTATGATCTCACCACCTTTTTTCCCGGCAAAGGGTCCTACATCTACAATAACATCTGCAGACTCAATAGTATCTTTATCATGTTCAACTACAATTACTGTATTTTTGTGGTTTTTAAGATCTATTAAGGTATCTATTAATTTGTTGTGATCATGAGGATGAAGACCGATTGAGGGTTCATCCAAAATATAAGTAGAGCCCGATAGCCCCGATCCAATCAGTGCTGCAAGTCTAACTCTTTGAGACTCTCCTCCGCTTAAAGAGGGTGATATCCTGTCCAAACATAAATAATGAAGGCCTACATTTATTAAAAATTTTAGCTTTTTAACTATTTCAAAAATCAAATCTTTTGCAACTATCTCTTCTTTTGTAAGTTTTATATTTTCAAAAAAATCAAGAGCTTTTTTTATCGGGAATTTTGAAATATCAAATATAGTTTTTTCTCTGAATTTTGCTGCTGCCGGATAAGGCTTTATTTTAGCTCCATTGCAAGATGGGCAGATCATTTTAGACATCAATGATTGTATGTTTTTTCTGTAGCTATCAGAAGTTGCCTTATCAAGCCTTTTATGAGCTTCATAGATAACCCCTTTATATTTTACAAACTCTTCCCACTTAACAGATCTTCTTATGTGAACAAATTTCATTTTGATCCATTTATCACCGGCTCCATATAAAAAAATGTCTTTTGCTTTTTTAGATAGATCTTTGAAAGGAGTTTTTACGCTAAAATTATAAATTCTTGCTAAGTTGTCATAAATATTTTTATATCTAACTGTGTTATAGTGGCCTGCTATTTTACAACAATCTTCAGAAATAGAAAGATTAGGATCAATAATCTTGTCTATATCAAATTCAAAAACCTCTCCAAGACCTTGGCATTGAGGGCACATGCCGGATGGATGATTAAAAGAGAAATCTCCTGCAGTTAGTGCAGGATAAGAAATTTTTGATTTAGGGCTATAAGCTGTTTGAGAGAAAAAAGTTTCATTTTTTTCTTCTGCATCTAAAATGATCACTGATCCATTCGAATATTCAAAGCAGGTATTTATATCTTCTTTTAGCCTAGAAAAATTATCCTCAGTTAATTTGATTCTATCGATTACAATATCTAAATTGTGTTCTTTTTTTGGATCAGGTTCGGTATTTTCTAGTATATCAACAATTTCATTATCTATTCTTACCTTCGTAAATCCCTTTTTTATAAGATCTGATATGTCATCTTTTAAAGATCCCTTTTTATCTTTGATATAAGGGCAAAGGATAATAATTTTTTTATTTACAAAATCCTTTTTGATTGTGGATATAATTTTTTCTTTACTGTGGGGTTTTACGATTTCACCGCTTACAGGACAATAAAAAGTGGCTACTTTTGAAAATAATACCCTTAAAAAATCATAAATCCCTGTCATAGTTCCAACAGTAGATCTGGGCGTTTTTAGAACTGTTTTTTGCTCAATTGCAATTGTGGGAGAAAGGCCTGATATTACTTTAGCATCAGGTTTTGTCTGCTCTTGAATGTATCTTCTTAAGGCAGCAGGCAGAGATTCAATATATCTTCTTTGCCCTTCAACATATATTGTATCAAAAGCCAAAGAGGATTTTCCTGAACCGGAAACCCCTGTAAAAACAATGAGTTCAAAAGGATCAAGCTCAAGATCCACCTCTTTTAAATTGTGGACCTTAACTTTTTTTAAAACAATTTGACGATTATTCAATTTTCCTATAATTGTAAATAATAAATAAACATGTATACTATTATATCTTTTTGAGAAAAAAAATCTATGTTTACGCATACTAAAATTATTTGTACTATCGGTCCTTCTACTAAATCTAAGGAAATGATTATTAAATTAATCAATGCCGGAATGAATGTTGCTAGAATTAATTTTTCTCATGGAACTCAAGAAGAGCATCTAATTACTATCAATACAATTAAAGAAGCTAGAAAAGAGACTAAAAAACCTATCTCTATAATGCTAGATACCAAAGGACCTGAAATCAGAGTCGGAAAACTTTTGAATGGTCAAATCTCTTTATCTTCAAAACAAAAAATTAAACTTACCTCCTATGAAGCTACAAAAGAAGATGAAGTGCCAATTGATCCATTTAATGTATTGGAAGATTTAAGACCGTCTCAAAAAATTTTATTTGATGACGGATATATTGTTGGAATTATTTTGGATAAACAAGAAAAATATATTGTTGTTGAAATTCAAAATGAAGGTGTTTTAAAAAGCTCTAAAGGAGTAAATATTCCTAACGTTATTCTTTCCCTTCCAGCTGTTACAAAAAGAGATATTGAAGATTTAAAGTTTGGGTGTGAGCATGATGTTGATTTCATCGCTGCTTCTTTTATCAGATCTGCAGATCACGTTTTGGAAATTAAAAAAATCTTAGAAAAACAGGGCAGAGATGATATTTTAGTAATTGCAAAAATCGAAAGCTCTGAAGGTGTTAATAATTTTGATGAGATAGCAGATGCAGCTGATGGGATAATGGTAGCAAGAGGGGATTTGGGAGTAGAGGTGGATCTGTCACTAGTTCCAAAACTTCAAAAATTAATGGTTAGTAAATGCTATGAAGCTTGCAAACCTGTTGTTATTGCCACTCAGATGTTGGAGTCAATGATCAATAACCCAAGACCTACTAGAGCTGAAGTATCAGACGTTGCAAATGCCATTTATGAAAGCGCTTCTTGCGTTATGTTATCTGCAGAAACAGCTGCAGGTAAATATCCAATAGAAACTGTTGAACAGATGAGAAAAATCATAAATCAAGCAGAAGATGATTTTGATTATAAAAACTTTTTTTATAAAGAATCACATGTTGAATATGAAGATGTTTCCTCTTCTGTTGCAGTAGCTTCAGTTAAAACAGCTTATAGCTCAAATGCCAAAGCTATTTTTGCTATTACTAAAACAGGTTTCACTGCAAGGCTTTTAACCAGACTTAGACCAAAAATACCCATAATCGTTTTGACTAAAAGTGAAAAAAAATATCATCAGCTTGCATTTAACTGGGGCGTTATTCCTATCTATTCTACAAACTGGGAAACTGAAAAAGAAGCTTTCGCCATTATGAAAAGCTATGCAATGGAAAATGATATAATTACTTTTGGTGACTTTGTTGTTTTAATATCTTCATTTCCTTTTGAAAAAAGAGGCATTACTAATCTTATGATTATCGAAAGTATAGGAGAGGTAATAGTTAGAGGCTTTAAAGGCATAGGTAAAAAAGTAAAAGGAAAAATTTCAAAAATTATTTCTTTAAATGGTGACACTTTTGATAAAGCAAAAGATAAAATTATTGTTATCTCAAAATGTGATGAAAGATTTTTACCTGCTATGAAATTATCTAAAGGTGTAGTTTTACAAAATAGCTCAAAAGATACTTTTTCAGAGACTTTTGCTATACAAAACGCTACAAGATTAAATATTCCAATTATTGTTAGAGCAAAACATGCTTTTGACATTCTTTTAGAAGGTGAAGATGTTATTTTAGATCCGGATAAATCTTTAATTTACCTGCAATCAGAAGAAAGTTAGTCTTTCAGTAAAGATATTATTCCAACTGATATAATTCCCGCAGTTTCAGCTCTTAAAATATTTTCATTTAACAAAATTTCCTGAGCTTTCAAAACTTTTTTCAAATAGTCGATTTCATCTTCAGAAAAACCCTTTTCAGGGCCGATAACCATATAAATATCATTTTCTGCTGGTGCATTTAAAAATTTGGGTAGTTTTTTAGCATTATTATCAGTGCTTCCATAAAAAATTAAGCCCGATAAGCTTTTTATATTATCGATTTTAGTGAAAAATTTCACCCTAGGTAAAAATAGCCTTCCACACTGTTTCATTGCAGATATAAGTATATTTTGTATTCTGTTTTTTCTATTTTCAGAAAATTTTATTTTTTCAGAGTTTTTGGATTCAAAAAGCCAAATTTCGTTGACTCCCAGCTCGGTTGTTTTTTCAAAAAGCATATCTAAATTATTTGGTTTTAAAACAGCTTGAATTAAAATAATTTTTTTGATTTTTTCTTTCTCTGTAGTTATTTTTTCAATAAATATTTCAGCTTCATTTTTTAAAATTTTCAAAATTCTTCCAGTAGCTATAACTCCATTGCCATTTACAATTTCAATTAAATCATTTTCAGTTTTTCTAAAAACCCTCAAATGCTTGAATTCAGAATCTTTTAAAATAATTTTTTGACTTTTTTTCAGCTCACTATCTATAAAAAAACGATTTATTGGCATCACTGTTCTCTATTTGTAAATTTAAGCATTATAATTTACATTTTTTTTTAATTAATGTTTATTCAAAAAAAATTGAAATTAATCTATGAACTTTGTATTTTAATCGAATTTAAAACATTTAAGGAGGTTTTATGAAAGTTGATGGTTTTACTAAATCGTACGGTGAAATAAAATTAAAAGTTGATGATCTAAATAAGGAAATTAAATCTTATAATATCAAAACGGCTATAAAAATATACGCAATGTTCTTGAGCTTTTTTGCCTTAGGCGGAAGTATAGGGTATGGAATCCAAGCTCTTTTGGGAGCTGGAACTTTGGCAACATTTGCAGCATTGGGTGTTGTATTGCCAGTGATTTATTATGGGTCAGCATTTTTAGCTAAAAAAATTGATACAAAATTTTTGGTTCCGGAATTTACTAAAATGTTAAATAAAATAATTGATTTTAAGAAAAATCATATTGATAATAAAGGATATTTTGTTAAAACAGCTATAGATTATGACTCTAACCTTCTTTCAAGAGGATTAATTCCATTTACACTTTCAAAAGTTAAAATATCTTCTTATGAAGATAGCAAAGATGCTTATAATAATACTTCTTATTTTGGCTGGATGAAATCCATATTTGCTTAATTTTTTTTTAGATACTATATTAAAGAAAATACCGATAGAAAAAATATCGGTGTTTTCTTTATGTATTCAGAGGTTTTCTGCATATTGCATATTCAAAGATTTTTGAAAGATCCAGCGAGCTGATATCTGCTTTTTTAGATGCCTCAATTTTTAATTTCTCGGTATTCACAACATCAAAAGCTGAAAGTTTTAAAAAATGTTTTTTGATTTTTTTATAAGATGTAAAATCAAAAACTAGTTTAAATCGATAATCATCTATCAAAGTGTCTTTATATTCGTTATAGTAAATAATTTCATCGCAATCTATTAGAGGGATATTTTTGTATTCTTTAGGACATAAAATAAATAAAAAATCTCTAGAATAAATAGACCTTAAAGTGGACAGATGTTTTAAAATCTTTTCAAAAAGATCTTTTTCTTTGGGAAGGATTATTGCTATAGAATCATATCTAAATTCTTTATAAAGATTTTTAGGGGTTTGCTGTTTAAATCTATTATGTTGCCAAAGCCACTCATCAGGTCTTTTATGAATACTTTTTTGAAGCAATATTAAAGAAGAGTCCATTAACCTTATAACTTCTTTTTCTAAGGGCTTTTTTTGATCCGGCCATATTGGATCTGAATAGTGAATTCTGTATCCGCCTTTTACCCTTTTAGTTGTTGCAACAATTATAGGGCAGTTGGTTTTGTAAGAAAGTAAAGCAGGAGCGGTAGAGGTCCAGGCCCTGCGGTTAAAAAAAGGAAATGAATAACTACTATCCGGCATTCCTTGATCTCCAACAATACCCATAAAAATGCCTTTTTTAAGATTTTTTAATCCTTCTCGAAGTGCATTTTTAGGTGTTATTATTCTGCCACCCATTTTTTGACGGATTTTTACAACCCATTTATATAGTTTTTTGTTTTTAATCGGACGGCCTATTGCAATACCTTCCATTCTTGTGTTTCCATCTATAAACAAAACTTCCCAATTTGATTGATGACCACAAAAAAATATTATTCCCTTTTTTTGCTTATAAAGATTATTAGCAATCTCGGGATTTTCACATTTGATTATTTTGCTGAGATCTTTTTTTGCGTACAGCTTTGGGTATTCTAAAATATTTATGGCTAGATTTTGAAAAGATTTTATTGCAATTTTTTTAAGCTCTTTATTTGAAAGTTTTAAATCGCTTGCAAGCGCTAAATTACTAAGAGTTCTTTTTCGATAATCTTTTAAAAGAAAATAACTAAAAAATCCTAATGGCTTTCCAAGTAAATGAATAAGCCTAAAAGGCATAAACATAAAAGGTATGGTAAGAAGTCTAATAAAATAATAAGCTAGTCTGTTTTTATTCATAGGTCTTTTAGAGTTTCTTCAACTAAGAGATTTAGCTGATTTTTGAAATCAAGCTTTTCAGCAGTTTTTCTAATTTTTTTAGCGGAAGAAGTTGTTTTTTTTCGGCTTAATGTTTTTTCTAAAATATTTTTAAATTCATTTTCGTCATTCAAATTATCCAAAATATAACCGGTTTCATCTGATAAAATTTCCTTGCCTCCATTATATTTTGAGCTTATTACAAATACTCCCATTGATAATGCTTCTATCGTTACATTAGCAAAGGGATCATAAAATGAGGGAATTACTAAACAATCAGCAAGTTGATAAAATTTTGTTGTGTCTTGTTTTTCTTTGAAAAATGTTACTTTCTTTTCCATACCTAATTTATTAACTAATTTAATGTATCTATCTATTTTACTTTCTTTTCCTATTACAGATAAGTGAAATTTTTCACTTTTCATTAAAAAAAGAGATCTTATCAGATTTTCAAGCCCTTTTCTTCTATAGTCATTACCTATAAAAAGAAAATGAAAATCATTTTTATCTAAATTTAGATCTTTTGAAAATATTTCTTTATCTTCTTTCCATTTATCAAAATCTTTTTGCATTTCATAAAACTCCACTCCATTATGTATGACTGATATTTTGCTCTCATCCACATTGTAATATTTGATAACTTCTTCTTTTACCATATTGGAGTTAACAAAGATTTTTTTAAGATTATTAGTTTGGAAGGACCTTTTTTCAATTCTTTTTATCGCTAGTTGAAGAGGATTTATTTTGTTTAAAAATGTTTTAAATTTTGATTCATAAAGTTTTTTATTTTCTAAATATTTTAAATGCACTCCATTACCAAGTCTTGTATGAGTATGAAATGTACATCTATCTAATGAAAAAACAATTTTTTGTGATTTATTATCTTTTGTATAAGTGCAACACTTTTTATCAAATGATAGTAATTTTAAAAATTTAAAATTTTTTTTTGGTTTAAATGTTTTAATAGTTAAATCTTTGGTATTAATAATGTTTGCTTTGTCTGAAGTTAGAATGGTAATTTTTTTTTGCTTTTTTAAAAAAAAATCGATGATTTTTTTTGTATGTTTTTCTAATCCTCCAGCATTTTTGAGATGATATTTAACGAATATAATCTCATCCATATTACTTTTTAGGGACTACGCTGATTTTACCATCTTTTAAGGTAATGTCTAAATCAAGCTGATTATCTTTTGAAGTGCATAATTTAAATTTTTTGAACAACCTTCTAAATCTAAATTGTAACAAATGCTTTTTCAATTTTATTTCCGCTTCTGATCTGTAATTGCCTGTCGGGAGATTATATTGGTTATTAAAATTAGCATTAACATATGTATTTTCAAGACTATAAGAATCAACTAATTCTACAGTCCATTTCAGTTTATTATTATTTTCTACTAAAATTTGAATTTGAATTCGATCTTTAATGATATTTAAATATTGCTCATTGATACCATCAACAAATAAAGGCATATCTAAAACATCAATACCGTTAATTTTTTTTATATATTCTTTTTCTTCAACACTTATTGTAGAAGGATTCAATGTTTCGGAAGTGTTGATTGGAAAAAATAGTGATATGGGTATAGGAAAATCAAATGGTAGAAAAACCTGCTTAATAAAATCAATTCTAATTAATTTAGCTAAAGGATCGTCAATTTCAATTAAAGAAGATGAAATTTCAGGAATGTATACCTTTTTCCAGGAGGTAGGAATGTAATAGCTAACGATATTTTTTTTGCCGTTTTTAGTTTCAGATGTAATGGTATTAAGTTCTTCTTCAGTTATAGAATTTAAATCTAAAGTTAAATCAATTCCCTTTGTCTTTAATTTTTTAACGATTTCTTCTGGACCACTAATTGTTATATAAAGTTGGTATGGCCAAATATTTAAAAAATCGTAGCCATTAGGAGCTTCGCCGTTAGGATCCTCAAGAAAAACTGGGATTTTTTCAGTAATTAGAGTAGTAAGTTCTATTGAAATTTCAACGGGTTTGACTGCTTTTATGGCTTTTTTTATTTTTAGATTGGGATTTAAAGCAACAAGATTATCTTTTGTTATTATTGTAGTAAAACCATCATCAGAATCTTTAACGTCAATCAATACATATAGATCTTTAGATGTGATTTTCTCAATTGTCTTTTTATTTCCAGTGAGTATTAAAATTATTGTATTACCTAAAAAATTGTCGGTTTTAATTCCTTTAATAGTTTTGCCTTCAGGTAAATTTGCAATTTTAACCGGAACATCCGTTAAAGTTTTTGTAAATACTAATGAATTATTTACAAAGATCCATGTGATTAAAGCTAAAGTAAAAGCTAATAGTTTTCTTTGCCAATTATCAATAAATAGTTTTCTTAATAAGCTTTTCATCTTTTAAGCCATTCTTTTAGGTTGAATTTTTTTTGAAAAGTTATTTTATTTGGTGGATTAAATACGCTTTTTATTATGCCTTTAAATCGATCAATTTTTACCTGTTCAGTCATAATTCCATCTCTTGCAATAGATACCCTTCCAGTTTCTTCAGATATTATTATTACCAAGGAGTCCTGTGCTGTTGAAAGGCCAAGACCTGCTCTATGTCTAGTCCCCATAGATTTATTAAGATGGGAGCTATCTTCAGCCAATGGTAAAATGCTTGCAGCGGCAAGTATAGTTCTTTCTCTTATAATTACAGCTCCGTCATGAAGGGGAGTTGTAGTAGCAAATATTGTTTCTAAAAGTTCTGATGAAAAATCAGCATTCAATATTACGGCTTTTTGAGCGTATTCTTCTAAAGAATCTTCATTTTCTAGAGCAATTAAACCACCAATTCTTTTTTCAGCTAAACGATAAACAGAATTTGAAAGTGAATCTAAAAATTTATCAAATTCTGTTATTTCCTTATATCTTCTTCCTTTTAAGCTCAGTTTGGACAATGCAACTCTAAGCTCGGGTTGAAATAATATAAAAAATCCAATTATTGCCGCAGAACCTATGTGAAACATAATTTTATGCAAAATAGGTAAATTTAAAAATGTAACTATAACAAACAGCATAAGAAAGGCTAAAACACCCCAAAGTAGGTCCATTGATTTGGTATTCCAAAAAAATGAAAGTAAATAATTAATTGCTATAGCGATTATGAATATTTCTACAAATGGTGTTATTGTATTGATAAAAAACATAAAAAATTTTTCTTATAAATTACTGTACTTTGCCATAATAATATTACAAAAAAAAGATATTAATTCAATGAAAATAAAATAATTTTTAAAACTTTATTTTAAAAAAGGTTTTTCATTTTTTTTCATAACAAGGTTATTCAAATGGAAATCCAACAACAGATTTGTAGCATAGAATTAGATGATCAACGCCATTGAGAGCTCTATGAGGTTTTTTCTCAGATGGTAAATTATAATGAGAAGCAATTAAATCTTTGCTAAAACCTGTTTCCCAAGGGAAATAGTTTTTTTGTTTTGCGGCATTTTTTATTGCAATGGACCAGTACATCGAAGCTAAATCAAGCCAATGATAAGGCCAATTTAAGAGATTTTGAGTTTCAGCATCAATAATTTGAAATAAAAAAGTTCTATCAAAAGATGGATTTTGGCAAATAAATACTGAATTTTCATTATTTATTTTGTGCTTTTCATAAGATTTGATTATTTGAGTTGCGACTATTTGTTCATTTTGACCCTTTTTAACTTCATCATATGTAAATCCATTTATTTTTAAGCTGTCTAAATTGCTTTTTTCCCAAACATCTTCGGGTTGAGAGACTACACTTGTATAGACTTCTTTTGTCTCACCTGAATATAGATCAATTATTTTATATGCAATTTCTATGATCTTATGAATTTTTGGATTAAGACCATTTGTTTCTGTATCTAAAAAAATTCCTAACATATTTACACTCTTCAAAATGATTTTGAGAAGTTTTAAATATTAAATGCAAGTAAATAATAATTTTTTTTAAAAAAATCCCAACAAAATCTGAAAACCTTTTAGCAATAAAGAGAGTTATTTGATATAGTATAGTGTCGAGGTTAAAAAAAAATATGCCATTAATTATACAGAAACAAAGAGAAATTCACTTTCAAATTCTTTATTCCCAATCCTTTTGTGAGATAGAAAAAGACTATATAATTAATTTTTTAATGAAAGAGCACAAAACAACTAAAAAAAATATTTTAATTTCCTATTTTTATATTTTAAAGGTTTTAAGTAACCTTCCAAAAATTGATGAGATAATCAAAGAAAATTCAAAATCGTATGATTTTTCAAGAATTTCAAAGGTAGAATTAAACATTTTAAGACTTGCAATTTTTGAGATGTATTTTGATGAAAATATTCCTTGCAAAGTATCTATTGCAGAAGCTATAAGACTTACAAAAAAATTTGCAAATAATCAATCAATTAGATTTGTAAATGCAGTATTAGATACAGCATATAAGATAATAAATGGAAATTAAAAAAAATATATCTTTAAAAAATTACACAACATTTAAAATCGGCGGATACGCAAAATTCTTTGCGGCTGTTAAATCTATAGAAGATGCAACTCAAGCTTATCTATTTGCAAAAAAAAATATGTTAAAAACTTTTGTTTTGGGTAAAGGATCAAACATCTTATTTGATGATTCAGGTTTTTCGGGATTAGTTATTTATAATGATATTGATTTTTTAGATATTAATGAAAATTCTGTTAATGTTGGAGCTGGATTTAGTTTTATTAGATTGGGTCTTGTAACGGCAAGTAAAAATCTGTCTGGACTTGAATTTGCAGCAGGAGTTCCTGGAAGTGTTGGAGGCGCTGTTTTTATGAACGCTTCGACATATGATCAGAAAATATCCAATACAATTGAAGAGGTTACTTATCTTGATGAAGATGGTAATATATATATTTATAAAAAGGATGAGATGGATTTTAAATATAGACATTCGATTTTTCAAAAGAAAAAAGGAATTATTATCTCAGCTAAATTTTTGCTAACAAGTGATGAAAATGCTAAACAAAGGCAACTGGAAATTGTAACTAAAAAAAGAAGCAATCAACCTATGAACGAAAGAAATGCTGGCTGCATTTTTAAAAATCCTGAAAATATTTCTGCAAAAATTTTAATTTCAGAGTGTGGACTTGTAAATTATAAGATTGGAAAAGCAAAAGTATCAGAAAAGCATCCAAATTTTATTATTAATGAAAATGATGCTAGTTCAAAAGATGTGCTTTTATTAATATCTCATATAAAAAAAACTGTTTTCGATAAAACTAAAATTAAGCTTCAAGAAGAAGTAAGATATATAACAAATCAATAAAAAATTTTGCTTATGAGTTTTAGAGCTGATTTACATGTGCATAGTTATTTTTCAGATGGAACAATGTCTCCAATTGAACTTTTGAATTTAGCAAAAGAAAAAAATATCAATGCAATTTCAATTACAGATCACGATACTATTGAAGCATATTCAGATGCTGTTTTTCAACATGCACATAGTATTGGTGTTCAACTTATGCTAGGTGTGGAAATTTCATCAGAACTTTTTAATGAAAATGTGCATATTTTAGGATATAATTTTGATATTACAAATAAGAGTTTTAAAGATTTTTTGAAGAAAGTTGTTGAAAAAAGAGAGCAAAGAAATAGAAAAATTTTAGAAAAGTTAAAAAATTTTAATATAGATATATCAGAAGAAGAACTTGAAGATTTTACTAAAAAAATAGGGGCTAGTAAAACAACTATTGGAAGGCCTCATATATCACAGTTAATGCAAAAAAAAGGCATCACAGAAACATTTCAAGAGGGTTTTGATAAATATTTTAATGATAAAGGGCCCTGTTATGTCCCAGGTTTTAAATTTTCACCAAAAGAAGTTATTGAGGAAATACATAAATGTTCAGGCATTGCTGTTTTGGCTCATCCTCATTTTATAAGAAATAGAAAAATATTTGATTATCTTTTAGAAAATAATATTGATGGTATTGAAGTCTATTATGCAAAGCTTTTGCCAAATATTGAAGCCAGGTGGGAAAGGTTTGCTGTAAAACATAATCTTTTAATTACTGGCGGATCTGATTATCATGGTGATATAAAACCTTTTAATTCTCTTGGATCTTCATGGGTCGATTTAAATCATTTTAACAAACTAAATGAACAACTATAATAATTTAATCAAAAAATTTTTTTCCAAATATTCTAAAAAATCTAAACTGGATTTGAAAAGTATTTCTCTTGCAGATAGTGCTTTAAATCAAGTTTCTAAAAAATTTAAATCTATACATATTGCCGGTACTAACGGCAAGGGATCGACCTCTTTAAAAATTGCCACAGCGCTATCTATGTCAAATTATAAAACTGCTCTTTTTACATCTCCTCATATTTCTAAATTTGAGGAAAGAATCCAAATAGATGGAAAAAAAATAAAAAGGGATGATGTTTGCTTATATTTAAAAAGGATGGATGATCTACAAAAACAAATTGGTATTGATCTGACTTTTTTTGAAATCACAGCCCTTATTGCCTTTTCATATTTTGCAGATAACAATGTTGATTTTGCTGTTATTGAAACTGGGCTAGGAGGTAGATTGGATGCGACTAATATCATATCTCCCATTTTAACTGTAATTACATCAATTAGTTTAGATCATCAAAATGTTTTAGGAGATACTTTAGATAAAATTGCTAATGAAAAAGCTGGTATTATTAAACCTAAAATTCCTCTGGTAGCAGGTCCTACTGCTGATTTAGAGCCTATTAGAAAAAAGGCAAAAGATCTCAGTTGTTATTTGAAAATCTCTAAACAAACAGATGGTTTTTTTGACGATCAAAATTCTTTAATTGCTGAAGATGCTTTGAATATTTTATCTAAAAATTACACAATAACAAAAGAAGCAATAAAAAAGGCTATGAAAACCAGGCCGACATGTAGATTTGAAGTTTTTGATAAAATAGCTGATATTCCTGTGGTATTTGATGTTTCACATAACGAAGCCGGTTTTTTAGAACTTAAAAAAGCTCTTTTGCTTTTTTTCCCCAATAAAGAGTTTCGATTAATATTAGGCTTTTCAAAAGATAAGGATGTAAACGCTTGCGTTAAAATTATAAAAACCTTTGCAAAACATATTCACATTGTTCAATCAGCAAATTCAAGAGCTATGAAAAGTGAAATTATTGAAGAGTATTTTATGTCAAATAATTTTTTTAATTTTTCTCTGGAAAAAAATATTAAATTTGCTGTAGAACACTCATTAAAAATATCAAAAAATAAAAATGAAGTATTAGTAGTTTGTGGCAGTTTTTATATCATGAATGATGTAAAAACTAGTTTTAAAATTTAAATAACCTACTATTATTTAGGAGTTTGAATGAGTGAATGTTTTCCATTTATTGAGCAGATAAAAAATCTTAATCTAGAACCCCAAAAGTGGGCTGTTTGTGGAAGCGGTCCTATGGCTATTAGAAATCTAAGAAAAGCTAGAGATGTAGACATTATTGTTAAAAAAACACTTTGGCTAAAACTTATTCAAAATCACAAAATCGGCGGGCCTAGAAATAATTTAATTCAAATAGGGGATATTGAAATTTGGAACGATTGGATGGAGCTTACAAATAAGTTGGATGAAATGATAGATACTGCTGATTTTATTGAAGGACTGCCTTTTGTTCGTTTAAAATACATCTATAAATGGAAAGGATTTTTTGGAAGACGGGAAAAAGATCTTGAAGATATCAAACTAATTGAAGAATTTTTAAAAAAGTAACTTTTCTATCCAAAAAAAAGAAGGTGCTTTTTCTTTGTTGAGCCATTTATGATAACAAACGCTAAAAGCTTTTCTATCTAGAGTTTTTAAAAATTGAAGCAGAGCTATCTCTTCTTTTTCGCCCTCTTCATGTCCTGGATAGCTAATAATACTTATTGCTCCTTTATTATTTAGTATAGACAAGGCCGAATTTATACTTTTTAGTGTAGAATCTACTTTAGTAGTTACAGACTTTGAAAATCCCGGAAGATAACCTAAATTGTATGTAACTAAGTTAACTTTATTTTTTATATATTTTGAAAAATCTTCATGGGAGCTTTCGTGTAAAAATATATTTTGAAAGTCTTCGGATGAAAGATTTTCTTTTAATAATTTTTCGGTATTTTCAATGGCACTTTTTTGTATATCAAAACCATACAAAATTCCAGCTTTTAAAATATTTTTTAAAACTAAAGAATCGTGACCATTTCCGCAAGTTGCGTCTATCGCGATATCATCAGGTTTTAAAAATAGCTTCCAATAACTATGAGCTTTTTGAAGATGAAATGTTTGTTTTTTCATAATTCTTTTTTTTTGGATGAAATTATATTCATTTATCTATTGCTTGCAATAAAAGCTTTTTATAGAATTTATCTTTTTTTGGGATATTAGCTCAGTTGGTTAGAGCGCCACGTTGACATCGTGGAGGTCAGCTGTTCGAGTCAGCTATATCCCATAAAAATATTTTTTGATGTTTGCTATATAAAATCTTATCTTTTAAAGAATTTAAGATTAGTATATAGTACATAAAACTTTGACTTAATAGAATTATTTGATAATATTTTTTGAATCGAAAATATGTAAGTTAAATTTTTTAAAAATAGGTTTAAATTTGAGAATTAATAGACAGATCAGAGCTGATAAAGTAAGAGTTATTTCGGATGAAGGTAAGCAAATTGGAGTAATGGATATAAGGGAAGCTCTAAAGCTTGCTGAAGATGAAAATTTAGATTTAGTTGAAATTTCACCACAGGCTAAGCCTCCTGTTTGTAAGATTATTGATTATGGTAAATTTAAATATCAGCAAATGAAAAAAGAAAAGGAAAGTAAAAAAGCCCAGCATCAAGTGAAAATAAAAGAGATTAAATTTAAACCAAATATTGATACTCATGATTTTTTAACTAAAGAAAAACATGCTAGAGAATTTATTGAAAAAGGATTTAAGGTTAGAATTACTTGTGCTTTTAGAGGAAGAGAAATGCTACACATTGAGCTTGGAGAAAAGGTCGTTCAACAGTTAATTGATGATCTTCAAGATATTGCAACAGTGGAAGCCCCTTTAAAAATGCTTGGAAGAAATATTACAATAGTATTAGCTCCCGCAAGTAAAAAAACTTCAAAGGAGAAAAAATAGGTGACAAAACTAAAAACAAATAAGTCTGTTCAAGGGCGTTTTAAAGTAACAAAAAACAAAAAACTTAAAGCGTCAAAATGTAATAGAAGACACATACTTACAAAAAAAAGTTCAAATCGTAAACGTCGTCTAGGTAAAAAATTAGTTGTAGATGAATCTAAAACTAAAACTTATCTTAGAATGATGGGACTTGTATAAAAATTAAACGGAGATAAAAAAAATGGCTAGAGTTACATGCGCAGTATCATCCAGAAGACGAAGAAAACGCCTTTTAAAATTAGCTAAAGGCTTTTTTGGTGATAGAAAAAATCACGTGCGTTTAACTAAAGATGCTGTAATGAAAGCCCTTTCTTATAATTATATTCACAGAAAAACTAAAAAAAGAGATTTTAGAAAACTTTGGATTATAAGAGTAAACATTGCAGCTAAAATTAATGGAATGAGCTACAGCAAATTTATAAATGGGTTAAAAAAAGCAAAATGCTTGATAAACAGGAAATCATTAGCAGATTTAGCTATTACAGATCCTAAAGCATTTACTGAAGTAGTGAATATGGCTAAAAAAGCATTGGCAGCTTAAATAATTACATATGACGTTAAATGTTAAGATAGATGAGATAAGAACAAAGTTTTTAAAGCAGCTTAAAGATGCAAAAACTTCAAAAGAAATTGAAAAACTGAAGGTTTTTTATTTAGGTAAAAAAGGTTCACTTCAAGATTTAATGCAGTTTTTGAAAACTGCTACAAGTGAAGAAAGACCTTTATTTGGAAAAAAGATAAACGATTTAAAAATTGAAATTACATCTCATCTAGAAAATACTTTAAAAAGACTTCTTCTAGACGAAGAAAATATTAAGCTTAAAAGCGAAAATATTGATATTACTCTGCCTGGAAGACGTCATTTTTGGGGTAGATATCATCCAGTAACCTTGATGATGAATAACATGATTGATGTTTTGGTTTCTATGGGTTTTTCTGTAGAAACAGGGCCTGATATTGATTCTGATTTTTATAATTTTGAAGGATTAAATTTTTCTAAAGATCATCCTGCAAGAGATATGCAAGATACATTTTATATTTCAGACGATCTTCTCTTAAGAACTCATACAAGCAATGTTCAAGTAAGAACAATGGAAAAATTCAAACCGCCGATTAGAGCCATAGCTCCAGGAAAATGTTTTAGAAATGAAACAATTTCTGCCAGATCACATGTGTTTTTTCATCAAATTGAACTGTTTTACATAGATGAAAATGTATCTTTTTCTGATCTTTTTTCAACTATGGACGAATTTTTAACTAAGCTTTTTAAAAAAGAAGTTAAAACCAGATTTAGACCTTCTTATTTTCCCTTTGTTGAACCTGGTATGGAATGTGATGTTGAATGCTTTATCTGCTCTGGACAAGGCTGCAGAGTATGTAAAGACTCAGGTTGGCTTGAAGTATTCGGAGCTGGTATGATACATCCTGAAGTTTTAAAATCTGGAGGCATCGATCCGGAAAAATATTCAGGTTATGCAGCAGGCATCGGTGTAGAAAGACTTGCTATGCTTTTATATGGAATAAATGATATTAGATATTTTACACAAAATGATTTGAGGTTTTTGAAACAATTTAACTTGTAAAAATCTTATAAATTTTTATATTATTAGTATTTTCTATTTTACGGAAGAGTGGCAGAGTGGCCGATCGCGTCTGTCTTGAAAACAGA
Source organism: Parachlamydiales bacterium (assembly GCA_016935395.1). GTDB lineage: Bacteria > Chlamydiota > Chlamydiia > Chlamydiales > SM23-39 > JAFGQY01. The sequence goes on from JAFGQY010000010.1 coordinate 22,607, forward strand.
AGACCCGCAAGGGTCCGGGGGTTCGAATCCCTCCTCTTCCGACATTGCAACCAATTCGTACCTTTGTTCTCTTGATCAAGTAAAGCTAAAGTTTCTATGTTGGAATAGGCTAAATAATAGGGTTTTTGCTTGATTATACGGCCGTTTTCAACGATGGGATGTTCTAGTTCGATTGTTCCTAAAAGTTCTTTTAAAGTTAAAGCAGATGCTTTTGTATTTTGTTCTAGGGTTTCATGAAGTTTTTCAAGCTTGTTGTCGATCCATTCTTTTGGTGGGGCTTTAAAGGCGTTGTTTTTTTGAAAATCCAAGGCTTTAATTTCTGATGATAATTTTTCTTGTCTGCCTTCAGCATCAGTAATGTCATCTGACACGACTTTCGAAAAGTTGCCTGCTTTGATGAAGTTAAGCAGATTCTGAAGTTCGGCCTGGATTTTTTTAGATTGGACCTTTTTCGAGTCTGTAAATCTAACCGTTTAAATATTTTTTTTATTCGATTTAGTAAAATTTATTCAAAAATATTTCAAAAATCTAGATTGCAACGATCACAACAGTGATTTTGCTAATGATAAGCTTTGACTCTATTTCTAGATTACTCACTCCCAAAGCTTTTAATTGCTTTATTTTAAAACTTAACTTTTAGTAAAGTGGTATAGATTGTTTTAAAGTGCTTTTAATCTTAGTAGTAATGGGCGACAAAGTGCGAATTGGTTGGGCCCAGTTCGAACTATCTATTATTTTTTTGGTAAATAGAGAGATAAAATATGAGCATTTCTAGTTTAAGTAAATTACCAGAGATTGAAAAATCGGCATGTTTAGCTTTATGGGCTTTATTTTTAGAAAGTAGAAAAAAAAATAGTATTTATTATGATAAGAAATTAAATGAAATGATAGATAAATTATCATGTTATTTTCCTAAGATAAATTATACTTCTAATTATGTTTTAGAGATTGCATCCAGGAAAGAGCTTATAAAAGAAGTTATTAGTAAATTTATTAATAAAAATGAAAATAGTATAATTATCAATCTTGGATGTGGTTTGGATAATTATTTTGATAGATTAAATACAACGAATGTTTTTTGGTTTGATATTGATCTTTCTGGTGTAATTAATTTGAAGAAAAAGTTTTTTCGGGAATCGGATAATTATAAATTAATATCAAAATCAATTTTTGATTTTTCTTGGTTGAATAAAATTCCAAAAAACAAAAAGACCCTTGTCCTTATCGAAGGATTGCTTCCATATTTTGAAGAAAAAGATGTTAAAATGCTGATAGATAAAATTATTAGTAATTTTCCTGATAGTGAATTAATTATTCATGTTATTTCACATTTATTTTATTGGTATCGGTCTTTGAGTAAAATATCTAATAATTTGAAATGGTCCATTTCAAATAAAAAATGTGTTTTAAAAATATTTCCCGATTTAAAAATTTTAAAAGAATATTTCATATATGACTGTCATGTTGAAAGAATGAGCATTCTTAAAAGAATTTTAAGATTGTTTCCGTGTTATAGAAAACAAAATATTCTATTACATCTGAAGTCAAAATAAAATCAAAGATATGGCTTGTGTGTTTTTAACATATAAAAATCTTCAAGAAGCTCATCGTAATTTGTGTTTTGTAATAAAATATCTGCAGCCACTCCTTCTTTTAAAGAAAGTGGATATCTAGAAATATTATCATTTATTTTTATATGCCAGGCTATTTCAGTATGACTTTTTAATTTTGGAGGATTTAATTTATTTACAATTCCAGGATAACAAGCTAAATGAATTAAACTATGGTATAGATTTTCTTTAAGATTGATATTTAAAGGTAATCCTAATTCACATCGCAAAGTTAGTTCATATAAATTTACATCGAAGTTTTTTTCATGCATAAAACAAATATTTTTTCCTGGCGGACGAGCACCAATTTCTAAAAAGATTAATTCGTTAGATTGTTTTTCTACAAAGAATTCTAAATGTAGTCCTCCATTAGGAGGGTTAAGTGCCTTAACGACTTCTTTGTTTAAATTTAATGCTCTTTCACGAAGTTGTGTATTTTTGCGTAAAGGAATGGCTCCAATCGGGAAACCAAAAGTAAAATTCAGGTTTGGACAAAGATATTCAGAAATTTCAGTAAATTTTATTTGTTTATTATAAACAAAAGAATCACATAAATAGAAAGTTCCTTCGATATATTGTTCTGCCGTATAATTATTCTTATAGGAAAAAGATTTATCATACCATTTTTGCAGGTTTTCAAAATTTTTTATTATTGCTGTATCTTCGCTGCCTCCTCCATCTAAAGGTTTTACGACATAAGGACCTTTAAATAAATCATAAAGGGAAAAGTGATATTTTGAAAGTTCATTTTTGGTAAGAATTCCTTCAAAGTCTACAAATTTAGGAACTTTTACATTGGCTATTGATAGAATCTGCTTCATTATTCTTTTAGAAGAAAAGGGTACATATTCATAGGGTTTGGGACCTGATAAATTAAAATATTCACGCAATTGAGCTGCTGTTATCAATGATTTTTCATCTGCACAAACTATACTATCTTTTGGATTGTAATTTCCTTTTTTTCTTTGTGATTTTATTATTTGTTTGCAAATTTCAAAATCAATTTTCTCAATAACAAAAATGTTGCTTAAATGAGTTTTAAAAGAATCAGGAACATTTTTTTGATGTTCTTCATCAACTATCAGTACAAAGTTAATTTTTTCAGGTAAATCCCGTAATATTTTTTCAATATTATAATAACTAAAACGGCTAACAGCTAAAATAAAACAATATCTCATATATTATCCTTTAAAATAGTTTTTCATAAATCTCATCAAGAGAATATTCAATTGAATTAAATTTATTATTGAATTCTTTAATCTTCGAAGAAATATTTTTTCTGTCCAAAATTATCTCTTTAAAAAACTTAGCCAGTTGAACCATATCTTTTTCTTTCATTCCTTTTCTTGTTACTTCTTGCACTCCTATTCTAACAGCCGGAAAATCATATAAAATGCGTGAATTAGTGCTTATATTGGAATTATGTAAATCAGCACAGGCAACATGATGATCAATAGGAAAATCTCCAGTAATAGCTATCATATGAGAAAGAGAAAATTGATTCTTCCTTTTAAATATTTTAAAACCTTCATTTATCAATGCCTGTGATAAGGCGTGATTATTTTTTATAATTTGATTGGCATATTCTTTACCATGTATATACATTTCAATTATAGTGACATATAATGCAATTGCATGATGAGTATGTTGAGCTGAAATTGCGCTTTTAAATATTTCAGTTGCTATTTCTTTTCCTAATGATTTGTTTTTATATAGGATCATGCCTTTTTGAGGCCCCGGAAAGGTTTTATGAGTATTTCCAATTAATACATCACATCCTTCTAGCAAGGGGTTTTGAAATTGTCCTCCAGCTATTAATCCTAATACGTGTGAAGCATCGTAAATCATTTTAACATCATTTCCAACAATTTCTCGAATTTCTCTAATAGGCAAAGGATAAAAGGGGGTTCCAAAATCAAACAAGATAGCATTCGGTTTTTCAATAAGTATTTGTTTTGATAATTTTTCCAAGTCAATATCCAATTTTTTTTCACAAAAAGGAATAAAAGACACTTTTCTTCCTAAGCTTTTTAATAGTGAAACTGTTGCGGCATGGCCTACTGATTCTGTTGTAAATACATAAACCCTGTCATTTGGCTTGGTCAATGTAGATAAAATACAAAATACAGTATGCATACCAGATAATGGTCTGAAATCTGCGTATTCTGCAAAAAACATTTTTTTTACATATTCTCTTGCCTGTTGTTCTAACAAAAATATTGGAGAAAGACATCTAAGCATCAATGAATTTTTTATTAAGCAAGATCTGGAAACGGTAAGATTTTTTTGATCGTCAAACATTCCAACATGATACCTATAACTTAGGGTGCTTTTAAGATAATGTTTTGATAATTTTGACATTATATTTTCATTCGCTGTCATATGAATAGTATCATTTGAATCTATTTCCTCTTTGTTAATAAGATGTAAAATAGTTTCAAAATCTTTTAGGCTTGTTTCCATAATAACCTCATTAATATAGTTCTTTTAGAGTCATTATATGCGCTGAAATTCTATGTAAGATCGAAAAAAAATTTTTGTTAAATGTCTTTAATAATTTATCTAATTCAGCATCAAATTTTTTTCTTTTATCCTTTGATAAACTTGCACCGATAGCTTGAGAAGCTTGAATTCTTCCTTTCCAAGATTCATTAGTAAAAGAGATTGGCTCGTCATAGTAAAACATAGCCTTTAAAGTAAAATATTTTGCATATCCTTCAGGAAAAGGAGGAATATATCCGTCAAAACCATCTCCTTTCCAATCAGGATTGAATTTAACCATTAATTTTTCAGTTTCTCTAGCTATTTGATCTTTTTTTGGTAGGTGGTCGAAGTTTCCGATCATAATTAGTCCGTCCGGTTTTAGTACTTTTTTAATTTTGGGTAATAATGTTATTTTGTTAAAATATGGCCAACTTTGCATTATTATGATTACGTCGAAAAAATTTTCAGGGAAGTCTATATTTTCTGAAGCAATATTTTCGAATTGTATTTCTAAATTTTCATTTTTAGCCATTTTTTTTGCATAAGCAATTTGATTAGAAGAACTGTCTATGCCGGTAACTATGCAATTTTGTTTTGCAAAAATACGGGCTAAATTACCTACCCCGCATCCCAAGTCAAGAATTTTTTGTCTGGAAAGACCAATATCAAAAGAGTATAATTTTTTAAAAAAACTAGCCGGAGGAGGAGGTCTATATAAAAAATATTGTTCTGATGTAAGACTCCAATCGTATTGATTAACTTTGTTTGAAAAAGACATATAAAAAGGAGAATTATCTAATTTTTTTATCACAATTTTTCCTTATTAAAAAATATATTTTGTTCCTACTGTATTTAATACAAATTTATCAGGTAGGGCATTGGCAATTTTATTTGTTGCTTTCCAACCTGTACAGTGCATAGGAACTATAATTTCAGGATTTATTTCTATGAATTTTTCAATAGTATTATCTATGGTTTTTTCAGGTAGATTTCCACATAAGTGAAATCCTCCGATAATCGCAAAAACTTTATCTATTTGAGTTAGTTTTTTTGCATGATAAATAGTGTTTATTATTCCTGCATGAGCACATCCGGAAATTATTACTAATCCTTTATCTTTTATGTTGAATACTAATCCTTGGTCATCAAGAATAGGGTCAACCTCAATCTGATTATTATTCATTCTCCAAGTAGTTAATGACGCTTTTTCAAATGAAGTACATCTAGGAATTTCACCTGTAGTAAGGGCTAAATTAGAAGAAAAAATATGAGGATCTTTTGTAATTGTTAATTTAGCTTTTAAATTTACTAATTCATTTTTATTCAAAGGTTGAAATTTGCAATATTTATTTTCTAAGGATTTAAATCCTCTAAGAAAAAAAACATCAGGGTGGAGGATTACGTTGGTATTAGGGTTGGTGTTTTTTAAAATTGTTGATAATGAACCATAATGATCCATATGGCCATGACTTAATACAAAGTCATCTATTGTTAAGGGATCTATGTTTAATAATTTGATATTATATGGAACACCAATGTCACTATAACCTGCATCTAATAGAATAGTGTGTATTTTTGAACCTTTATAAACTTTGATCAATATGGATAAGCCATGCTCAGAAATAAATGTATCAGCTATGTCTTTGTCAGAAAAAATTGGTGGTCGATATACATATTTTTGATTTTCTAAGAATAAATCTAAATGATTATCAATAACAGAAATAATTTCTAACTTATCTGATGGTATAATTTTAATTCTTTTTTTAATCATAGTTCTCTAATTTTTTTATATCTGTTAACATCCGAAAATAATCATTTCCATCATGATTCAATAAATCTATCTTTAAAGAAGAAGAATTGATTCTTAAATGAATAGCGTTTGTTTTAATTAATTCTTTATTGAATAAATTGGAATTATCAATTTGTCCAAAAAAAGTAACTGATAATCTTTTTTGCGATACGCTATTATTTAATAAACTAATTCCATCTTCAATATTTTTACATTTTTTTAATACTAAGGAAATTACCGGAAAAGGATTGTTAAAAATGTCTAATAAATCATCATTTGTTTCCATGAGTATTGGAAGAAAAATATTTTCATTTGAAATGAATGAATTATTTCTGTCATTTAATATTTTAATTAAACTGCTTTTTTCTAGATCGTTAAATCGATTAGTAGCTGATTGAATTATTGTATTTTCTGTATACCCAACTAATGTTGTTTCATTCAAAAGATTTCCTGTCTGTTCATTTAATTCATTAAATCTTTCTATTAATCTGTCTTTTATCTCTTTATAACATTCTTCAACGATGTAAAGTGATTTGAGTGACATGCATTCATGTGGAAGAGAAATAGAGGATTCTAAAATTAACTCAATGGTTTTATTAACATTAATGTTATTACAAACCAATGCTGAACAATTATTATATGGATGACGAATAGCTGTTTTACTGCTGAAAAGATCAATATGTGCAGAACTATCTAAATTCTTATATCGAAAATTATTATCATCTCCAAATGTCCAAATAATATCACAATTTTCTATTAGATTTTCGTGTTTTTTTATTGAAGAAGGATCTTTCTCATCAAAGCTTATAATATTAACAGCATTTTTTGGATAATTCAAACTATGTAGTTTTTCTAATATTTTATAAATTAGGGGAGAAACAACAGGATTTGTTTTAATTATCAAAGGTATTCCCAAAAGAATGCTGATAGGTAATATTATTCCAATAGCTCTTATTGAAAAAAATGGTAATACTGCATAAGAAATACCTTTTTTAGGTGTATAATAAGTTTTATGCTGGGAATTTTTTTCCAAAAAAAAATCATTTTCGTATTCATAATTTTTAAAAATTTCTCTAATTTGATTGGAAAATATTTTTTTTAGATCATTTATTTGTTTTTTAATAAAAGTTAAGGGTGTTCCGGAAAGAATTACTAAATGATTTAGCAAATCATCATCGAATAAATCGTCTGAAATCATAGAACTAGCAATGTTTTTTCTTTCTTCTAAGGTTATTTTCGAAAGATCGTTAGAGGCACTTTTGGCTTTTGAAATCGATATAGCTATATCAAAAGCTCCTGAATTGGCAGATTCTATTGAATAATTTGAAAAAAAAGAATTTGAATCAAAGTACTTTCCGCTCAAACATACTTTTTCACCATTTATCAAGTTATGAAAAGTTTTTTTTCCCATATTTTTTAACCAATTGAACACATACAACCTGCACTGATCACATCTTCCGGATGATCTATTCGTTGAATATTTGATATTACTTTTGAGTGAATTTTACAGGGGCATTCACCTTCATCAGCAATAATGGTAGCCTGATCCCCAATTAAATATCGAATGTAAATTGTTCCTTCACGAGCAACAGTGGTATAAGCCAGCATGCCTGTTTCGCCTTTTTTGCATTTGATCAATTTATCATTTTCATATCTGACAACTTCGATATAGTGTGGCCCTTGTAGAAGATGTATGTTGTTATATTGACAAATGTATTTATCGTTTTCGATTAGTGAACTAGTTCCCAATGCCATTGCTTCACATGCTCCATAAGCATTTACAAGTTTTATATTGAAAGCTTTCGCCCAAGAAATAACTTCGTCTATTAACTTATATCCGCCTAACCATACTATTTTTATATATTTTTCGATTAAGTCTTGCCCTTCATTAATTAGGCTAAATAAATCTATACCCCCACCTTTCCCTTCTTTTTCTTCTTTATTTAAAGGACCTTGAGTTGTCATTAAAATGTTTATTTTATATGTTTTGATCATTTCTATAAGATCTTTTGCGGTTTCATTTGTTCTTCTTGGGATATAATTTATTCCGCTTAGTTGCAAAGCTTCTTTTAATACTTCTCCGCCTTTATGAGTTGAATTATAAGTGCATAAAGCTATATCTTTTGGTGTGAAGCCTTCATAGCGAAAAGCCCTTGTAAAAGAATAAGCTTCTCTCATTAAATCGTCTTTTGTGTTAAAAGTAGGAGTTGCAACGCCTTTGGTTCCTCCAGACTTATATGTATAAGTTGGTTTTTTTATATCGCTTGGTAATAAACAGTATGGATTATGTTTAACCTTATTTCTAAATCCCTTATTAACAATGGTTGAGTCTTTAACTAAAAAAGGTATTATCTGATGAAAATCTTCTATGTTGTTGATATCATCAAGATTTATATCTTTATAAGCTTCTTTATAAATGTCCATAGTGTTTTTTGCTCTTTTTAATTGGAATTTTATGAAAGGGAATAGAAGTTTTGTTATTTCTTCTTCAGATAAAGTATCCCATTCATTTAATCCCCATGCTGCATGCGGAATAGAAAAAGGATTATTGTTTTTGCTTATAATTTTTTCTAAGAAAGAAAATTTTGAGACGGTATTACAACTCATTGCTTGACCTTTTTTAATTCTATAGACGAATAAGATTTTATATGCTTCGGTTTGTTTTTTTACAAATAATTTCATTAAAAAATTCTGAATTTGAAATATTATGGTCTTGGGCTTATTTAAGTTTTCCGAGAAAAAAAAGCTAATAGAAGCGCTTTTGTTATATATCCGAAAAATTAAGAGTTTTTCTTATGGTTTTTGTACTAACATTCAATTTTATAGCGATTTGTTTTTCTGTCATTTTTAAAGCTTTTAATTCCCTAATCTTTCGAGCTAGCTTTTGATAAAGAGGAATATTTTCATTTAATGTAATTTTAATCCTTATTGGAATGAGTGACATGGTACGAATTGGTTGCATCCGCGTCCGATTGGCTTTATTTTTAATATAAAAAACCAAATACCCAAATTGGTATTTTATTTCCTATGCCTTGTTCTATTTCATCGCAAACAAGATAAGAATTTTTTAAAGATTTTATCTGATTAAATGATTTATTTTTTCCTCCTACTTCAAAAATATATTTGTTATCTGCTAGAAAATCCCCATTTTTTGGCAATGCAACAGTATATTTTTGAGATATCATGGAAAGAAGAAAAGTTTCTCGAATAGTTCCTTTGTTCATAAGGCTAAAAGGTGAAATTGCATAAATCTGATTGGTATTATCTAAATAAACTTTTTCGGGAGTTTCTAGTTTGCTAATTTTTTTTGTTGCCTTCGAAATTGATCGGATTAATCCAGCATCTTCTAAATGTTTAAAGTAAGATTTTAGTGTTCTTTCATCGCCGATATCTAAAATATTCATAATTTTTTTCCAGTTAGGGGTAAAGGGCACTGTTTCTGCAATAAAACTTAGAAGATTTTTAATTTTTCTAATACTTGAACCCATTAATTGAGGAAAGATAGCTGCAATATCGGATTCTATTGTTGTATGCATATTTTGTTCTAAAGTAATCTTGTATAGAGCTTCATTATTTAATTCATTAAAGAAAGGATAATAACCTACCTTAAGATATTGATTGAATAAAGGGATTACTTTTAGCTCTTTTTGATTTAATTGTTTATTAATGTTAGAAGTAATACGTTGATGTTGATCGCAAATTTCTTCTAGAGTAAATGAAGGAAAATTAAAATTATAAGCTAATTCTAAATATTCACGAAAAGATATGCCCTGCATATGATACTTAACTGCTCGTCTTGATAAATCATGACTGCCTTTGAAAATCTCTAAAGCTGAACTTCCGGAAGAAAATATGTGTAATTTTGGAAAAGTATCATAAATGCTTTTTAATTCCTTTGACCAGTTTGGATATTTATGTATTTCATCAAAAGCTATCCATTTTCCTCCATGAAGATTAAATTGTTCAGCAATTTCATAAAGGGAGGTTGAGCCTACTTGAAAGTGATCTGTTTGTATATACAAAATTCTTTCATCAAAAATATCTCCTTCAACTTTGTCTAGTAAAATTTGTACTAGTGAGGTAGTTTTACCAACGCCTCTCTGTCCGATAATCAGAGACATCCTATTGCTAAAATCAGTAACTCGGGCCAAGGCTCTTTTATAAGGGCTATTTTTAATTTCTAAAAAATGATGACTTAATTTTTTTAATTCTTCAAGCATGATAACGCCTTTGGTTTCGATTTTAATCCTATTTTAACATCAGTTATAATGGAATGCAATACATATTTTAATGTAATTATCATGTAACGTAATACATTTTAACAAGAACGTGATTATCAATGGGTTACAATTTTATCCAATTTTAATTTTTATATTTGGGAAAGAAAAAGTGGGAAATGGGTGCAGCTACTCCATTTAGACTAATTTCAAGAAAAATTATCTTTAAAAGTATAGATTTTGATAGACGTTGGTATGGTCGAGAGGTTCGAATCCCACTTCGTCCGAAATGTTTAATTATTAATGTTTTAAAAATAATAATTGTAAAAAATATTTAAAAATGTCACCATTACCTTAAAAATTAAGGTATTGGTGTAGATGAAAAATAAGTCTCTATTTGAAATAGCTGATAATCAACAAGGTTTTTTTACTGCTAAGCAAGCTATAAAATGTGGTATTTCTTCTAAAAATCATGCATATTTTGTCAAAACAGGGAAATGGATTAAAGAAGGAAGAGGGCTATATAGATTATCAAATTACCCTATAGTAGAAAGACCGGATTTGATGAGGTTGTATCTGTGGAGCAGAAATTCTCATGATATTCCACAAGGAGTATTTTCTCATTCAACGGCTTTAATGATTTATGATTTATCTGATGTTATGCCTGAAAAAATTTATATGACAGTTCCTAAAAATTTTAAGCGAAGATCTAAAATTCCTGAAATTTTACAAATTCATAAAAAAAATCTACTAAAAGAAGATATTCGATATTACTTAGATGTTAAAGTAACAACCCCAATAAGAACTATAATTGATATTATTGAAGAAAACCTTGTTTCTAAGGAATTAATTTATCAAGCCATACAAGAAGCTTTATCAAGAGGTTTAATTATTTCTAAGAATAAAATATTGGAACATCCCTATTTGATTGATAATAAACAATTAAAAAAGCAAGTAGAGAAATATTTATGAGAAAATATAAAAATCATGAAGATTTTAGAAAAAGTTTAGAACAAAAACTAAGGAATGTTTCATCTCGGTTAAATCAAGATTTAGAAAGAATAAGAAGAAAGTTTGCTTTTGAAAGATTTTTAGCAAGATTATTTTCTAGTAAGGTTCATTCTTGGCTATTAAAGGGTGGCTATGCTATGGAATTGCGTTTTGATATTGCGAGAGCTACAAAAGATTTAGATTTTGCTGTTCATGGGATTTCAAATAATTTAAATAAAATTGAAAACATTATTAATGAAATTATTTCTTTTCCACAAAATGATGGTTTTATGTTTGAAGATTTAACTGTTAGAGAAATGACACATCCTTTAATGCACCTTTTAGGAAATCTTAAAGGTTCAATTTTAGATCTTAAATTGGTTAATGTTTCAGAATTGTTTGAGGGAAATCCTGAACCTAATTGGGTTGCTGCTAATTTAGTAGAGCTAAAAAGAGCTTATTAGAATATATGAAAATATTTCAAAGTATTATAATAGTTTGTTTACTGTGCTTCAACGTTTTTGCACAGTCAAAGAAGACAGAAAATGGTTGCTTAAATGTTTTAGTTTTAGGCGGAACTTCTTTTTTAGGACCTCAGATTACAAATGAACTGTTAAAACATGGTCATAAAGTAACTCATTTTAATAGGGGAAATGAAAATAATTTTTCTTTCCCTGGAGTAGAAAAGCTCAAAGGGGATCGAGATGGTAATCTAAAAGCTTTAGAAGGACGAAAGTGGGATGCTGTTATCGATACTTCCGGTTATATTCCAAGAATCGTTGAAGCTTCTTCGAAAATTTTGGCGAAAGCTACAAATCATTATACATATATTTCCACAATTAGTGTTTATGAGAATTATAATCAAACTAATATCAGTGAAAATTACCCTTTGGCAAAATTAGATAACAGCAATGATGAGAATATAACAGATAAAACCTATGGACCATTGAAAACGGGATGTGAAAGAGTGATAAAAACTTACTTTTCTGATAACTCATTAATTATCAGACCTGGGTTGATTGTGGGGCCCTATGATCCAACTGACAGATTTACTTACTGGGTAAGACGTCTTGCAGAGGGAGGTAAGATATTAGTGCCGAATAATCCAGCACAAAAGCTGCAATTTATCGATGTGCGAGATCTTGCAAAATGGATTGTTAAAATGGTGGAAGAACAGGCTGTTGGTGTGTATAATGCTACAGGTCCCGAAGGGGAGCTTGATTTTGAAAAGTTTATTCATGAATGCAGTAAATTTGCTAAAAAGAAAGTGGATATTATCTGGGTAGATGAAAATTTTATAATTGATCACCATCTTGATAATTGGAATAAATTTCCTTTGTGGCTTTATAGTAAAGGAAACATGGCTGGTTTATTTACCATTAATAGTCATAAAGCTCAAGATAAGGGACTTTGCTACCGTCCTCTTTTGGAAACCATTTCAGATACTTTGAGATGGGATGAAAAAAGAGTAAATAGAAAGATGAGAGTTGGACTAAGCAGTGAAGAAGAAACAGATCTTTTAAACCAATTGAATAATGAGAACTAAATATGTTTTTTTTAATAAAAGGTATAGTGCTTGGTTTTTCTATTGCAGCTCCAGTAGGACCAATTGGAATTCTATGTATAAGAAAAACTGTGCAGTTTGGAAGATTGTCAGGCAGGACTTGGAGCTGCATTGGCTGATATGATATATGGAAGCATAGCGGCTTTTGGGCTGACAATAATTTCAAATGCGCTTCTTGCTTCTCAATTTTGGATAAGATTAATCGGAGGTATTTTTCTTGTTTATTTAGGTATTAAAACATGCTTTTCAAAAGCTATAAAGCAAGGTGATAAAAAATTAATGCATCAAACTCTTTTAAAAGATTTTATTACAACTTTTTTTCTAACTCTCACAAATCCTATGACTATCGTAGCTTTTTTAGGTATATTTGCCGCTCTTGGCCTATCTAATACCGATGGTAATTTATTTCAAGGTGCTTTTCTTGTAATGGGAGTGTTTTTTGGTTCTTCTCTTTGGTGGTTTTTATTATCTGAATTTGTAGCACTTTTTAGAAAGAAAATAGAAGAAAAAATGATGAGATGGATCAATAGAATTGCTGGTCTTATTATTTTGGGATTTGGGATATTTGCTATGATTTCAGGATTATAGTGAAGAAATTATCACGGCAGGACTTAGAGCTAAAGAAAAAATAAAACAGCAATTATTTTCAAAGGAGCTTTTGAGTGAAAAATTTTGTTATTAGAGAGCCAACTGTAGCCGATAGTAATGTATTAGCGTCTTTATCTGAACAGTTGGGATATCCTGTTGAGTCAAAAGATATTGAAAAAAATATCTTATTATATTCTTCTATTCCTTTTCATAAAGCTTGGATTTTTGAAATAGAAGATACTGTTATTGGATATGTAGCTGTAGCTATTACACATTATTTTCATCGTCAAGGTTCATTTTTGCGAATTATTGCATTAGTAGTCGATCAACATTATCGAAAATTGGGTGTAGGTAAAAAGTTATTGAAAGTGGTCGAAGATTATGCCAGACAAAAAAACTGTTCTCATGTTGAACTTTCCAGTGGTATGCATAGAGCTAAATTAGGTTCTCATGATTTTTATAGATCTTTAGGCTATTTTGAATTGAATGATATTAAAAAATACTTTGGGAAAAAATTAAACAGTGAAAAAATGTAAATTATAACAAAAAGGGTGGTTATAATATGAAAAAGGGAATTGATTTTATTGGAGTTGGAGCTGGCTCAATAATTTTTAATAATGAAGGAAAAGTTTTCATTGCCCAAAGAGGACCGAAGGCAAGGAATGAAAAAGGAAAGTGGGATTTCCCCGGAGGATCTGTTAAATTCGGAGAAACATGTCAAAATGCTGTAATAAGAGAGATAAAAGAAGAGTTTGACATGGAAATTGAAGTGATTGAACTTTTAGAAGTTAATAATCATATTCTTTTAGAAGAAAAACAGCATTGGGTTTCTCCATCTTTTATTTCAAAGCATGTTAAGGGTTCTGCCAAAATTGTCGAGCCAGAAAAATGCTTAGGTTTTAAATGGGTAAAACTATCAGAAATCAATCAGGGTGATTTAACTTCTGTTAGCAGATCAAATTATAAAAAATTTATCGAAAAATATGATATAGATAAAGTGTTTTAGTTGCCTTTAATATTATTAAAAAAAGCCAGTTTAAAATACATTTGAAAAATCAGCTCATTTTTTGAAATTTGTGGCAATTTACTTCTGCTTTCAAAGTCTTTTGGTAAAAATTAAAAATTTGATTTTCTAAAATATTTATTTATAAACAACAGTATCTTATCAGGCTTGTTATAAATAACTTACATATAGCTGCGTTAAGCTTAAAAGAGTTAAGTCTTAAATAATATTAAGATTTTTAACGATTATCAAGTCAAAAACATTAAAAACCTATAAATATTTTATTATTTAATGGTTTTGTTGACAAAATCGTTAATATGAGTAATAATTAAGATTATCTATAAGACAGGGGAGAGTTTATGGTTAAGGTTATGAGTATATATAAAAAAATTGATAGCCTTCGTTCTAGATATTATAAGGCTTCCATTGGTAAAGAGAACCTTTTAAAAATTATTTCCGAATCAGAAGTTACAGAACATGTGTATAATTCCAATGCGATCGAAAATAGTACATTAAGTTTAGAAGAAACCGATAAAATTTTAAATCAAATTGATTGCGACAGGTTCATTTCAGTAAGAGAAATATTTGAAGCAAAAAATCTTGCAAGAGTTGTTTTATATATTGATAAAAAAGCAAAAGAGCAGGAATTGAATCTGGATTTAATGCTTTTTTTACATAAAATTCTTCTTTCTAATATTAATGATAATGTGGCTGGAAGATTTAGAAAAGATAATGAATTTGTGCGTGTTGGAAGTCATATAGCCCCTAATCCTAAAGAAGTGATTGGCCGTCTGGAAGAAATGCTGGTTGAATATAATTCAACAGTTTTTGAAAACATTATTAAGCGAATAGCCAAATTACATCTTACTTTTGAATACACACATCCTTTTTGTGATGGTAATGGTCGTATTGGACGAGTTATGAATAATTATTTACTTATAAGAGAGGGGTATGTACCGATTAATATTAAATTTATTGATAGGAAATATTATTACGAAGCTTTTAAAGAATTTGATTGGAGTAATAAAACTACTATCATGGAAGAAATTGTCGGCAAGGCTCTTACCAATAGTTATTATAAAAGATTAGCATACCTGGAAGGTGGAGAAATTATTTCTCTTATAGAATATGCCAAAAGAAAAAATCTTTCCTATCCCAATTTGATTAATAAAGCTAAAAGGCAAACAATTGAGGCTTTTTTGGAAAAAGGGAAGTGGAAAATTGCTTTTTTTAAGAAAAAAAATTCTAATTCGTAGTTATTTATCTTAAATCGACAATTATAACATGTTCATAGAATGATGTTAATTGCATCTATGTAAGAAGAGTTTTTTCTATTTATTAAATTTTATTTCGTTTATAAAAAGATTAGATCTAAGTAATAATTTTGATATATGAAAAATAGAATATTATTTGTTGTTCTCTTACTTACTGTTATTACACAATTTAATACTTCTCTTTATCTTCCATCCTTCCCTTCAATGACGCTTTTTTTTCATGTTACTCCTGGAGCTATTCAATTTTCAATGATCCTAGGATTAATTTTCTTTTGTTTTTCTGTATTTGTTTATGGACCATTTTCTGATCATTATGGGAGAAAAAAGATTCTTAGTTTTGGTCTAGTTATTTTCTTAATTGGGTTGTTAACAGCTATTTTCTCAACAAAAATAGTATTTCTTTATATTGGTTTTATCTTTCAAGGAATGGGGCTTGGCAGTGTTGGAAGTATTTGTCCAGCTATGATTCGTGACACTTTTTCAGGGAAGGAATTAATAAAAACAATCTCCGACTTCTTTATGATTATTGCTATTATTCCCTTAATTGCTCCTGTATTAGGAGGGTATTTAAGTGTTTTTTTTAATTGGCAAGCAAATTTTATTTTTATGTTTTTGTTTACTCTTTTTAGTTTAATTCTGATGATTTCTGTTATTCCTGAAACAAATGTATATACACAAAAAAAACATTTAACATTTAAAAAAATTATGAGCAATTATACATATGTTCTCTCAAGTAAAAAATTTATTGGAGCTATCCTTTTATTAACAATTACGAATGCTTCAGTGATTGTTTTTCTCCTCATTGTTCCTTTTTTAATTCAAAAAGAGTTAGGCTATTCACCTATTGCATGTGGGTGGATTCTTTTTATTCTATCTATTGGCACCTTGATAGGAAATATAGCCTCTCGTGTGATTTCAAATATAATTTCTATGAAAACAAAAATATTTTTTAGTATAGTCTTGATGCAGATCTGTGCTATAGCTTTGTTTTGTTTTTCTATCTTTTTCTTAGATATTTATAGTTTGACTATTCCCATTTTTTTCTTCGTTATAGGATTTGGATTTCTATCACCAAATTGTGCTACATTGGGTATTGAAAGCTTTCCTGAAAATTCAGGGGTTGCAGGTGGTATGATAGTGGGAATTCCTCAAGGTGGAGCGGGATTATTAGCTGTCATTATCACCTATTTTCATGTTCATAATCAAATTCCACTTGCTTCCTTTGTCCTGTTTGCAACCATTTTACTTCTTTTGATCTATTTTTTATTTCATCATCATTTTCAGACATGCATTGTTAATAAAAAGAATGAAATAAGAAAACATTAAATAAGTTATAGGTGGTTATGAGAAATTTATTTGAAAATTCAAAAATAAATAGTCTTTTGTTAAAAAATCGTTTTATCATGGCAGCTGCAAATGATAACTGCGATACAAAAACTAGGATTGAAAGATTCTCTAAAGTAGCTGAAGGAGAAGTTGGTTTAATTATTTCAGGAGGACAAACTTTTGATGAAATTCTATCTTGGAAAGATGTAATTGAAGCAATTCATGATAAAGGTGGAAAAATTGCCTTGCAGATTGTAAATGATACTGGAGGAAGGTTTGGATATAAAGATCACGATGAAATTGCTGTTTCTTTACTAGATGAAGAGCATGTTTTTTTTCAAAATCCTTACGTAAAATATTCTAAACATCATGAAGCTACCCAAGAAGAAATAGAACAAATCATAAGCTTTTATGCAAAAGCGGCTCATTTAGCAAAGTCGATAGGATCAGATGCAATAGAAATACATTCTGCTCATCAAAGCTTTTTATCTCATTTTTTATCTCCCTTAATGAATAAAAGAAAAGATAAATGGGGAGGCTCGATAGAAAATCGCACAAGAGTCCATTTTGAAATTATCAAAGCAATTAGAGCAAAAGTAGGTAATGATTATCCTGTTTTAATAAAACTGGGGGTTCAAGATGCTTTTACTGAAGGGTTAAAATTTGAAGAAGGCAAAAAGATTGCATTAAAAATTGCTGAGTTTGGATATGATGCACTAGAAATAAGTCAGGGCTTGCAGGATTTAAATGGCTGGCAGGGGACTTGTATGCGAACTTTAATTAATTCAGAAAAAGATGAAGGATATTATAAAGATTGGTGCATCGAGATTAAAAAATTAGTTTCGATACCTGTTGTGATAACCGGGGGATTAAGATCATTTGGATTTATCAAATCAATAATAGAAAACAATGAAGCCGATTTTATTGGGCTTTGTCGCCCTTTAATTAGAGAACCTTATTTAATAAAAAGGTGGAAAAATAATGATCTTAGAAAAGCTTTTTGCATATCTTGCAATAAATGTATCACAGAACTATTGATGAAAGGATTACCTTTGGAATGTTATCTGGATAAAAAATTTTAATTTTTTTTTTAACAATTTTATCAATAAAAAGTTAAAGAAAAAAGAGATATTAGGAAATATGTGATACGTTAGATAGCCTGGATTGTAGAAAAACAAAAAGATCTTTAAAACTATATATAAAACTCTAAAACAGGTTAAGGTTTTAGTAAAAAAACAAATTTAAATTATGAAAGTTCAGTTTGATCCAACCTTTAAAAAAGCTTTAGATATTCTAGAAGAATCTAATAATAATATCTTTATAACCGGCAAAGCCGGCACAGGTAAGTCTACACTTTTGTCTTTCTTTGTGGATAACACTAAAAAAAGTGTAGCTGTTATAGCTCCTACCGGAGTTGCAGCTTTAAATATCAAAGGTGAAACCATTCACTCCTTTTGTAAATTTAAAACGAATGTGACAATAGACTCTGCCAGAAGACTTGGAAGAAAAATAAAAAAAGACTCAATTTATTCAAAGCTGGATTCGATCATAATAGATGAAATTTCAATGGTAAGAGCGGATCTTTTGGACTGTATGGATCAGTTTTTGCAAATGGCTTTAAAATCAAAAAAAAGCTTTGGTGGCATTAGAATGATCTTTATCGGAGATCTTTATCAACTCCCGCCTGTAGTTACAAAAGATGAAAAAAAACATTTTGATACCTTTTATGAAACACCATTTTTTTTCTCATCAAAAGTTATGAAAAATGCTTTAAATGAGTTTGATTTTATTGAACTTGATAAAATATATCGCCAAAGCGATAAGACCTTTATTGACATCTTAAACGGCATTAGGAACAACTCTGTTAGCGATAAACAGATATTTGATCTAAATCAAAAAGTAGATGAATCAGATACACTTCATACAGGTTATATCTATTTAACTTCTACAAATGCTTTGGCAGAACAAATCAATCTTCAAAAACTCAGTCAATTGGAAGGAGAGACATATTTTTTTGAAGCTGACATATCTGATGATTTTGAAATGAAATATGCACCGACAGATCGTATCTTGAAATTAAAAAAAGATGCTCAGGTTATGTTTTTAAATAACAACTCTGATCATTGGGTAAACGGTACTATCGGTAAAATAGTTAAAATATCTGAAGAAGAAATTATTATTGAGACTGAAGATAACAAAACAGTTGAACTAGGAAGACATAATTGGAATTTATATAACTACATTTTTGATGAAAAATCTAAAAAATTAAAACATAATACCCTCGGGAGTTTTGAACAGTATCCAATTAAATTAGCTTGGGCTGTGACTATTCATAAAAGTCAGGGTTTGACTTTTGATAAAGTCTTAGTTGACTTATCCAAAGGTGTATTTGCTCATGGTCAAACCTATGTAGCACTATCTAGATGTAAAAATTTTGATGGTTTGAAATTAAAAAAACCTATCAAAAAAAGTAATATTATTATGGACTATAGAGTTATAAAATTTTTAACGGAATTTCAGTATCAATTATCTGATAAAGCCCTATCAAAAGAAGATAAAATCTCAATCATTCAAAAGGCTATTGATGATAAAAAACCAATTAGTATCACCTATTTAAAATCTAATGATGAAAAATCTAAAAGAACAATTATCCCCGAGTTTGTAGGAAATCTTTCTTATAAAAATAAAACTTATTTGGGAATTAAGGCTTTTTGCACAACAAGAAAAGAAAATAGAATTTTTAGAGTAGATAGGATTTTAGAGATATCAAAATAGAAATCTATAAACTTTTTTTTATTCAAATAAATTATTAATGAAGATATTTATAAGTTTAATGCTTTTAAAAAGGGCTACATTTGTGTTTTCAGATAAAAAAAACAGAATATCATTATTTATATTAATATTAATAACTTTCATAGATTTTATGGGAATAGGATTGGTCTATCCCATTTTTTCAAAAATATTATTTGATCCATCAATCCCTTTTTTTTCTAGTGGCACTACAAATGAAGTTAGAGGGATATTTCTTGGAATACTTTTTGGTTTAATGCCATTTGCTCAATTTTTCTCTCTTTCAATTTGGGGGACAGTTTCAGATAATAAAGGTAGGAAAAAACCGCTTTTACTAAGTCTTTCTTTCACTGTATTAGCTCATTTTATTTCCATTTTTGGGATTCTATTTTCCAGCATTTCAATATTAATTGTTTCAAGATTTATTCTTGGCATTGGAGCCGGAAATATCTCTATAGTTTTAGCTTCTATTGCTGACATCAGTTCTAAAGAGAAAAAAGCAAAGAATTTCGGGCTTTATTCCATGGCTATTGGAGCGGGATTTACCCTGGGACCTTTTATTGGAGGCGCTTTATCTATTATTAGCTTTAGCTTTCCATTTGCTTTTTCATTTGTAGTTACATTATTAAACTTGATACTGGCGGTTGTTTTTTTCAAGGAAACTTTAGTTAAATTTTTTAATAAAACAGTAAGTTTTGTCTCAGGTCTAAAAAATCTTAAAAAGGCATTTACCATAAAAACAATTAGAATATTTTTCTTATGCTCATTTTTCACCAATTTTGGTTGGACATATTTCATGGATTTTGCACCAGTATTTTTAATTAAAAAATTTATGTTTTCATCAGCGGATGTTGGAATTTTTTATGGATCAATGGGGGGATTATTTGCTTTAAGTTCAGGATTGTTAATACGTCCTTTTTTATCGAAATTCAAATATGAAACACTTTTTTGGATAAGTAGTTTGATAGCGGCATGCTCTATCTTGTCCATTCCTTTTTATCCTAATTTTTATTGGCTGATACTTTTTGTATTAATTTTTAGTTTTTTTGCAGCTTTTTTAGGGCCGACTATAACAACCATTATTTCAAATAATGTATCTGCAGACATTCAAGGTGAAACTCTAGGTTTATTCGGGTCAGTAAATACAGCTGCTTATTCTGTAAGCGCTTTAATAGCCGGTTTTTTTGTTGGAATAGCCCCTGAATCTTCTATGTATGTTGGAGGGGGAATATTATTAATTTCATCCTGCATTGTATTGGTGATTTTTAATAAAAAACTGTTTATTTAAAAGATAAAGGTGTTAAACCCAATCTATTTTTAGATTAAAAATGATAAAGAAGAGAAATTATGTATAAGATAATAAAAATAAAATACAAGCCGCTAAACTTTTTTTTGATGGCTTATATATTTACCTGGATACCACTATTTTTACTCGCATATTTAAGCTATCAAAATCAAAATGCAAGAATGCATTATATCATATTAATGACTTTAGGATCATTAGGTCCATTTTTTTCAGCTCAAATCATGTTTGGAATTTCAGACAATCGATTGCGAAAAGATTTTTTTCAAAGAATTTTTCAGCTAAAAAGAATTAATGTAAAATTTCTTCCCTTTGTTTTTTTTATTATGCCTTTATCAATTGTTTTAGCAATACTTATATCCACTTTTTTTAATGAGCCAATAGAGCAGTTAGAATTAACAAATTCATTTTCAATTATAAAAAGCCAGGTTGTCTTAAGCTTGTTAATAGCCGCTTTAGTTCCAATATTTGAAGAGATGGGCTGGAGAGGATACGGAGTTGATAGTTTACGTAGCAAATTCAATGTTTTAAAAACTTCTATTTTTTTTGGTATTTTATGGGCTTTTTGGCATTTTCCTGCATTTTTTATCAAAGGCTATTATCACCATTCTTTATGGGAACAAAATCCTATTTATGCAATTAATTTTTTTGTAAGCGTGCTGCCTCTTGCACTTATCATGAACTGGGTTTATTTCAAAAATAATAGAAGCATAATTTTATTAATGGTTTTTCATATAATAGTTGTTTTTTCTGAGCAAACACTTAGCTCTACTCAATTTACAAAAATAATACAGACAATATTATTATTTATAATTGCTGGTATTATAATTTTGAGGGATAAAGATTTTTTTTACAGGAATGATAAAAAAATAGAGTAAAATATTGTCCTTTTAATTCTTGTTAATGAAATGGATTTCATGTTGGGATCTGCAAAAGGTTTCTTTTATCCCAAAAGTAGCTATCAAAAATGAGATTAAATATAGAAGAGGTATTATCGAAAGTCCTTTAGTAAAATCTTTAGTTGCATAAGAAAGTATCCCGGTATGTTTTTCTGTGTGTATTATAGCTCCTATAAAAGTTGGAATAATGGCTGCAAAAAGCATTTGAAAAGTGTTATTTAGTCCCATAATAGTAGTTCTAAGTTTTGATGATACATTCTCTACTATAGTTGCATAAGATAAAATTTGACCGGAGCTAGCTATGCCAATTCCCAGAAAACATAAAATTAAGATCAATTTATTTTCAATAGGGAAAAAAATTAAAAATGATGAAAAGACAATACCGATGAAAGATGTAAAAATTAAGCAGGGCAATCTTCTTTTACTGGAATCGGATATTTTACCAATTATAGGAGATCCTACAGATAGCCCTATCCAGATCATGGAAATAATAAAAGCTGATGTTTGTTTATCGAAATTTTTACTTTGAAGGTATAAAGTTCCCCAAAAGGTTCCGAAAACGGCCATAGGTGCATAAATGATTGCTGTGTAAAGTACTATCCATAAAATTTGAATATTTTTAAAAAGGGAAAAGACATTGCTTTTTATTTTTTTAGGTATTTCTAAAAATATTAACTCTTCCTTGGCTTTTGGTTTGTTTTTAATAAAAAGTAAATAAATTAAAGCTAATAATAGTCCAACAACTCCAAGCCATAAGAAAATTAATCTCCAGTTGTTATTTACTTCTTTCATAAGTAATGCTAAAGGAGCTCCAGCAAGAAGAGGTCCTATTGCACCTAAAAATTGAGAAAGCCCTGAAAAAAAACCAAAATGTTTTTTAGGAAACCAGTTTAAAGCTAAAACCAATAAACATAAAAAAGCAAAAGAAGAACCAAATCCCATTAAAAATCTTGCGATAATAGCTGAAAAAAGTTCATTTGAAATCCCAAACCAAAAAACACCTATTGATGAAAAAATACAAGCAACGATAAGTAGTTTTCTAACACCAAATTTATTTATCAAAATTCCGACAGGTATCTGCATGAAAGCATAAGAAATAAAATATGCAGATCCTACTAAAGCAAACTGCTCAGCATTTATTTTCAGATCTAACATAATATTGTCAGCAATAGTATTTGTGTAAACTCTCAAAAAGCATTCATAAAAATAAAATAAGATACCTAAAAACCATATGAAAAGGCCAAGAATGGAAATTGTTTTTGTTTTGTTCATTATTTTAATCTACCATTAGAATTACATTTACTTTACCAGTTTACATTTTTTTTAAAAAAATATTTTTTATTAAATATTATTTAAAACGATACAAGGATGGTTTTAGATTGATGAAGTAATTGAATTAAGTAATTTAAAAAAAAT